>NZ_KI911560.1:302002-604005 GCF_000515275.1 Methylophilus sp. 5
ACTTAAAGTGACGACCGAACCATACAATGGCTGGCACGTGGGTTTGCTCTTTAGGCGCCACTAAATAAGGTGCCGCATGCAAATAAATACCTTGTTCGCCTAATGACTCACCATGGTCTGACACATACAGCATGGCGGTCTCACGTTGAGCATCATATTTTTTCAGAAACTGAATCACTTCAGACAAGAAATAATCGGTATAAAGGATCGCATTATCATAGGCATTATCTACCTCCTGTTGGCTGCACTCGGACAAGCGTCCCGTCATACAAATAGGCATAAACTGCTTAAACTCATCAGGATAACGACGATAATACTCAGGCCCATGATTGCCCATTTGATGCAAGACAATCAACACGTCATGACCTTTGCTCTTGCTCACAAACTGATCCAGCCCAGCCAGCATGCCAATGTCCCTACACTCGTTTGCCTCGCACACAGAGTTTTGGCTTGGTGACTTAAAGTCTTCATAGGGCACACGCAAAGCCACACCCTTAGAATCGGAGTTGTTATCTCGCCACAACACCTTGACGCCGCGTTCACTCAGCACATCCAGCGCATTCTGCATATGCAGTGCTTTTTCTTCATTGTATTGTTTGCGCGTCAACATCGAGAACATACAAGGAACAGAAACACCCGTCGATGTGCCACAGGAAGTGACATTTTGTAAACTGACGACTTGCTCATTACTCAGACGCGGATTAGTCGGCTTGTGATAACCGTTGAGCGCAAAACGATCAAAGCGTGCCGTCTCTCCCACAACCATGATCATCAACTTAGGGTATGCGCTTGGTGCTACATTGATTTTCTCTGTAGCAACCTTGCTTAGGCCGCTCACTTTTGAGCTAAACAGCTTGCCCGCGCCCCACTTGATTAACGAGTAATTATAAAAGGTGGGGTTCGCATACATGCGCACAATCTTATGCTCACGAACAAACTCCGTGTACTCAGCCTTAAATGGCACAACCACCAATACAATACCCAGGCATAGCCAGCCCATATGCTTTAGGCGCACAACAATCGAGTCAACGCCAAGCGAGTGCGTCGATGTTTTCCAAATCAGCAATATCGCAGGCAACAGGCCAAGCAAGAGCATACGTATCGCAAAACTCCAGGTGAGTAACCCAGCGACTTCTTTGCTATCTGTCTTTAAAGCATTATCCAGCATGACCGTATCAATGATCACACCGAACTCATCCATATAATAGCCAGTAAACGCACTCGCCAGCACAATCAAGGCCAATAACCAGCGGGTCGCCCTGCCATGGCAAATGAGCATGAGCCAAAGGGCTGTGATCAATGTAAAGAAAATTGTCACACTGATGAGAAAGCCCGCATGTTCAAACCGCCAAGGAAAATACTTTAGCAAATGTGCAAACAGGGCATTGTTAGCCGTAAGCATTAAACCAAACGTCACCACCCAGATTAAACGCATTTGAGGCGTCATCACGTTCAGTATATAAGTCGTTAATGTTGAAAAGAAACGCATATTCGGCATGGATATAGTACAAGTTTAGTTTTTATCAATTGGGGACACATGCAACGATAAGCGCGTATGGTGACCGCTGCCTTTGTCACCACAATCTGTGACGGGGATTGATTATATCCGAAGTCAGTAGGCCATCGAATCGAACGCGAGAGTAACCCGAATAATTAGCAAAAAGACGCGGGGTAAGCGCGTCTTTTTTGATTATTTTCTGATGCTGCTTCTACGCCAGTAATACCAAATTATAAGTAGTGGAAAAGCCATGCTGAGCCACGAGAGCCAGTGCCAGATGCCAGTGCCCAGCAAGGCAGCCAGCAAGCCCAGGGTTGTTAGCAGGGCTAGCACAATCGGCCAGCCCCAAATGTCGATAAAACGTTTACTCATCGCAAGGCCCCTTTCGCCATGACAGCATGCTTGTGCTCAAGATCGGCAATGCGCTGTCCGGTATGCTGGCGGCGTTTGATCCAGAGATAAAGCCCACTCACCAGCACTACTATCGTGACCAAGTCCAGCAACGCCCAAATGACTTTTAATGGCAATCCACCATAGTCGCCAAAATGCAGCGGTTGTGACAGCAACAAGGTTTTCACATACCAGGGCATTTCCCTGGAGTCAGTCAACGTCGCGGTCTGCGCATCAATCAGCGCCGGGCGCAACAAGCGCGAGGTCAGCGGTGTATTTCCCTTCATAAACACCGTGTAATGATGCGGGCTGGAGAACATACTGCCAGGAAAAGCCACGAAGCTAACATGCATATCCGGCACGGTTTTTTTGGCTGTTTCAATTGAGTCTTGTAACGAGCCCAACCTGCTTGGCGGCGGCAGTCCTTTATAAGGCGCGATCATGTCGGCCATCTGGTCACCTTGCCAGACGGCAATCACCACCTGGCTCAAAGTATTGATAGTGCCTGTGATACCAACCACCAGCGCCCATACCAGTGTGGCTACCCCTAGCAGGTTATGAATATCCAGCCACTTTAACCTGGCCTGCTTCTCACGCCGGAGGGTGCCAAAATCAAGGCGGCGCATAAAAGGATGATAAAGCACAATGCCAGAAATAACGGCCACAGCAAACAGCAAGCCCATCAACCCCAGAAACAGCATACCAGGCAAACCGGCAAACATATCAATATGCAGTTTGAGCATCACATACATAAACCCGCGCTCCGGCGGTGGTTCGTCCAGCACTTTCGCCGTGCGCGAGTCAACCAGCACAATATTTGAATCGTCAGGTGAGGCATCCATGGATTTCGCCATAGAGACTAGCGTCACGTTCGGGTGTTCGTCCTGCTGCCAAAACATAAAACGGATAACATCCTGCGGCCGCTGCTTGCGGGCAGCCTCGGCCACGGCATCCATGCTGGCATTGGGCGTATTTTCCGCCATGACTGGGGCCTCCACCACGCCAGAAAGATGCTCAATCTCTTCATGAAAAATCAGTGGCAAGCCAGTGATGCACAGCATCAGCAAAAATGCCGTGCACACCAGACTGGTCCACTTATGAATCAAATACCACTTGCGTATACTCATGCTGCGGTCAATCCTCGCTTATCCCTCATGCATCCAAGCCTAAAAATCAGCCGTAGCCGATAACAGTAGTGTCCGTGGCATCCCCAGGTAGATATAGCCTTCGTTAGAAGTGTTCCAGTAATCACGGTTAAACAGGTTTTCAATATTGGCACGCAATGTAACAGGCGTCGCATTCAACACGGTTTTATAACGTGCCCCAATATCAAAACGGGTAATACTCGGGATAGACAAATTATTGGCTTGATCTACATATTGCTTGCTGGTGTAAATCACCCTGGAAGTGAGTGTCAGACCAGGCACAGGTACTGGATCCCACTCGCCACCCAGGCTGACTTGCCAATCAGGCACACCCACCGCGGTATTACCATTTAAAGCACTATCCTGATTTTTAACCAGCTCACCCTGCGTATAAGCACCGCCGCCCAGTACACGCACACCGTCAGCCACCTCACCAAACACATTAAATTCCACACCACGGTTACGCTGTTCACCACTCACGCTATACGTAGTACCGTTATTAATCGCACTAGGCCGCTCGATCTCAAACACACTCACGCTTGTGGCAAGCTTGCCCCAGTCCACTTTGACCCCTGCTTCTTTTTGTTTGGTTTTATAAGGCGAGAATATTTGTCCCCCATTACTTAATCCAGTCCCCGTAGGAGCCTGCTGCCCCTGACTCAAACCTTCAATATAGTTAGCATACAAAGAAATGTTTTCTTGTAGCTTAAACACCACGCCAGCAACTGGTGTGAGGGCCTTTTTATCATAGGGATCAGTCGTCGCGAAAAGATAAGATTGTTGCTCTACTCTTTGATGCCTAGCACCTAACGTGACCTGTACTTTATCATCCAAGAAAGACAGCGTATCGGCCAGCGCATAACTGGTCAGCGTCATCGCGCCATACTTTTCCTTATTCCCAGGCAAACCTGCTGTACTTGGCGTATCAATATACGATGGCGCATAAATGTTACCGTTAATCGTGCCCGATACAGCAACAAAGTAAATATCGGTATTTTGGCTGACCTTGGTGGCACCCAGGCTCACCTGATGGCCAACAGGGCCGGTATCAAACTTGATACGGCTACCCGCTTCAAACGACTCTGACTTGACTTCAAATAACTGCCACATGGCCATAGAGCTGTAGTTACCACTTGCGCTGGTCAGGCTCGGGTTCCCTGCCACGGCATCCATCTGGCTATTCCGGCTACCCACCCCAGCATAGACCATCACTGCATCGGTCAGGTCGTATTCGCCCCGCAACACCATAGAGCGGTCTTTCATTTGCGAGTGACCATATCCAGGATAATTTAACTGACTATCTGGCGCGCCGGGCATTTTGGTTAAACCAGCACCGACTGTAAATTGGCGGACCACTTTATTAATGGTCTCTTGCTGGTTGATGAAGTCGGCTGTCACGCGCAAACGTTCACCACGGTAATCCAGTGCCAGGCTGCCCATGAATTCTTCCAGCTTTTGCTGATCAAGCGCGGTATCGCCTTTACGGTACATACCATTCAAGCGCACACCAAACTCGTTATTTTCACCGAAGCGACGACCTAAATCCGCCGTGCCGCCATAGACGGAGTCACTCATATAGGTGACACCAAAACGGCTTAGTGCCTCATCACCTGCACGTTTAGGGACAATATTAATACTGCCGCCAACGTTACCACTCGGTGGCATGCCATTAAGCAATGCGCTAGGGCCTTTGAGCACCTCCACACGCTCAGCCATTTCTACCGGCACCCGAAAATATGGCATCAGCCCATACATGCCATTCAAGGCAATATCCTGGCTGGCCACGGTAAAACCACGGATAGAAAAGTCTTCGTTGATATTGGTACGGGCACTGGTCTGCCTGACAGAGGGATCATTTTGCAATACATCACCAATACTGCGCGCCTGCTGATCCGCAATCACTTCAGCGGTATAGTTGGTGACATTAAACGGGACATCCAGAAAGTCACGCTGACCAAGTATCCCGGCACGACCTTTACGCGCAACCTGGGCACCCGCATATAACGCACTGTTTTCTGGCAGCCTTTTGCTTAAAACTGCAACCTCAGGCAAGGTATCTACCCTCTCTGATGTGGTCGGCGATACCGGCAAAGCTTTCTGTAACTTGTAGCTGCCGTTGTCCTGTATCACTGCCTGCAAACCACTCCCCACCAGGATAGCATTCAGGCCTAGCAATACATCATACTGCCCACGCAAGCCACGGCTTTGCTTGCCCTGAGTGAGACTGGCATCAATTACCAGCAAAATCCCCGTTTGTCTGGCATAGGCATTTAACACCTGATCGAGCGAACCTGAGTTGATATTAAATGCAGGTAAAGTCGCATTTTCTTGCACAGCTTCTGCATAGGCGTGTGGCATGTAGGCCATCGATAGTAGGCCTGAAAGTAACATTAAACCAGCGATCTGCCTGATACGTAACGCAGGCATTGTTGCCTGGCGATAAGCGGGGTGTGACATGATTATTTCCTCATTGAAAAAGTAGTCTTCACTCCTATTCCGAATGAAAAAATAAAAGTGCTACGCTTGAGGACTGTTTTTACAAAATCTCACACCATTAAAAACAATGGTTAATTAAGCCGCGTGCACTCGCACCCAATACCTTGAAAAATAATCAATGCGCAACGGCAATGCCTGCAATAACGACTGCAACACTCTATCAGTATCCAATAACGGAAACACCCCGGATACCAGCATATTCGCAACCGCCTGGTCGTAACGAATCACGCCCGCGCGATAACGGCTTAATTCATCAAGAAAATCGCCCAACCGTAATTGCTCTGCTACCAGCCGACCATCCAACCAGGCATTCTCATTACCATTGGCACTCACCTTAGACAAAGCACCTTCCAGCAAACCCGCCTGCCTCCCGCTGGCAATGGTCAGGTCATGCAAGCCATTTGCGGACTGCAGTTTAACCGCCCCTTCATACACCGAGACTCTGGTTTCGTGTTGCTTCAGGCGCACATTGAATTTTGTGCCTAAGGCAGTGGCCGCACCATCAGTAGCGGCACCATAAATGGTACCGTGCCGTGTTTGCACCAGCAAAGGCCTGGCTTGCACAACATCCGGCGCCGTGCTGATATAAATTTCCCCGGCATGCAAAATGAGCTTACGCTCACGGGCACTGTAAGCAATATCCACTGACGTCGAGGTATTCATAACCAACTGGCTGCCATCTGCCAACACGACTTTTTCTTGTTGCCCGGTATGCGTACGGTAATCTGCAGCCAGCGTTTGCCAGCTGTCACTTTGGCGCACAACGGGGACAGCGCCGCCTGTCACCACGGCCACCCCTAACAGCTGCAATAATTGACGCCGCTTGGCTGATGGTAGCTTATGCCTGACCAAGCCGATGGTCGCCTGTGGGACCAATTGCAACTTTTGCTGCATGATTTCTATTTCTGACCAGGCCTGCTGGTGCGCGTCACTCATGGCCAGCCATACTTCAAATGCATGCTGCTGATCGGCAGTCACCTCTCCTGACCATAACAATACCTGCCACGCTAAAGCCTCCTGTTGCAGTTGTGCATAAGCTGCTGCCAGATTAAGGACATGTTGCTGACTCATAACATCTCCATGCAGGCTTGTGTGGCTTTCAGCATGTATTTGCGGACTGCCGCCACCGAGATGCCTAGCTGATCTGCAATCTGACTGTAAGTGAGCTGCTCAAAGCGTGAAAGAATAAAGGTCTCGCGTACCTTGGCGGGTAATTGATCAAGTACGTTGTCTAGTTGTATCAAACTTTGTAAGGCAATCGCCTGCTGCTCGGGCGAAGGTGCGTCCACAGGGGGCAGTTGCAGCAGCCACTCCTGATAGGCCAACTCCAGGCGGTGGCGCCTGTAAAGGTCTATCATCAAGCCTTTGGCAATTTGCGTTAAATAAGCGCGCGCCTGCTCAGGCAAAGGCGTTTTATCCGCCACAATCAGCCGCACAAAAGTATCTTGTGCCAGATCAGCCGCAGTGTGCTGGCAAGACAGTTTTTTTCGCAACCAGGCTTTTAACCAGCCATGATGATGACTGTACAAATGATGCAACTGCTGTTGCACCCCGGGGTCAGGCATAGACATAATTTACTTGTTAATAAGAATCATTATCAATGATACCCAACACCGATTGACCAAAGCAATACTTATCTTGTGCAAGACAGTACCTAACGCTTAAATTTTACTTTTTAAACAACCGTGCTGACTAACAGCAGAGTCAAATAGAGCACTTAGCCTCTCATGCCCACTCGACCCCGGCTGATGCTACATACAGCTACTGCACCAATCCGACCTGCTCACGCAGGCTGTTAATATCATGAGGCTCTCCACGCACAGTAAAAAAGGCACCTTCTTCTTCTGAGCGCTCGTTCAATACCTGACAGGTACTATAGATTTTGCCGCGTAGCTGCTGTGCTGACCAAGGCAGAAAAATCTCTGCTTCAACCAAGTCTTGCTGAAAAAAGTCGATGATGTGCTGGCGTAGCATCGCCACTTCTTCCGGACGGCGTGCACTCATGACAATGCAATCCGGGTATTTAAGCCGCAATGCCGCTTCACACGCTGCTTGCGCCGTGGCATCACCCACGTAGTCAATTTTATTAAACACGCGAATACGCCGCACCACATCTGCGTCGATTTCTTCCAGCACTTTATCGGTCACTTCAAGCTGACGCTCAAACCCTGGGTCGCTGGCGTCGATCACATGAAGCAATAATGAGGCATCCAGTGCTTCATCCAGCGTAGACTTAAAAGAGGCCACCAGGTCATGAGGCAAGTTTTTAATAAAGCCGACCGTATCACTCACCAGCACGCGTGGCACGCTCTCTGGGTACAGTGCGCGCACCGTGGTATCCAGCGTCGCAAACAGCTTATTCGCCACCAGCACCTCGCTGCCAGTGAGCGCGCGCATCAAGGTAGACTTACCGGCATTGGTGTAGCCAACCAAGGCCACACTCGCCAACGTCTGCCGTTCTTGACGCCGCGCGCGTTGCGTTTTGCGCTCGCCATCCATGACGATAATCTCTTGTTGCAGCTCGGCAATGCGGTCGCGAATCTTGCGTCTATCCAGCTCGGTATGCGACTCCCCTGCGCCGCGACCACCCGCGCCACTGCGCTGACGCCCTTGTGGGCCAGCCAGCTTCGCCGCCTCACGCAACCGTGGCGCCATGTAACCCAAACGCGCGATCTCAACCTGCGCACGCGCGGCACGTGAGCGGGCATTGCGGTGAAAAATCTCCAAAATGACCATAGTGCGGTCCATCACCTCACAGCCAACTTCCAACTCCAAATTACGCGCCTGCGACGGTGAAATTTCGTGGTCAACCAGCACCGCCTCAATAGGATGCACGGTGTGATTGAATGTCTGCGACTCGCTCTCCTCGGTCACACTGCGCACATACTCACGAATCTCTTCGCGCTTACCCACCCCAAGATAGCCAGTAATATCAAAGCCCTGACGCTTTTGCACAAAGGTGTGCACGACCTTGTAGCCCAGCGTTTTAGCCAGTTCGCGCAGCTCGTTCAGCGAGGCTTCAAACTCCATATCGCTCACATTTGGCAGTTGAACGGCAGCAACAACGGCATGCATAACGGGCTCTTTTACTTCACTTTGCATTAGGGGATAAGGTCTTTATGAGTGTGTGAGGGCAGATAGTACCTGCAAATGCGAGAAGTACCACCATGTGCGGTGAGATAAAGTGTTAATGAATGAGGTCGGTATGAGCGAGAGACGTAACGCCAATGGGACTTACGCAGAACGCGTAGGGCGGACTCGTTTACAGTCCGCCGTATGTCCAATGCTTACGTGGGCTAAATCTGAGAACAATTACTTTTGATTGTCGGCGAGTTTGGCGCAATGCAGATTAGCTTCTACTCGGTCAAAACGAAAGCTTTCTGGCAATCGCCCGCGAAATACGCGCAAGCGCATAAGCAGTTCTTTCGCATGCTCTTGTTTAATGTCGTCAGAACTACGCTCACCTGCTACACACAAGCTAATGTCGTCGCCCTCTTTAATCTCAAAAGCTTGTACAAAATTGTGAGGCAGTTTGACAGCTAATGAATTACCCCATTTTTGCACACGCATAAAACTAACCTCGCTTATTGATGACATGTACTAAGTGTGGAGCGAAACGGAATGCCACAGGCAAGTAACTCACATAGACTTTAGACAGACTTCTCAAGACGCTCTGCAAGCCACACTTTAATAATTGATTGCCTGGTCACACCCAACCGCACGGCTTCCCGGTCAAGAGACTCAATCATCCATGTAGGGAAATCGACATTCACCCGTTTTTGCGCTTGCATAGTGCGTGTTGCTTTTGACAAATCCAACGCAGCAGTGATATCAACACCTTCATCAAACTGCTGTTCAAAATCTTTAGCTTTCATAGAGTGCCACCTCCTCGGTACGTGAGCGACGAACAGAAATCAGCCGAACATTTGAACCTCTATAGGTAATCACGGCAGACCAATGCTTGCCATTAATCAGCCCGATCATCAGGTATCGCGGTTCATCTTCAGTTTTTGCAGGGATTTCCAGTAATCGGGAATCGTCCCACAACGCCTGAGCATCAATAAGATTAATGCCATGCTTCTGAAGGTTGGCCTGACTTTTTGTTTCGTCAAACTCAAAAGTGATCATGGTATAAAAAATATACCTTTATTAATTAAAATGCAAGCACCTAAAGGTGGTATGTACTTGAGGACGTTAGTCACATTGTGGGCAACTAGTTGCCCACCCTTGTATTATCCCCCTATCCTGATTTAGGATGATTGAGAGGCATCTCAATCGAAGGCTAAGATGACGAGCCCACCCTTGGGATAAGCATGCTATATGTAAGCCCGCAACGTAGATTGTCACTTAGCCTTCAATTTCCATCCTTTAAAATCGAACGGTATCTTGGGCGCAACTATTTTCTGTTGTAGCCCGCATTCACAAGGTTGATTCTATGGAAAACACTCAGTTAATCACTACACAACCTACGATATTGGGGCTCGACATCGCTAAAGATAAAGTGGATTGCGCATTGTTGAGGCTTGGTAAAGTCAAATCTAAAGTGATTCAAAACTCACCTCAAGGCTTCGTAGAGTTAGCTGCCTGGCTTGAGCGCCACGACGTTCATCTCATTCATGCTTGTTGTGAAGCCACAGGCGTCTATTGGGAGGCCGTTGCATTGTTTCTGTTTGAGGCAGGCCATCACGTCAGCGTCGTCAATCCAGCGCAAATTCATGCCTTTGGGCAAAGTCGCTTGCAACGTAACAAAACAGATGGCATTGACGCTGCCCTGATCGCAGCGTTTTGTGACACATCGTACCCGCCTTTATGGCAACCTCCGCCCTTCGAAGAGCGGACGCTACAAGCCATGATTCGTGACTTGCAAACCTTACAGGATATGCAACGCGCAGAATCCAATCGCTTGCTAGTGGCGCATGCTTCGGTTAAACCTCGCATACAGCGGCATCTGGATTGGCTGGCGGCTGAAATCGCTCGACTGGAACAGGATATTGACCAGCATATCGATCAGTATCCTGAATTAAAGAGTAGGCGCGCTTTGTTAACGTCTGTTCCAGGTATTGGCAAGCGATTATCTAGCTGGTTCTTGGTGATGCTCGGTAATGGACAGCGATTCAATACGTCAAAACAGGCCGTTGCGTTTACTGGCTTATCGCCAAGATTATGGCAGTCAGGCAGTTCTGTGCGCGGTAAAACACGTATCTCGAAAGTGGGAAGTGGCAGTCTTAGACGTTTGCTTTACATGCCAGCCGTTAGTGCCTATGCGAAGTTGGATATCTACCAACCTTTTATACAAAGACTCAAATTGGCCGGAAAACCGCCAAAAGTCATTATCGTGGCCATCATGCGCAAGCTCGTCGCAATCGCTCAAGCTGTGCTCAAAGCAAACAAGCCTTTCGATAAAAATATCTATCAAAAAGCTTGTCTTTTATAACGGTATCTACTTGGCTCTGACCCCAAACGTCTTTGATTTTTGCTCTGTACCCAATTATGATTAGTCAAGATTTGAATATCTTTATGGAACCTACCGAATAATCATGTATACATCCTCTCCTGAATTGAACCTGCTAATTGGTACATTGGGCGCTGCGCTAATTGCGGCTATGTTTTCATTTTTTAATTTGATATCGACAAAAGAATCAAAAGTATCCGACTTTAGACAGAAGTGGATTGATGAACTTCGCAATGACATTACAAGTTATGTTCGACAAATGGAACTAGTGCAGACTCTGTCTAGAGAGGGTATTGTGTTGGCAGCGAAAGGCTCAAAATTATCTTCCGAGGAAAGAGTCGAACTTGATAGATTAAAAGAGCAATGTACTGCCCATCTAACTAAAGCAAAAACTTCACATACGCTGATTCAGTTGAGAATCAATAAAAAGGAAAAAGCGAAAAAAGCGAAAAATATCAATGAAGACTTTCTAAGAGCTTTAAAAGAGACCTACATTGAATCTAGTAAAGTCGATGTGCATAAATACAATGCAGATTTAGACAATGTTGTCTCCACAGCTGCGGAACTTCTAAAAATGGAGTGGGTACGCGTGAAAAAGGGAGAGTTTGCATATAGATGCTCGTTCCTTTTTGCAGTTGCCGCAATTATTATTGGAATCAGTGTACTGATTGGAATCGCTAAAACTGTTTATTACAAAGACCCTAGTCTGGATACACCTAAGATCTCTAGTTCATCTGAACTTATCAATGAAAAAGTTTTCCTCTATCGCGACTTTAGTGAAACCATAGAAACAAGCTTTTTAATGACATGAATATATAACCATGAATCGCCATATAAAGAGATCAATTATGCGAGGATTGAAATCCTAGATAAATAAGAACTGTATAGAAGAACCTGTAGGGTCAGACTCCATGAGTTTGATAGTTTACAAGAGGTTGGGGAGCATAGTAAAAACAGATTTAGAGAGGGTGTCCTGAATTTTGTGTAAACGGCGGTTGATTACTGACTAGGCATTCTGTCCTCGAACTGTATGGTAAACCTGTTTAGCGCAGGTTTCCAATCCCTCAGTGGCATAGACCACTTTTTGCTAGCGTTTTGTAATGCTAGGTAGAACAATTTAATCAACGACTCATCATTCGGAAACGAACCACGATTCTTGGTGACTTTACGCAGACTCATGTTCACAGACTCAATGGCGTTGGTGGTGTAAATCACGCGCCTGATTTCAGGCGGATAGTCAAAGAACGGAATGATGCGCTGCCAGTTGCTGCGCCAGGATTTGGCAATTAAGGGGTAAGCCTCACTCCACTGATGCTCAAAGTCCATCAGCGCCCTTTCAGCCTCAGCCAGTGTGGCAGCGCTGTAAATCGTCTTCAGGTCAGCTGCAACCGCTTTGCGCTTGTTCCAGCCCACATAGTTCAGGCTGTTGCGCACCATGTGGACAATGCAAAGCTGCACCGTGGCTTGCGGATAGACTGTCTCGATCGCTTCAGGGAAACCTTTTAAGCCATCCACGCAGGCAATGAAGATGTCTTGTACGCCACGGTTCTTGAGTTCAGTCACGACCGCCAGCCAGAACTTGGCGCCTTCAGTCTGCGCAATCCATAAGCCCATCACTTCCTTGTGACCGTCCATGTTGACGCCTATGGCGAGATACACCGCCTTGGCACGCACACTACCAGTATCTCTGACTTTGACATGGATGCAGTCCAGATAGACAATAGGGTAAATGCTGTCGAGAGGGCGAGATTGCCACAGCTTAACCTCATCAATCACTGCATCAGTGACATTGGAAATCAGCGTCGGTGAAATCTCTGTGCCGTACATCTCTGACAAGTGCTGTTGAATCTCACGTACTGTCATGCCTCTGGCGTATAGCGAGATAATCTTCTCATCAAAGCCCGACCAGCGGGTTTGATGCTTGGGGATCAGTTGTGGCTCGAAGCTGCCTGCGCGGTCACGGGGGATTTCAATCGGCAGCTCACCAAAGTCTCCTTTGAGGGTCTTGCTGCTTTTACCGTTGCGGGTGTTGCCAGTGGCATTCTTCACTGGCGCATGTTTATCGTGGCCAAGGTGTTCGGCCATCTCTGCTTCAAGGGCACGTTCAACCAGTGCTTTGGTTAACTGCTTGAGCAGGCCATTCTCACCAATTAAATCTTCGGGCTTTTTATAGTTCGCCAACAATCCATCAATCAGATCGTTGGGTAGGGGTTTTGATACGGTCATTTCTACTCCAAAAGTACGTGCGCAGTTTCCTGCAAAATGACCGTTTACACAAAATTATTTATACCCTCGATTTAGACCATCCCAAGAGATAAGCATCAACCCGTCAATCACACCTTTTATGAAAACTTAGCTCCCACCCAACGCCTTATACAGCCCCACCTGATTCTGCAATGCCTGCTGCTGTATCTGCACCAGTTGCGACTGCGCATCCAGCACACTGCGCTGTGCATCTAACAACTCTAAATACGTGACCAAACCTTGATCTAACTTACGTTGCACCAGTTGCAAACGGCTGCTTTCCAGTTCACGCAAGCGATTTCTGGCGGCGGTTTCTTCGCTAATCACCGTACGCGTGCTCAACACATCCATCACATCCTTAAACGCAGTTTGTATAGTTTTTTCGTAATTCACCACCTCAATACGCTGGCGGGTTTGGGCCAGGTTGAGGTTGGCTTTGTTGCGGCCGTAGTTAAAAATCGGGATCACCAGTTGTGGGCTAAATGCCCAGTAGTTGCTGCCGGTGTCTGAAAACAGTTTGGAGAAGTCTGAATTCACCAAACCGACATTGGTGGTAAGTTGCAAGCGCGGGTAAAACGCGGCTCTGGCGGCACCAATATTGGCATTGGCGGCTTTGAGTTGATGCTCTGCAGCACGGATATCGGCGCGTCTGGTCAGCAAGCTGGAAGGTAAGCCTGGTGTGACGTCGGCTAGCTTTAAGTCCTCTAAAGGCTTGATGACTAATGGTGTGCGTTGTGATGATTCACCTAGCAGTAAGTACAAGGCGTTTTGTGTGGTGGCTAACTGGCGCTGCCATTGCGCTTGCTGTGCTTGCACTTGCTCGACCTGAATCTGGGCGGCTTTCACATCTAGTATCTGATCCAGCCCGGCGTCAAAGCGGCGTTGCGTGCGCTGCAATGATTGCTGCCTGTCAGCCAGGGTTTGCTGCGTGACTTTAAGCTGCGCGTGAACAGCGAGCAGGTTGACATACTGGGTCGCAATCTCGCTCACCAGTGTGGCCTGGATGGCCTGCCGGTTTTCGGTGACGGCGAGGTATTGTTCCAGCGCGGCTTGCGTCAAACTTTTAACGCGGCCAAACACGTCCACTTCATAATCAGAAATGCCTACCCCGGCCTTGTACAACTCGGCCTCAAACGCCTGGCTAGAGCTAAACACCGTTCTGTTACGGTCGTAATTCAGGTTGCCTTGTATGGTGGGCAGACGGTCGGCCTTCTGGATGCCATAAGTCGCCTTGGCTTCGTCCATGCGTAGCACCGCGGTTTTGAGGTCACGGTTATGCTCTAAACCGACTTGTATCAATTTCTGCAAGTCTGCATCGGCAAAATAGCTTTGCCAGGTAAGTGGCGGTGCTTCGGTGACAGTCTCATTTGCTGGCTGGCCTGGGTAAGCCTCGGGCACTGGCGCGGCTGGCCGGAAATACTCAGGCACCAGCGAGCAGCTGCTCATAGCAAAGGCCAAAACAATCATGGCTGAAATACGGCTAAACTTCATGTGACACCCTTTGCTGTGTGGCTGGCTTTTTCATCCAGCGCCCCACCACAATAAAAAACAACGGTACAAAAAAGATCGCGAGCAAGGTCGCAGCGATAATGCCGCCCAGCACGCTGGTGCCGATGGCAATTTGCGCACCAGAGGCGGCACCGGTAGAAAATGCCAACGGAATCACGCCGACACCAAACGCCAGCGAGGTCATCACAATCGGCCGTAAACGCTCTTTAGCGGCTAATAAACTGGCTTGTATGAGTGGCATGCCTTGCAGCACATGCTCACGCGCAAACTCGACAATTAAAATCGCGTTTTTAGCCGACAAACCGATGGTGGCAATCAAACCTACCTTAAAGTAAATATCGTTGGGCAAACCACGCAAGGTCACGCCAAGCAAAGCCCCTAATACGCCTAATGGCACCACCAAAATCACGGCAAACGGAATCGCCCAGCTTTCATACAAGGCGGCCAGCACCAAAAACACGACCAGAATAGATAACGCGAATAACATCGTCGCCTGGCTACCAGACTGTTTTTCTTCCAGCGATTGCCCGGCCCATTCCAGTCCAATACCTTTACCCAGGCCTTGCACCAATTGCTCCATTTTTTGCATCGCCGCCCCGCTGCTATACCCAGGCCCGGCCCCGCCATTAATATTAAATGACGGAAAGCCGTTAAAGCGCGTGCGTTGTGGCGTGCCCATGGCCCAATCCAGGGTCATGATGGAGGAAAGCGGCACCAGGCTGCCATCGGCTGCTTTCAGGCGGATCTTTTTGATGTCTTCCACGGTCTGGCGCTGCTTGCCATCCGCTTGCACAATCACCCGGCGCACCTGGCTGCCATAGACAAAATCACCCAGGTAATTAGAGCCAAGCAAGGTTGCCAATGAATCATTCACTTCATCTAAAGAAATACCTAATGCATTTGCCTTGCTGCGGTTGAGCTGCATATTGACCACCGGCGTATCATACAAACCGGCAAATAATACATTGGCCAGCTCAGGGTGCTTGGTCGACTCGGCCAGCAACTGATCGCGCGCCTTCATCAAGGTTTCGACGCCCACACTGGCTCTATCTACTAACTTGAGGTCAAAGCCGCCTACACCGCCTAACTCTGGCAATGGCGGTGCGTTCATGGCAAAAATACTCAAATTAGGGCGGCCATAAAAGTGCTGATTCACACGATTCACAATCGCCTGCACCTGTTGCTCTGCTTTGGGTCGCTCAGCCCAGTCTTTGAGTGTAATAAACAGCATGCCGCTATTGGTGCTGGTGCCGTAAAAACTAAAGCCGCTGACCTCAAAAATAATATCGACTGGCTCATGCTGCTGAATATAACGGCTCATGTCGCCCAGTACGTCGGCGGTTTCTGCCAGCGTCGCCCCTTGTGGCAATGACACCATGACCATAAAGTTACCCTGGTCTTCTTCTGGCAAAAAAGCCCCAGGCAAACGCATAAATAACCAGCCAACCAGCGCCACAATCAGCGCAAACACGCCCAGCCAGCGCAATGGTTTATTGAGCAAACCGCCGGTCAGGCGTGTATAACGCTCGGTCAAGCACTGAAAGCTGCGGTTAAACCAGACAAAAAAGCGCGCTTTGGTGCCGGCCTCATGCCGCAACAGCGTCACACATAATGCGGGCGTGAGTGATAACGCCAAAAAGGCCGAGAAACTGATAGAGACAGACAGCGCCAGTGAAAACTGGCGATAGATATTACCGACCGCACCACTAAAAAAGGCCATCGGGATAAACACCGACACCAGTACCGCGGTGATGCCGATAACAGCGCCACTGATCTGCGACATGGCTTTTACAGTGGCGTCATAAGGTGATAAACCCTCGTCGACAATCAGGCGTTCGACGTTTTCCACCACCACGATGGCATCATCCACCAGAATGCCAATCGCCAGCACCACGCCAAACATAGTGAGTACGTTAATCGAATAGCCCAACCAATACATGACGGCAAACGTGCCCATCAAGGCAATTGGCACCACAATGGTTGGGATCAGCGTGGCACGCAGGTTTTGCATGAACAGATACATGACCACAAACACCAGCAATACCGCTTCTACCAGCGTTTGAATCACTTTTTTAATCGAGATAGACACAAAGGCGGATGAGTCATATGACAGTTGAAACACGACATTTGGCGGGAAATAGGGCTGCATTTGCTCCATGGCCACTTTCACGCGCTTGATCGTCTCCACCGCATTAGAGCCTGGCGCCAGTTTCACGGCCATGCCGGCCGCATTTTTGCCGTTTACTTTTGAGCTATAAGTATAGTCACTGCTACCCAACTCTACCCGAGCCACATCTTTTACCAGCAAGGCTGAGCCATCGGCCTGTGAGCGTATCGGCACATTGGCAAAATCTTCTACGGTTTTGAGCGTCGCTTCAGCCTCTAGGGAGACGCTGAGCGGTGCGCCTTCAGGCACGCCGCTGGCACCCACCTGGCCCAAGGTCAGGCGCGTATTGTAGCTACGCAAGGCATTTGAAATTTCGGTCACACTGACATTCAAGCCCGCCATTTTTTGCGGGTCTGGCCAGATGCGCATGGCGTATTCCGGGCTAAATGACTGCACCTTGCCGACACCTTGCACACGCTTGAGCGTAGGCATCACGGTCGCCGATGACAACTCACCCAGGTCAATCTCGCTATAACGGTTATCCTCTGAAGTTAATGACACAATCAGTTGAAAACTGTCTGCCGATTTCTCGACCAAAATGCCACTACGCCGCACAATTTCCGGCAAGCGCACCTCAACACTTTTTAGGCGGTTTTGCACATCTACCGCCGCTAAATCTGGGTTAGTGCCCTGCCTAAAGGTCACGCTGACTGACGCCATGCCAAAGTTGCTGGTGGCAGACACATACATCAGGCCGGGGATACCGTTCATTTCGCGCTCGATAATCGAGGTCACGGTTTCTTCAACCACCTTGGCCGACGCGCCAGGATAAGTGGCCGCGATATTCACCACTGGCGGTGCGATGTCAGGATACTGCGCAATCGGTAATTGTTTGATGGCGATTAAACCGGCCAGCACAATCAAAATAGCAATCACCCAGGCAAAAATGGGCCGATCAATAAAAAACCGACTCATGGCGCCACTTTCGATAATGCAGGTGCATTTGTTTTTAGCAGCTTGGGCGTCACTTTAATGCCAGCCGTTTGCGTGCTGGCATTGGTCACCACTACCTGTTCGCCTGCTTGCAAGCCCTGCTCAATCACCCATTGTTTATCCAGCACACGGCCAGTTTGCACCTCGCGCGACTCCAGCTCACTTTTACTATTCACCACCCAGACGCGACTAGAAAACTGGTCACGCATCAAGGCATCGCGCGGAATCAAAATCGCGTGAGGGTTGGTCGCCTGACGAATGTTTAGCCGCACATAGGCACCCGGCATCAACTCCTGTTGCGGATTCTCAAAAATCGCGCGCATCACCACTGAGTCTGTGGTTTGATTTACCGATACATCCGAAAAAGACAATTTACCGGTGTTGGCGTAGGTTGAGCCATCTGGCAAGATCAAGGCAATTTGCAACTGGCCATTACTGCCTTTTAACTGCCCGTCGCGCAGCGCCTTGCGCAAAGCAAACACTTCAGAAGAGGACTGCGAAAAATTGACATAGACCGGGTTGATTTGCTCAACCGTGGTCATGTGCGTGGCTTCGTCTTTACCCACCAGCGCACCTTCGGTCACCAGCGCACGCCGCGCCACGCCATCAATTGGCGAGGTCACATTGGCATAGCCCACATCGAGTTTGGCACGATTCAACTTGGCTTGCGCCGCGGCGACTTCTGCTTTGGCCAACTGCGCCTCCGCTTGTGCTGCCCTGTAATCACGCTGGCTCACCGACTGGTCACCAATCAGCGCCTGGTAACGTTGCAATTTGTCGTTGGCGTTGACTAGGTTAGCTTCGGTTCTGGCCAACTCGGCATCGGCTTCCAGCTTGCTGGCCTGCAACTGCTCGGGGTTAAGCGTAAACAATGGCGTGCCGGCTTTAACCGCCTGGCCTTCCTGATAAAGCCGTTTGGAGACAATGCCAGAGACCCGCGCACGCACCTCGGCAATCCGATAGGCTTCTACGCGGCCTGGCAACTCAACTTCAGCCGGAATATCGGCGGTTTGCACCGCAATCACCTCGACCTCAGGGGGGGCGCCGGCGGCCTGGGTGGCTTGCTCGGGCTTGCTGCACGCAGATAACTGCAATAACAATAGCGTGGTGATAGACACCGTGCTCACAAAAAAACGGGACATGAACATGCCTTCTGACTATATCGACGTCAATATTCTATCTGCCCTTCAATAATTAATCAATCATGACTGATTAATTATTTTTTGGTATCATATGCCATTGTTTGAGGAATGATAGACCTAGAGATCATGGCCAGAAAAACCAAAGAAGAGGCGCAAAAAACCCGCGACCAGATACTGGATGCGGCCGAACACGTGTTTTATCGCAACGGCTTTACCATCACCACCATGGCGGAAATCGCCGAGGCCGCCCAGCTTTCGCGCGGCGCGGTGTATGGCCATTACAAAGGCAAGCTGGAAGTCGCCACCGCCATGGCAGAGCGCGTGATCCAAGCCGCTTCACCGTTTCAACACCAACCAGCACTCAACGCCCTCTGCAATCTCAAAGAATACTGTTTGCAGGAAATCCGCAGCTATATCGAGCCCAGCTCGATCCAGCGCGTGCTGTTTTTTCTTTATATCGGCATTGATGATTCACCGGAGTTATTGCACCTGCGCTTTGCCTGGGAGAAAAAACGCATTGCGCAAATAGATTGCCTGCTGAAACAGGCAATTGCACAAGGCGAATTATCAGCAGACGTTGATTTTGATTTAATCAGCCTGTATTGCCAGTCGATTATTGAGGGTGTGTTCAGCATCATTTATTTTGGCAGCCTGAGTGAATCACAGCGCTGGCAACGCGCCGAGCAACTGTGTGAGTACGGCCTGCAGCGCTTGTCTATGCCCCTTTTTTAGCCAGAATTGGCGCCAGAACCGGGCGTTAATCATTGCGCTCAAGCATTGACGAATACGCCTGCCTTCCGGCAAGATAAGCGCTGGATACATTGATGACAATAAATTGTTCAACTTTTTAGTGTGATCAGGGTCAGTATGACTGACCGCGCCGTTTTTATCATCACATGGCGCTCACTCAGTCACCTGACACCACCTTATAACTATAATTTAAGAAAAAATTGCTATGGACCATAACCTATCACTCATTACCACCATTGCCGCCGCGTTTGCGCTGGCATTGGTGTTCGGCCTCATCGCCGAAAAACTCAAATTTCCAGCGCTGATCGGTTATTTATTTGCCGGCATTATCATCGGCCCAGCCACGCCTGGCTTTGTTGCCGACATTGAAATTGCCTCGCAATTATCAGAAATTGGCGTCATGTTGCTGATGTTTGGCGTAGGTTTGCACTTTTCGATTCAAGATTTAATGTCGGTCAAGCGCATCGCCCTGCCCGGCGCACTGGCGCAAATGACGCTGGCGACGTTGCTCGGTATGCTGGTTGCCCACTATTGGGGCTGGAGCATGGGGCACGGCCTGGTGTTTGGCTTGTCGCTGTCTTGCGCCAGTACCGTGGTGTTACTTAAAGCGCTCGAATCCAGACGCATTCTGGAAAGCATGAACGGCAAAATTGCCGTCGGCTGGCTGGTGGTAGAAGACATGGTGACCGTACTGGTGCTGGTATTGATGCCAGCGCTGGCAGGCGTATTGGGTGGCCAGGGCGAAGCCACAAATGCCAGTGCCATTTGGGAGACCATAGGCATTACCTTGCTTGAAATCACCGGGTTTGTGGTGGTGATGCTGGTCATCGGTAAACGCGTATTACCCTGGTTGCTGTGGTACGTGGCGGGCACCGGCTCGCGCGAGCTGTTTACCTTAACGGTGATTGCCGTCGCTATCGGCGTCGCTTTTTTTGCGTCATCCCTGTTTCATGTTTCGTTTGCACTGGGCGCTTTTTTCGCGGGCATGATTATGCGCGAATCCGAATACAGCCACCGGGCCGCCGAAGACTCACTGCCGTTTCGCGATGCATTTGCCGTGCTGTTTTTTGTCGCCGTCGGCATGCTGTTTGACCCGGCTATTTTGCTCAAGCAACCGATGCAAGTGTTATCGGTAGTGGCGATTATTATTCTGGGTAAATCGCTGGCAGCCGTCGCCATTGTGCTGGCGCTGCGCTACCCCTTAAATACGGCCTTAACCGTAGCGGCCAGTTTGGCGCAAATCGGTGAGTTTTCGTTTATTTTGGCAGGGCTTGGTGTGTCACTCAATCTGTTGTCGCAAGACGGCATGAGCCTGGTGCTGGCGGGCGCGCTGATTTCGATTGCCTTGAACCCGCTGGTGTTTGCCTCGATTAAACCATTGGCAAACTGGGTGGTGAATAAATCTGATGTGGCGCGGCGTTTGTCTTTGCGTATGGACCCTTACAGTGAATTGCCGATGTCGACTGAGCGCAAGTTTCTTGAAGGCCAGGTGGTACTGGTGGGCTTTGGCCGCGTGGGCAAGCGCATTGCGCAATCGCTCACAGATTCTGCGATCCCGTTTGTGGTAGCCGAACAAAACCGCGAACTGGTAGAGAAACTGCGCAAGCAAGGCCAACCGGCGGTATCAGGTAACGCTGCAGACCCAATGGTGCTGATACAGGCGCACATCGCCAATGCGGCCATGCTGATTATTGCGACACCGGACGCCATGGACATCCGCAAAATCGTCGACATTGCCAAACAGTTGAAACCTGACATTGAAGTGGTGATTCGTACCCACCATGAAGATGAATACCAGCGCCTGCAAAAAGACCTGGGCCAAGCCGTATTTTTTGGCGAAGAAGAGCTGGCCAAAGGCATGTCTGCCCATGTGCTACAGCGTTTTGAGCGTCACGTGCTGTAAGGGCATCAAAATGTTAATAAGGGCTGCTTCTGCAGCCCTTATTTTTTGAAGAAAAAGCGCATTTAACGTTATGATGTCATTGTATTGGCAGTCGATACGTATCGTTACATTCACGCCCAATCAAACACAGTACAATCTTGTCAGACAAGAATAACGATACTCAATATTGGCACTCTATGAATACCTCTCCCTTTTACGCTAAATCTGGTTTATGGTTGCTAGGCCTTGTCAGCCTGACACTGGTGGCCTGCTCATCAGGCAAATCAGACAACAAACCACCCAAAAAAACGCCTGAAGTCGGCGTGATTACCGTACAGCCCGCCAGCCAGCTCATTGTGGCCGACCTGCCTGGCCGCACTAACCCGTTTATGATTTCTGAAGTGCGACCACAAGTTGGCGGCATTATTCGTCAACGTGCATTTACTGAAGGCGCCTTGGTTAAAGCGGGCGCACTGCTCTATCAAATTGAGCCTGCGCCTTATCAGGCCAGCTATCAAAGTGCGGCGGCCGCGCTACAAAAAACCCAGGCCACGCTGACCACGCTCAAACTCAAAGCGGGCCGTTACCTGGAGCTGGTTAAAATCAATGCCATCAGCAAACAGGATAATGACGATGCGCAGGCTGCCCTGCAACAAGGGGAAGCCGATGTTGCTGCTGCCAAAGCAGCGCTGGCTACGGCAAAAATAAACCTTGATTTCACGCGCGTCGTGTCACCGATTACCGGCTTTGTGGCTACCTCAACCGTCACACCGGGTGCATTAGTCACCGCCAGCCAAGAGACGGCGCTGACAACTGTGCAACAACTGGACCCGATTTATGTAGATGTGATTCAATCGAGTAGCGATTTACTTAAACTCAAGCACGATATTGCCAGTGGCAAGCTTAGCAACACGGCACAAAAGGAAATTGCAGTGCGGGTAGTGCTGGAAGACGGCTCTAGTTATGCGCACGCAGGTAAACTCAAATTCAATGGCATCAGTGTTAATACGACTTCTGGCGCCGTCACCTTGCGGGCGGTGGTGCCCAACCCCGAGGGCATCTTGTTGCCAGGCATGTATGTGCACGCGCTGATTGATATGGCAGAAGACAAGGCTGCCATTTTGGTGCCGCAACGCGCCGTGAGTAGAAATACGCGTGGCGAAGCAACCGTGCTGCTGGTTGATGCCGCGCAAAAAATGGTGCAACAAACGATAGAAACCAGTGGCGCCCAAGGCGAGCAGTGGCGGGTGTCGAACGGCTTGCAGCCTGGTGACCGCGTCATTATGGATGGCATACAAGGCATCAGTGTCGGCAGTGAAGTGAAGGCCGTGCCCTTTGCCGCAAACAGCCATACCGATGCCACCGCAGCGACCGCAGCACAAGCTGCTACCGTGAACCCTGTCCGCTAACCAGAAGAGAATTTAATTATGGCGTCCTTTTTTATCCAACGCCCTATCTTTGCCTGGGTGATTGCGATTGTCATCATGCTGGCAGGCATAGGCGCCATCGAGTGGCTGCCGCTGGAACAATACCCGGATATTGCGCCACCGCGCGTGTCTATTAACGCGACTTATACTGGCGCCGCGGCAGACACCATTGAAAACTCGGTGACGCAGGTAATTGAGCAGTACATGAAGGGGATTGATAACCTGACCTATATGTCTGCCAGCAGTACGTCATCGGGCACGGCCAATATCAGCCTCACCTTTGATGCCGGCACCAACCCCGATGTGGCACAGATGCAGGTGCAAAATAAATTGCAGCAGGCCATGCCCAGGCTGCCGCAGATTGTACAAAGCCAGGGCGTGACCGTCGCCAAAACCGGCATTGACTTCCTGATGATGATTTCACTGATGTCTGACAGCCCGACGGTACGCGCCATTGATATCGGTGATTATATTTCTAGCAACCTGATTGACCAGATCAGCCGCCTGGACGGGGTGGGCGATGTACAAACCCTGAGCGCGGGTTACGCCATGCGCATTTGGCTGGACCCGGCCAAGCTGCAAAAATACAACCTGATTCCTTCTGATATTTCAGCGGCCGTGCAGGCACAGAATACCGAAGTTTCCTCTGGCCAGTTAGGCGCGCTGCCTTCAGTCAAAGGCCAAGGCTTGAATGCGCCGATTACCGCCCGCAGTAAATTGCAAACCGTAGAACAATTCAACCAGATTATCGTCAAGTCCGGCGCAGACGGTTACGTGGTGCATTTGTCAGATGTCGCCCGCGTGGAACTCGGTGCCGAGAGTTACACCCCGGTCGCCAACCTCAACGGTAAAACATCAGCAGCCTTTGGTGTCAAACTCGCCTCAGGTGCCAATGCGCTGGCCACAGCGCAAGCTGTTAAAGACAAACTGGCAGCGCTGGAACCGTATTTTCCGCCCGAGTTAAAACTCAGTATCCACATCCCTTATGACACGACACCATTTGTGCGTATTTCCATCAAAGAGGTCGTCAAGTCACTGGTAGAGGCAATCCTGCTGGTCGTGATTATCATGTATGTGTTTTTGCAAAACCTGCGCGCGACGCTGATTCCGGCGATTGCGGTGCCGGTGGTGCTACTCGGCACGTTTGGCGTACTGGCAGCGTTTGGTTTTTCGATCAATACACTGACCATGTTTGGCCTGGTGCTAGCGATTGGCCTGCTGGTGGATGATGCCATTGTGGTGGTGGAAAACGTCGAGCGTGTGATGCGCGAAGAAGGCCTGAGCCCGAAAGAAGCGACGCGCAAATCCATGGGTGAAATTACCAGTGCCCTGGTCGGCATTTCACTGGTACTGTCTGCCGTGTTTATCCCCATGGCCTTTTTTGGTGGCGCCACCGGCGTGATTTACCGCCAGTTCTCCATCACCATTGTGTCAGCCATGTTGCTGTCTGTGCTGGTTGCGCTGACATTGACCCCTGCCCTGTGTGCAACCATGCTCACGCCATCCAACCATCACCATGCGGCGACAGGTGGCCTGTTCGGCTGGTTTTTCCGCTGGTTTAACCCGACGTTCGAGGCCTTTGCCAATGGCTACCAGGCGGTGGTCGAAAAAATCCTGCGCCAGAAACTATTCACCATGGTGATATATGCAGGCATTCTTGCCTTGCTGGCTTTCCTGTTCCTGCGTTTACCCAGTTCCTTCCTGCCCACCGAAGATCAGGGCATCCTCATGGCACAGATTCAGTTACCAGTGGGTGCAACGGATAGCAGGATGCAGCGGGTGCTGCGTCAAATCGAGCACTACCTGGACGGTCAGGAAGCGGTCATTGATGAATATTTGACCATTGCTGGCCTCGGCCAGGGCGGTGGTGGCAGTCAGAACACCGGCCGCGCATTTATCCGGCTCAAGGATTGGGAGCTGCGTGGCGAAGGCGAAGATGCGGCATCACTCGCAGACAAGATGACCAAAGCCTTGTCAAAAATCCGCGATGCCAAACTGTTTGTCAACCAGCCTGCGCCTGTACGTGGCCTGGGCCAGGGCTCCGGCTTTACACTGGAACTCAAGGATGTCGGTGGCTTGGGGCACCAGGGACTGATGGACGCCAGAAATACATTTGTACAACTGGCCGCTGACAACCCGAAACTAAACCGCGTGCGCCCGAGCGGGCTGGATGATACGCCTATGTTCAGGCTCAATATAGATGACCAGAAAACTGGCATTTACAACCTGACCACGGCCAATATCAACTCCACGCTGTCTATCGCCATGGGTGGCACCTATGTGAATGACTTTATCAATAAGGGCCGCGTGAAAAAGGTCTATTTGCAAGGCGATGCACCGTACCGCATGCAACCTGAAGATATTGATCGCTGGTATGTGCGCAACAGCACCAACGACATGGTGCCTTTCTCTGCATTTTCTAATACGCGCTGGGTCTCTGGCTCACCGCTGTTAGAACGCTATAACGGTATTTCTTCCGTCGAAATCGTTGGTGAAGCGGCCAAAGGCATCAGTACCGGCGAAGCCATGCGCATTGCTGAAAGCATTATCAAGCAATTACCGGCTGGCATAGGCTATGAGTGGAGTGCGCAATCCTACCAGGAGCGACTCTCAGGCTCACAAGCCCCATTATTGTATGCCGTCTCAGTGGTATTTGTGTTCCTGTGCCTGGCGGCGCTATACGAAAGCTGGGCGGTGCCCTTCTCGGTGATTATGGTAGTACCGTTGGGGATTCTGGGCGCGGTCATGGCCACCAGCTTGCGCGGCATGACCGCCGACGTTTACTTCCAGGTCGGCTTGCTGACGACCATAGGCCTGTCAGCCAAAAACGCCATCCTGATTGTCGAATTCGCCAAGCATTTGCAAGAGCGTGGCCAACCGTTGCTGACAGCCACGCTGGAAGCCGTGAAACTGCGCTTGCGGCCTATTCTCATGACTTCGCTCGCCTTTATTTTTGGCGTGCTGCCGCTGGCATTTAGTCACGGTGCAGGCGCAGTTAGCCGCCAGGCGATTGGGACTGGCGTACTCGGCGGCATGCTGACGGCCACCTTTTTGGGCGTGTTTTTTGTGCCGCTGTTTTATGTGCTGATACGCTCGCTGTTCCCTTATCAACCAGCAGTGCCCCCTATTGCACACACGGCTCATGACTAAACAGATGATGATATTCAACCCGAAAACCCTGGCTGGGCTGATGGCACTAACGCTGGGCCTGAGTGGCTGCATAGACCTGGCACCATTTTATACACGCCCTGCGGCGCCTGTCCCGGCCACGCTGGGCAATGCAGCAAATGACCAGAAAGCATTTACTGACCTGCCATGGCAATCGTTTATCAGTGATGAAAACTTGCGTCAGGTCATCGCGCTGGCACTCAAAAACAATCGTGACCTGCAAGTGGCCGCGCTGACCATAGAACGATCGCGCGCCCTGTATCAGGTACAACGCGCCGATCTGTTCCCAACCGTGGCCGCAACGGTGGCTGAAACGGCCTCAAAAGGTATGGCGAGTGCCAGCAACAATACAGCGGGCAACACCTCAGGGGCGGCAACCGGCACATCGGGCAGTAGCAACAGTAGTGGCAATATCTCGCATATTTACCGTGCGACTGTCGGTTTTAGCGCTTATGAACTGGATTTGTTTAGCCGCATACGCAACCTTAACCAGCAGGCATTGCAAACGTTTTACGCTAATGAAGAGAATCACCACAGTACGCAAATCAGCCTGATTGCCGAAGTCTCTACCGCCTGGCTCACACTGGCCGCCGATAAAAAACGACTCGCGATTGCCCAGCAAACGCTGCAAAGCCAGCAAGCCACTTACAACATCAACCAGAAAATGTTTGACCTCGGTGTGGCCAACGCGCTGACCTTGAAGCAACTGCAAACCAGTGTCGATAGCGCACGCGTCGCCGTGGCCACTTATACCATGCAAGTCAAGCAAGATATCAATGCGCTCAACCTGCTGGCAGGCAGCATGGTGCCCGAGCAGTGGCTGCCAGAAGCCAGCCTGAGCAGTGTCGTACTTGCAACGCCTTTGCCTGGCGGCGTGAGTTCAGAGACTTTGCAACAACGGCCAGATGTGCGCGCAGCAGAACACTTGCTGGAAGGCGCCAATGCCAATATCGGCGCCTTGCGCGCGGCCTTCTTCCCCACCATCAGCCTGACCACCACAGTCGGCTCAGCCAGCACCGAATTGTCCGGCCTGTTTGCTAAGAACTCCGGCATCTGGACCTTTGTGCCGCAAATCAGCCTGCCTATCTTCAATGCTGGCCGTAACCGTGCCAATTTAACCTCGGCAGAAAAAAACCGTGATATTTTGCTCGCACAATACGAAAAAACCGTGCAAACTGCGTTCCGCGAAGTGGCTGACGTCTTAGTGCTGCGTGAAGGTTTGCAATCCCAACTAGATGCCCAGCAGTCTCTCACCAATGCCGCCAATGCCGCGTTCCAGCTGGCTGACGTCCGCTTTAAAAATGGTGTCGACAGCTACCTGGTCGTGCTGGATGCTCAACGCACACACTATACTGCCGAGCAATCGCTGGTCACGTTGCAACTAAGCGAGGCCACCAGCCAGCTGACTTTGTACAAAGTCATGGGTGGTGGTTGGCATTAAGTGAATGCGCGTATGCAAATAGTCGTTTTTAACATTAAATATAGAGATACCCACCAAGTCGCGCACACTTCTTGCTTGGTGCCTAGTGATGAACACAGAAATATCCCCTGCCCAAACCATTACCTTGGCCAAAATCAGACATATCGAGGAGCTGGAGCGACTCGATAGCTGCATCGCATTTGTCGAAAACATTGGCCAGTTAATCCATCAGTTACAGGCCGAACGTGGTGCCAGTTGCTTGTATATTGCCTCAAACGGGCAGCGCTTTGCGCCAGAACGTGCCGACATCATCATACAAAACCAGGCGATGGAAGCCAGCTTTAGAGAAGCGCTGCAACAGCACTTGCATAAAAACTCGCTGGCAGATGCCAAGCAGTTAACGCTCACCTCGTGGATATTGCTGGGCCTCGATCAGATGACCTCTTTGCGCCATCAGATCACCTTGCAAAAAATCTCTTTTGCCGACTGTATTGAATCGTTTAGCCGCTTAATCGGCAGCCTGATTGCGCTGATTTTTGAGATCACAGATAGCTCGGTCAATAGCAAAATTTCCACCTGTTTGCTCACGCTCTACAACCTGATCCAGGGCAAAGAGTTTGCCGGGCAAGAGCGCGCCGTGGGGGCGTATATGTTTGGCTCAGGCAGCCTGCAGCTTACCCATCAGCAAAAGCTGTTTGAACTGATCGCCCAGCAAGATCGTCACTTTGAATTATTTTGCCAGTTTGGCAGCGAAGAAGTATGCGCGTCATGGACGGCCTTGCAATCAACCAGCTGGCACCAGCAACACCAGCAATATCGCGCCAAACTAAGCCATGCCAAAGACCAGCAGGCACTCACCCCCAGTAGCGCAGATGTCTGGTTTGAGTTGTGCAGCAAGCGTTTGAGCGCGATGTGGCAGATTCAATGTCAGCTCATTCAAACCATGCATGAATTACTGGCCGGGCTGGCAAGCAAGGCCAAGAGCGACTTTGAGCAAACACGCCAATATTTAGAGGCGATTCAGGCCACCCCTGCTGCGGCACTTAACAGCACCTTTTTTAACCTGGCGATTCCGGTCGAAAATGCTTTAAATTTTCAGGCCCATGACACCTCGCAAGCATACCCGATGGCATCCATGATTACGCTATTGCAACAGCAATCGCGGCAAATTGCCGAGATGGAAGGCGAGCTGTCTGACACCAAAAAAGCGCTGGCCGAACGCAAGCTGATTGAGCGCGCCAAAGGCCTGCTCATGAGCACGCGCGGGCTCAATGAAATGGAAGCCTATAAAACCATGCGCAGCATTGCCATGGAGCAAAACCGCAAGATTATTGATGTGGCAGAAAACGTTCTGGCACATCACGCACGCTCAAGCTAAACGCCCGTCAAATTGGTGCATCCGCACACGTATGGTGCGAACTCCCCCCCGCTAAAAAGGCTGCATAAAAACGCAGCCCTCAAAAAAAACCAATATTAAACAATCACTTAAAAATAGTGTGCCAGCTGGCACGGCAATTGCTAAATTGGCTTGAGGTTTCAGCTAACGGCGGTTGAAATCACACCAGTAGCACCGGCCCCGAATAAAAGGCCATGTAGCAAACAAGCCTGATGGCTTGCGCAATCAACGGACAAAGGCGTCCTGAGTGTAGACAAAAAACAGTCTGCATTCAGGACGCCTTTTTGTTTTTAAATTTTCGATTAATTAATCAAGGAGCAGCAATGAGCAGTTCTGATAACAATTCTGATCACAATAAAGTGACGCCGTCTACCCCAGTCACCACCACCGAACAAGTGGACCAGAAACGTCGCCACTTTTTCATGAACACCATGGCCGGTGCCTTTGGTGCTGCCGCCATGATGAATATGGTGCCATCGGCTATCCGCAGCCAGGCTTGGGCTGCCGGTTCAGATGCGCCTGAAATCACCGAAGTGAAAGTGGGTTTTATTCCACTGACTGACTGTGCGCCGATTATCGTTGCTGCACAAATGGGCTTCGATAAAAAATACGGCATCAAAATCGTGCCGTCCAAAGAGGCTTCCTGGGCGGGCGTGCGCGACAAAATGGTCAACGGTGAGTTGCATGCAGCGCACGTGTTGTATGGCTTGATTTACGGCGTACAACTGGGTATCGGCGGTCAGCAAAAAGATATGAACGTCCTGATGACGCTGAACCACAACGGCCAGGGCATCACGCTGGCTAACCAGTTAAAAGAAAAAGGCGTCACCAGTGGCGCCACCCTCAAGCGCCTGCTGGATAACGAAAACCGCGACTTCACTTTTGCACAGACCTTCCCCACCGGCACGCACGCCATGTGGTTGTATTACTGGCTAGCCAGTTATGGCATCAACCCGATGCAAGACGTGAAAACCATTGTGGTGCCACCACCACAAATGGTTGCCAACATGCGTATCGGCAATATGGATGGTTATTGCGTAGGCGAGCCGTGGAACGCACGCGCGATTTACGACAAAATTGGCTTTACTGTGGCGACCTCTCAGGATATCTGGACCGATCATCCGGAAAAAGTATTGGGCACCACCGCTGAGTTTGCGGCCAAAAACCCAAATACCGCACTGGCATTGACCAAAGCAATTCTGGAAGCTTGCCGCTATATCGATGCCACTAAAAACCGCTCTGAAGTGGCCAAACTGATTGCTGGTAAAGCCTATGTGAATGCGCCTGAAGAAGTGATTGAAGGCCGCTTTTTGGGCCATTACGACAATGGCATCGGCAAAAAATGGGAAGACCCTAACTACATGAAGTTTTTTAACGATGGCAAGGTCAACTTCCCGTACCTGTCCGATGGCATGTGGTTTTTGACCCAACACAAACGCTGGGGCTTGTTGAAGTCTGACCCTGACTACTTAAGCATTGCGAAAAAGGTCAACCGTATCGACATTTATACCGAAGCGGCCAAATCGCTGGGGATTGCCGTGCCGGACGCGATGCGTAGCAGCAAGCTGATTGATGGCGTGGTGTGGGATGGTAAAGACCCGAAAGCTTACGCCAACAGCTTCAAGGTAAAAGCTTAATCTTTTGAGGAGAGTTGCCATGAGTGTCGTCAGTTTTAGCAAAGAAAAAATGATGCAACAAAGCGAGGAAGCTGTCACAGCAGCCCCTGCGCAACCCGTTGTTGCTGTGGTTACCCCTCTCTCAACCACAGCTGCACCAGCCACCGCGCCCAAGCGCGGGGCATGGGCGGCAACCGCCAAACAGGTATTTGAATGGTTGTTGCCGCCTGTGATTGGCTTGATGATCTTCGCTGCCATCTGGGCCACGGTCGCCGCGCTGACACAAGGTTTGCCAGGCCCGGTGAAAACCTGGCAATCGGCAGTCGAGTTGTTCAGAGACCCGTTTTACATCAACAACCCGAACGATATGGGCATAGGCTGGAACATTCTTAGCTCGCTCAAGCGTGTCGCCACTGGTTTCGGCCTGGCTGCGATTGTCGGCATCCCGATGGGCTTTGTGATTGGCCGCTACACGTTTATGTCCCGCATGGCGGCGCCCATTATCAGCTTGCTCAAACCGGTGTCGCCACTGGCCTGGTTGCCGATTGGCCTGCTGGTGTTCAAAGCGGCTAACCCGGCTGCAATTTGGGTGATTTTCATTACTGCCGTCTGGCCGATGATCATCAACACCGCAGTTGGCGTGAGCAAAGTGCCGCAAGACTATATGAACGTGGCCAAAGTGCTCAACCTGTCTGAATGGAAAGTGGTCACCAAGATTTTGCTGCCGTATGTGATGCCTTACATGATGACTGGCGTCCGCCTGTCGATTGGGGCGGCCTGGCTGGTGATTGTGGCGGCAGAAATGCTGACTGGCGGCCTGGGCATTGGCTTTTGGGTATGGGATGAGTGGAACAACCTCAATGTAGAGCACATCATCATCGCCATTTTCATTGTTGGCATTGTCGGCCTGTTGCTCGAACAGTTGCTGGTGCTGATAGCAAAACGCTACAGCTACGAATAACCGGGAAAAGGATTTTTATTATGACGACGAATGTAATGCAAGACCGTTATGTCCTGATTGAAAACGTCAACATGACGTTTCAAACCAAAAAAGGCAGTTTTCAGGCACTCAAAGACATCAACCTGAATATTCACGAGGGTGAGTTTATTTCCATCATCGGCCACTCAGGCTGTGGCAAATCTACTGTGCTCAACCTGATTGCCGGTTTGCTGCAACCCAGTGAAGGCTACCTGTTTTGTGCCGGGCGTGAAATCTCCAAACCAGGCCCTGAGCGTGCTGTGGTGTTTCAAAACCACTCATTGTTGCCATGGCTCACCTGTTTTGAAAACGTTTACCTGGCGGTTGAACGCGTGTTTGGCGAAAACGAAACCAAAGCACAACTGGCTGACCGTACCCGTGCAGCGCTAGAACTGGTGGGCTTAAGCCATGCGATTGAAAAACGTCCGAATGAGATTTCTGGTGGCATGAAACAACGCGTCGGCATTGCCCGCGCCCTGGCCATGGAACCTAAAGTACTGTTGCTGGATGAGCCGTTTGGCGCACTGGACGCCCTCACCCGCGCTGGTTTGCAAGACGAACTGATGGGCATCATGGCGCGCTCAGGTTGCACCGCCGTCATGGTCACCCACGATGTTGATGAAGCCGTGTTGCTGTCAGACCGCATTGTCATGATGACAAACGGCCCGGCGGCGACCATCGGCGAAATTCTGACAGTGGATTTGCCACGCCCGCGCAAACGCCTGGAGCTGGTAGAAGATGCGAGTTATACGCATCTGCGTAGCGAAGTATTGAAGTTTTTGTATGAGCGCCACGCCAAAAAAGCAGCATAAAACAAAAGTAGTGCTGACGGGCGGTCACCCGCCAGCACTGCATACCTCATCGAAGTATGGTTACCCCACATAGCAAAAAGGAGCAACACATGAACGCTAACTCACACCCACGCTTGCGTCAAGTTTCAGTCGCTATTTTACTGGCGGCACTCAGCATGCAAGCCATGGCAGAAGAAGAGGTTCTGCCTGAATACACCATGATGGATGCGATTAAAACTGGCAAAAATATGACCAGTTTCAGATTGCGTTATGAGAATGTAGGCCAAGACGGTTTGCAGCCACCAACCATGCCGAATGGCACGGCCAACCCAGGCGCGACTAAAGAGCTGAAAGACGCCAACGCATTGACTTTACGCAGCTTGATTGGTTGGCAAACTGCGCCCTACCACAACTTTAGCTTTGCGGCCCAGTTGATTAACGTGTCCAAACTGGCAGACAACTTTAATGACAGCACCAACAGCACCCTGACGAATAGTGTTTCCAACCAGGCACGTAACATCGAATACGCAAAAGTGGTTGACCCTGACTACACCGGTGTTAACCAGTTATTTGTAGAGTGGACAGGTATTAAAAACACCCGCGTGCGTGCCGGTCGTCAACAGGTCAACCTGGATAACGTGCGTTTTATCGGTGACATTGCTTTCCGCCAAGTGATGCAGGTATTTGATGGCGTCTCGATTTTTAACAAAACCATTCCTGATACAGAACTATTTGTTGCCCACTTTGAGAGCCTGGAGCAAATCACGGCAAAACACCGCTCAGATGGCGCTCTGGACATTGTGAATGCGCGTTACCGTCTTTCACCCACCGAGTTTTTGGTGGGCTATGCCTACCTGGATGGCTTTCAAGATTTAGGCATGGGTCGTGCATGGTTTGGTAATGGCACAACAGCAGGCGCAATTGCTGCTGGTAAAGGTGGGGCGGCCAACCAAACTGCCGACCAGGGTAACAAGATTATTGGCTTGCGCCTGGATGGCACACACCCCTTCACACCTAACTACCGCGCACATTACACGGCCGAATATGCCAAACAGACAGACTACAGCAATGGTGACTCGCGCATTGATGCGCACTATTACAAAGTCGGCGGTGGCTTTGGCATTGATAACTTCAACATGCGCGTAGACCAGGAGTTACTGTCTAGCAACAACGGCCGTTATGCCTTCCAGACGCCATTGGGCACCAACCACCTGTTTCAGGGCTGGGTAGACAAATTTTTGGCCACACCACTCGAAGGCATCAAAGATACATTTGTGACTGCCACATATCGCTACGGTGACTTCTTGTTCTTTGCTGATTACCACCTGATTGATTCAGATGAGGATTTCCACACTGTGGGTGGTGGTACCAATACCAAAGGCTCACGCTATGGTAAAGAGTGGAACGCTGCAGTGACCTGGAATGTGGATAAAAACTGGATGACCAAGCTGGAGTATGGCCGCTTTACTGAAGGTGACCGCTATGCCCTCACCGCGAATGTCCCAGATAGCATCGCAGGTAACCGTGGCCGTGTCCGCGATACCGAAAAATTATGGCTGACTGCCATGTATACCTTTTGATTTAACCAAGTAAGGAATTGCCTATGACTTCAGCCGCCAAAGTTTATTTAGTCGGTGCCGGACCCGGCGACCCAGACCTCATTACGCTCAAAGCCGTTAAGGCTTTGCAGCAAGCCGAGGTGGTGCTGGTCGATGACCTGGTGAACCCGGCCCTGCTCGCGCATTGCCCGCAGGCACGCATCGTGCCGGTCGGCAAGCGCGGCGGCTGCAAGTCTACCCCGCAGCACTTTATCAACCGTATGTTGGTCGCGCTGGCCGAGCAAGGACAAGTGGTCGTTCGCCTCAAGGGCGGCGACCCGTTTGTGTTTGGCCGTGGCGGCGAAGAAATGCTGGCCTTGCGTGCGGCCAATATCCCTTATGAAATTATTCCAGGCATGACCAGCGGCCTGGGGGCTTGCGCCAGCATGGAGGTCCCGGTCACGCACCGTGGCTACAACCATGGCGTGACGCTGATCACCGGCCATACCCAGGATGGCGAGCCGCTGCCCTGGCAAGCACTGGTAGAAACCAACACCACACTGGTGATTTACATGGGTATGCAACATCTGCCCGAAATTACCCGCAATTTGATCAATGCGGGCATGTCAGCCGACATGCCTTGCATGGTCGTAGAAAACGGCACCCGCGAACACCAGCGCGCAGTGACTTCGTCATTGCAGGCCATCCCTTACCTGGCGCATACGCAAGGCCTCAAAAGCCCGGCGATTATTGTGGTCGGCGAAGTGGTGAAGCTAGCCAAAAACAGCCAGCAAGAACAAGACTGGCAAGAAAACCTGCAAACCTGGCTCAATGTCGCCAGCGCAGCATAATTTCAACAGGAGCGATTTCGATGATAAAACAGAAACTAGTCGTTGTCGGTAACGGCATGGCCGGCATGCGAGCAGTGGAAGAACTGCTCAAAATTGCGCCGGACATGTATGACATTACAGTGTTTGGCGATGAGCCCTACCCTAACTACAACCGGATCATGTTGTCGCCAGTGCTTGCCAATGAGCAAACTATTGATGACATTATTCTAAATAGTCGTGAGTGGTATGCAGACAATAATATTGCTTTGCATACCAGCGCGCGCGTCAACAAAATTGACCGCAAGGCGCGCACCGTCACGGCTGAGAATGGAACTACCGTTGCCTATGACCGCTTGTTGCTGGCGACCGGTTCCAAGCCATTTATTTTGCCTATCCCGGGGGCAGACCTGCAAGGCGTGCTGGGCTACCGTGACATTCAAGACACCAACGACATGATAGAAACGGCCAAAACCCACAAGCATGCCGTGGTGATTGGCGGCGGTTTGCTGGGCCTGGAAGCAGCCAATGGCCTCAAAATTCAAGGCATGGACGTCACTGTGGTGCATAAAAACGAGTGGTTACTCGAGCGCCAGCTGGATAAAACCTCAGGCAAAATGCTGCAAAAATCACTAGAAGCTCGCGGCCTGAGCTTTTTACTTAAAAAAGATACAGAACAACTGATAGGCAAAGATGGCCGTGTGGTGGCCGTGCGCTTTAAAGATGGTCAGGAGATTCCAGCCGACCTGGTCGTGATGGCGGTGGGCATACGCCCTAACTATGCACTGGCAGAATCCGCGGGCATTCATTGCAACCGCGGCATCGTGGTCAATGACACCATGCAAAGCTATGACCCACGCGTATATGCCGTGGGTGAGTGTGTGAGCCACCGTGGCATTGCCTACGGCTTGGTGGCGCCTTTATTTGAAATGGCTAAAGTGTGCGCCACACATTTGGCCAACTTCGGCATCGGTCTCTACAAAGGCTCAGTCACTTCGACAAAACTCAAAGTGACTGGCATTGATTTGTTTTCTGCTGGTAATTTTATGGGCGGTGATGATGCCGAAGAAATTTTGCTGCACGATGCAGTCGGCGGGGTATACAAAAAACTCGTCGTCAAAGATGACACAATCATCGGTGCCGTGCTGTATGGCGATACGACGGATGGGGCCTGGTATTTCCAGCTGCTGCGCGACAAAAAGCCAATTCACGAAATTCGTGATCACTTAATGTTTGGGCAAGATAGCCTGGGCAATACCGGCCACCAGGGTCAGGACAAAGTCTCGACCATGACTGACGAAATGGAAGTCTGTGGTTGTAATGGCGTCTGCAAAGGCACTATCGTCAAGGCGATTCAGGCAAAAGGCCTGTTTACGATAGATGATGTGAAAAAGCAAACCAAAGCCGGTTCCAGCTGCGGTAGTTGTACTGGCCTGGTAGAACAAATTCTGGCGTCGACACTGGGCGGCGGCTACGCCCCACCATCCAGCAGCAAAGTAATGTGTGGTTGCACAGACTTTAATCACGAAGAAGTACGTGATGAAATCCGCAAGCACAAATACCTGAGCATTCCGGCTGCCATGAAAGGCATGGGCTGGAAAACCCCTAACGGTTGTGCCACTTGTCGGCCAGCCATGAACTATTACCTGATTTCAACCTGGCCGCACGAAGCCAAGGATGACCCGCAGTCGCGCTTTATTAACGAACGCGTGCACGCCAACATCCAGAAAGACGGCACGTACTCGGTGATTCCACGCATGTACGGTGGTGTGACATCGTCTGACCAGTTGCGCAAGATTGCCGATGTGGCCGACAAATACAAGGTGCCGATGGTGAAAGTCACCGGCGGTCAGCGTATTGACCTGCTGGGTGTAAAAAAAGAAGACCTGACCAATATGTGGGCCGATTTGGATATGCCGTCCGGCTACGCCTACGGCAAATCTATCCGCACGGTTAAAACCTGCGTCGGTTCTGAGTTCTGCCGCTTTGGCACACAAAACTCGACGCAGTTAGGCATAGACATCGAGAAAGCCTTTGACCATATGTGGGCGCCGCACAAGGTGAAGTTCGCCGTGTCTGGTTGTCCGCGTAACTGCGCCGAATCTGGCATTAAAGATGTCGGCGTCATTGGCGTCGACTCTGGCTGGGAAATTTATGTCGGTGGTAACGGCGGCATTAAAACCGAGGTGGCACACTTTTTATGCAAGGTAAAAACGGCACAAGAAGTGATTGAGTACTCAGGTGCATTTATCCAGATCTACCGTGAAGAAGCGCGTTACCTGGACCGCACCGTACACTGGATTGAACGTGTCGGTCTCGACTACGTGAAAAAACGCATTCTCGAAGATGCCGAAGGCCGCACCGCAGCCTACGAGCGTCTGCTGTATGCATTGCAAGGGGCCGTCGACCCATGGGCAGAACGCGTCAACAAACGCGATGAACACAAAGAATTCGACACAATTACGATTTAATTTAATACGATTTACTTTAATAAATGGTGTGCGACAATCAACGTCGTACGCCCGGGAGAAACAACATGCAAAAAAGCTTTTGGGAAGTCGGCCATAAACCGACCTTATTTTCAGCCTTCTTTTACTTTGACCTGAGCTTTATGGTCTGGGTCATGCTGGGGCCACTGGCAGTACAAATCGCGGCTGACCTGCAGCTAAACCCGGCGCAAAAAGGCCTGATGGTGGCCACCCCTGTGTTGACCGGCGCTATTCTGCGTATCGTCATGGGTGTGCTGGTTGACCAGCTTAAGCCAAAAAAAGCAGGCCTGATTGGCCAGGTGATTGTGATTGCCGCCTTAATCACCGCCTGGTTACATGGCATACACACCTATCAGCAAGCTTTGTTGCTAGGCGTGTTTCTTGGTTTTGCCGGGGCCGCATTTGCGGTAGCCCTGCCACTGGCCTCACGCTGGTATCCACCAGAACATCAGGGCACAGCCCTGGGCATTGCTGGTGCAGGTAACTCAGGCACTGCCCTGGCGGCTCTGTTTGCCCCTGGCTTAGCCTTGGCTTTTGGCTGGAATAATGTATTTGGTCTGGCGTTGTTTCCGCTCACGCTTGCGCTGGTTGTTTACATTTTGCTGGCCAAAGATGCGCCTGACGCACCTGCAGCCAAGTCACTGTCACAATATCTGGCCGTGTTAAAAGACAAAGATGCCTGGTGGTTTATGTTTTTCTACAGCGTCACCTTTGGTGGTTTTGTCGGCATGGCGTCTTCTCTGACCATTTACTTCCATGACCAATACGGCCTGGACCCGGTTCATGCCGGTTACTTTACGGCAGCCTGCGTGTTTGCCGGTTCACTGGTACGTCCGTTTGGCGGCTTGCTGGCTGACCGTATCGGCGGCATCCGTTCTTTAAGCACGATGTATGTGCTGGCTGCTATTTTCCTGTTTATTTTAAGTTTTGGCATGCAAACACAAGCGGCTGGTCTGGCGGTGGTGATATTAGCCATGGCCGCACTGGGCATGGGCAATGGCGCGGTGTTTCAACTGGTGCCGCAACGTTTCCGCAAAGAAATCGGCGTGATGACTGGCCTGGTAGGCATGGCGGGCGGCGTGGGTGGTTTTTACCTGGCCTCAAGCCTGGGTTATTCTAAACAACTCACTGGTAGCTACCAGATTGGCCTGACGATTTTTGCCGGCCTGGCGATTGTGGCACTGGTTGGTCTGTCTAGCGTGAAAAACCGCTGGCGTACCACCTGGGGTGCAGCGACCGTCACCAGCGCTAAAATTTAAGCAAACCAATACCGCTATTAAACGGACAACAAGATGAAACTGAGCGCCAGATGAAGTTGAGCTTTAGTGTAGGTGAAAGCAGTGCAACAGGGCCCAGACCTCGTAATGAGGACTATATTGGCCTGGTCACCCCTGCCGACGCCCAACTGGGCATCAAAGGCGCCTTGCTGGCCGTGGCTGATGGCATCAGTGGCGGTGCCGGTGGTGCCGAAGCGGCTGAAATGACGGTGCGCACCCTCTCGGCAGATTACTATGCCACGCCTGATACCTGGACGGTGCAACATGCCCTGGACAAAGTGATTCAGGCAGCCAATCGCTGGGTATTATCACAAGCGCGCAAGCACAGCCAGATGGCCGGCATGGCAACCACCTTGTCATTGCTGGTCTTACGTGGGCAACGTTATGTATTAGCGCATGTAGGTGACACGCGCATTTATCGGTTGCGCGAGCAATCATTAGAATGCCTGACCACCGACCACGTCTGGGATAGGCCAGACATGCGCCATGTGCTCAAGCGCGCCGTCGGCCTGGATGATCAACTCAGTGTCGACTATGCCGAAGGTTTGCTGCAAACCGGTGATGTGTATGCAATTGTCAGCGATGGTGTGTGGGCGGCCTTGGGCGATGCGGATATACACAAAGTGTTGATGCTGTATCACACACCACAACTGATGGCCGAACATTTAACCAGCCAGGCGCTTGAAAAAGGTGGCCAGGATAATGCCTCCGCCGTGGTGGTGCGCATTGACCAGGTCGGGCAGGATCACCTGACCGATATGCTGGCTGATGCGCTCAGCCTGCCAGTACCGCCCAAGCTGGCGATTGGCGACCAGCTGGACGGCTTTACCATCACGAAAATCATCCATGATTCACGTGTCAGCCTGCTGTATCAGGTGAGAAATGCGACAGGCCAGCTGTTCGTGCTCAAAACACTGCAGCCATTAAGGGCTGACGACAAAACCAGCTGCGAAGCGTTGCTCAACGAAGAGTGGCTGGCCAAACGTGTGGTGTCACAATGTGTGCCGCAAGTGCTGCCACTCACACGTGAGCAACGCAGTGCGCTCTATTACGTGATGACCTGGCATGAAGGTGCCACCCTGCAACAGCGCCTTGAGGCCGGACACCATTTCACCATGAACGGCGTCGCCAATATCGGCCAAGATTTATTACGTGGCTTAAGCATGCTGCACCGATTAAATATTGTGCACCGTGACATTAAACCAGCCAATATTCATATTGGCAGCGATAACCGTTTGCGTATTCTTGACCTCGGCGTGGCGCTCAACACCACCTTGCCCATGCCTGAGCAAATGGAAAACCCGGGCACACCCAGCTTTATGTCGCCTGAGTTATTTGACGGCAAAATCGCCGACCGCCAGGCCGACATTTACGCCGCCGGCGTCACGCTGTATCACTTGCTGACCCGCAAATATCCTTATGGCGAAATTGAGCCGTTCCAGTCACCGCGCTTTGGCGAGCCTATCCGCCCCAGCCGCTATCGCCCGGAAATTCCGGCCTGGCTGGAAAACATTATTCTAAAAGCAATCGCCAGAAAACCGGAAAACCGCTTTGAAACCGCCGAAGAAATGCTGCTGGCGCTGGAACATGGCGAACTCAAACCCATCGTCATCCCGCGCACGCCACTGATTGCGCGGGCACGTCTGGTTAAATGGCAATGGCTGGCCGTGATTTCGCTGTGTATCAATCTGCTATTAATTTATTTGCTAGTGGTCTCTTAAGCCCTTGCGCTGTAAAACCCAGACTCACGTTGGAAAAGAGGAAATAATGAGTTGGACAAAAATTTGCCCGGTAAACGATATTCCGGCCCTAGGCGCACGTGTTGTGCGCCACGGCGAGGTAGAGATTGGCGTCTTTCGCACCGAAGATGACCGCGTGTTTGCACTCAACAACAGCTGCCCGCATAAAGGCGGCCCATTATCGCAAGGCATCGTCTATGGTGACAAAGTCGCCTGCCCACTGCACAGCTGGAAAATCAGCCTGGTAGATGGTAAAGCAGAAGAGCCGGATGTTGGTCACACCGCCTGCTACGCAGTTAAAGTAGAAGGTGGCGACGTCTATCTGCAACTAAACCAGTCGTCTTGAGTAAGCCAGGCAATCTATGACGCAACAGCAACAACGCCAGACAACCAACAGCCCGCTGACTGCCGAGCCGGTGACGTTTTATCCGCAACGGCGTGAAACGCGCAGTACTTGCTGTTATTGCGGGGTAGGCTGTGGCGTCATTATTACCACCGAAGGCAAACAGATTGTCGATGTCAAAGGCGATCCTGAGCATCCGGCCAACTTTGGCCGCTTGTGCACCAAAGGCTCGACGCTACACCTGACCACCAAGCTGGATGCACGTGCGTTATACCCCGAGGTGCGCCTGTCACGCAACCTGCCGCGAGAACAAGTGAGCTGGGACGCGGCGCTTGATCACGTGGTTGACCGCTTTGCCGACATTATCAACACCCACGGCCCGGATGCAGTGGCCTTTTACATCTCCGGCCAGTTACTCACCGAAGACTATTATGTGTTTAACAAGCTGGCCAAAGGCCTGATAGGCACTAATAATGTCGATACCAATTCGCGCCTGTGCATGAGCTCAGCTGTGGCGGGTTATAAAGTCACGTTAGGCGCCGATGCGCCCCCGGCCTGCTATGACGATATTGACCATACACAGTGCCTGTTTATCGCAGGCTCCAACACCGCATTTGCACACCCGATTGTGTTCCGCCGCATTGAAGATGCCAAGGCAAAAAATCCTGACATGAAAATTGTGGTGGTTGACCCACGCCGCACCGACACCGCACAACTGGCCGATTTGCATCTGGCGATTTTGCCAGGCACTGACGTCGCGCTGTTTAACGGCCTGCTGCATGTCATGCTGTGGGAAGGCTTGCTCGATATGGCCTATATCCGCAACCATACCGAAGGCTTTGAAGCACTCAAGGAAACCGTGCGCGAATATACACCAAAAATGGTGGCCGATATTTGCGGCGTCAGCGAAAAAGATATTATCCAGGCAGCCAAATGGTTTGGCCTGGGCCCAACGCTCTCTATGTACTGCATGGGGCTGAACCAGTCTATTCACGGCACCGAGAAAAATGCCACCCTGATTAACCTGCACCTGGCCACCGGCCAGATTGGCAAGCCAGGCGCAGGCCCGTTCTCGCTCACCGGTCAACCCAATGCCATGGGCGGACGCGAAGTCGGCGGCATGGCCAATCTGCTCTCAGGTCACCGTGACCTGGCCAATGCCGAGCACCGTGCCGAAGTCGCCCGTTTGTGGGGCGTGCCAGACGTACCCGCCACGCCGGGCAAAACCGCCGTCGAAATGTTTGACGCGGTCAAAAGTGGTGAAATCAAAGCGATCTGGATTGCCTGCACCAACCCTGCGCACTCGATGCCAGACCTCAACAATGTGCTGGCCTCGCTACAAAACGCCGAGCTGGTGGTGTTACAAGATGCTTTTAATAACACCGACAGCAACCCCTATGCCGATGTGTTTTTACCGGCCACCACCTGGGGTGAAAAAGAAGGCACGGTGACGAACTCCGAGCGCCGCATTACGCGCGTGCGCCCTGCCGCCCCCAAACCAGGCGAAGCGCGCCATGACTGGGAAGCCGTGGTCGATTTTGCACAACGGCTAGCCCAAAAGTTAGGCAAACCCGGCAGCCTGTTTCACTATCCAGATACCGAAACCATTTTTAACGAGCACCGCGAAACCACACGTGGCCGTGACCTCGACATCACAGGCTTGAGCTACAGCATTCTGGAAACACAAGGCCCGCAACAGTGGCCGTTTAAATCGGGTGCTAGCCAAGGCCAAGCGCGTTTATATACCGATGGCGTGTTCCAAAAACCAGGTGGCAAAGCACACTTTATGAGTGCGGTTTACAAAGGCACCGCCGACAAACCAGATGCGCGTCACCCCTTTCACCTGATCACAGGTCGTTTGCGCGACCAATGGCATGGCATGAGCCGTACCGGCATCGTGGCGCAGCTGTTTAACCATGAAGAGCAGCCTGTCATCTGGATGCATGCCAATGATATGCAGCGCCGCTCAATCAAGCATGGCGATATTGTCAAAGTCAGCAATAAACGTGGCAACCTGGTGGTGCGCGTGCAGGCTTCTGACGAAGTGCAACCGGCGCAGATTTTCATGCCAATGCACTGGAGCAGCCAGTTTATGCATGGCCTGGGCGTGAATGCATTGATGCCAGCGGCCGTCGACAAACTATCAAAACAGCCCGAGCTCAAACACACTGCCGTTAAACTAGAAAAGTTAGACTTGCCATGGCAAATGGTCGTGATGCGCAATTGCGAAAACGCACAGCTGATTAACCACATCCGCAAATTGCTTAAACGTTTTGATTACGCCAGTTGCGGCTTATATGGCCGCGATGCGGGCATGGTCATGCTGCGCGCCTCACACCACACGGCGCCTGACCCCGCGTTGATTACCGAGTTGGATGCGCTGCTGGAGATGACAGAAGACGCGCCCATGCTGACCTATAACGATGCCAAACGCGGCGTCAGCAAACATATTCTGGTCCAGGATAACCAGGTCACCGGCGTGCGCCTGATTGGTGAAGTGCTGGCAGCCGACTGGCTGCGTGAAGTGATGTCCAAGGGGGAGCTCACCCCCGAACTGCGTCGCTGGGCATTGGCACCGTTGAGTGCGCCACCCGCAGGCCAGCATAGCCGTGGCAAAATTATTTGTAACTGCCTGGATGTCTCGGAAAACGAGATTATCGAAACACTGGAAATGGGCGCCGATTTGCCCACCCTGCAAAACAAGCTCAAGTGCGGCACCAGCTGTGGCTCATGCCTGCCTGAGCTAAAACGCCTGGTCAAATTGCATGGCAAGGTGCACGCTTGATGTGCTCACTTGAATTGCCGAGACGCTCTTGGCCCATATGATGATACACGGGCGATGCTTATTTTTTTGATAACAAGCCAAGTGCGCCAGCGCCTGCATATAAAGTAAAGGTCGATGCTGGTGCAATCAGCTCAATGCGCACCATTATTGTGCGCCGCACTATTACCATACCCCTGCGTTGCTGTCTGGCCAGCAAATAAATGACAGATTAGCCAGAAATAATCCAATCAATAACAGTCACTTATCACATTCCCATCCCGCTCAGAAGCACCACCTAAATTTCTGGCACGCCAATTGCTTTTATGACAATAAATCTCGTTGATTAACGATGATTACTTTATTTAATAAGGGATGCTTTAGTCAGGCAATCCCTTTATGGACAACGGCGTTCATAGCTTATTTTCGTACTGCCTCAGGTAGTCGCTCGATAAGCTGTGGACGCCTTTTTTCGTTTTTAAGCCTAGTAAATATTTAGTAAACCGCAATGCATGCACATGCTTGCCTCTGATAGGAAACACACGATGAATCAACTTACCCGCGTAGTAGTGGTCGGCAACGGCATGGTGGGACATTATTTTATGCAGGAGCTGGTCAAGCGCCACCCGGACCTGACAGCCGCAAACCTGCAAGTCACCGTATTGGGCGAAGAGCCACGCCCTGCGTACGATCGTGTGCACCTCTCCAGCTTTTTCTCAGGCAGCACGGCTGAAGATCTTTCATTAGTCGAACCTGGTTTTTATGACCGCCCGGGCCTGGAGTTATGCCTGAATGCCCGCGTCAGCCACATTGACCGCCACCAGCATACCGTCACCCTCACAGACAACACCGTCTTGCCCTATGACAAGCTGGTATTGGCGACCGGCTCTTTCCCATTTGTGCCATCGGTCGCCGGGCGTGATCGTGACAACTGCTTTGTATACCGCACCATTGAAGACCTGGAAGCCATGACCGCAGCCGGCAAAACATCCAAAAGCGGTGTGGTGGTCGGCGGTGGCCTGCTGGGCTTGGAATGCGCCAAAGCATTGCGCGACATGGGTCTCGACACCCATGTGGTGGAATTTGCCCCACGCCTGATGGCAGTACAAGTCGATGAGGCTGGCGGCAAAGTATTGCGCAGCAAGATTGAAGAACTGGGCGTACACGTGCACACCAGCCGCAACACCACCGCGATTGTGGACGGCGCAACCGCACGTCATCGCATGGTGTTTTTTGATGAAACCTGGCTGGAAACCGACATGATCGTGTTCTCCGCCGGTATCCGCCCACGTGATGAACTGGCACGCGAATCTGGCCTGGCCATCGGCGCCCGCGGCGGTATCGCCATTGATGATTTCTCGCGCTCCAGTGACCACGACATTTACGCGATTGGCGAATGCGCCAGCTGGCACGACGAGATGTACGGCCTGGTGGCACCTGGTTACGATATGGCGCGCACCGCATGTGCGCACTTGTCAGGTGAAACCACGGCCACCTTTCAGGGTGCAGACATGAGCACCAAACTCAAACTGATGGGCGTCGATGTGGCCAGTGTTGGTGATGCGCATGGCAAGACCCATGGTTGCCGCAGCTATCAGTACACGGATGAAGTACGCAATATCTACAAAAAAATCGTCGTTAGCGAAGATGGCAAAAAACTGCTGGGCGCGGTGTTAATCGGCAATGCCGATGAATATGGCACGCTGCAACAGATGACCGTCAATGAGATGCCTTTGCCGGAAAACCCGGAGTTTTTGATTCTGCCTGCCAGCGATGGCAAAGAAAAACCAGGCCTGGGCGTGGATGCCCTGCCAGACACGGCGGTGCTCTGCTCCTGTAACAACGTGAGCAAAGGCGCAATTGGCGAGGCGGTGGCTGCGGGTAATTGCAGTATAGGTGCCATCAAATCCTGTACGAAAGCCGGTACAGCCTGCGGCGGCTGCGTGCCACTGGTGACACAAGTGATGAAAGCACAGATGGTGAAACTGGGCATGACAGTGAATAACCATCTGTGCGAACACTTCCCATATTCGCGCCAGGAGCTTTACCACCTGGTGCGTGTTGAGCAAATCCGCACGTTTGACGAACTATTGGAAAAACATGGCAAAGGCATGGGTTGTGACATTTGTAAACCAACCGCAGCCAGTGTGCTGGCTTCGTGCTGGAACGACTTTATCCTGAAAAAAGACTTGGCTTCACTGCAAGACTCCAATGACTACTTTCTCGGCAATATCCAGAAAGACGGCAGTTACTCAGTGGTGCCACGTATGCCAGGCGGCGAAGTCACCCCTGACGGCCTGATTGCGATTGGCCAGATTGCCAAAAAATATAATTTGTATACCAAGGTCACTGGCGGTGCACGGGTTGATATGTTTGGTGCCCGCGTTGAGCAATTACCTAATATTTGGGAAGAGTTGATCGCCGCTGGCTTTGAGTCCGGCCATGCCTATGGCAAATCATTGCGCACAGTAAAAAGCTGCGTTGGCTCGACCTGGTGCCGTTATGGTGTGGATGACAGCGTTGGCCTCGCCGTGCAGTTGGAGAACCGTTACAAAGGCTTGCGCGCACCGCACAAAATCAAGTTTGGTGTCTCAGGTTGTACGCGTGAATGTGCCGAGGCTCAAGGCAAAGACGTCGGTTTAATCGCCACCGAAAGCGGCTGGAACCTCTATGTGTGTGGTAACGGCGGCATGAAGCCACGCCACGCCGAGCTGATTGCCAGCGACCTCACTAAAGAAGAGGCGATCCGCATGATAGACCGATTCCTCATGTTCTATATCCGCACCGCCGACCGCCTGCAACGCACCAGCACCTGGCGCGACAACATGGAAGGTGGCCTGGACTACCTGCGTAACGTCGTGATCAATGACTCGCTCGGTTTGGGCGCTGAGCTGGAAGCACAAATGCAACACGTGGTCGACAACTATCAGGACGAATGGAAAACCGCTGTCAACGACCCTGAAGTGCGCAAACGTTTCCGCAGCTTTGTAAACAGCGCGGCTGGCGATAACAACATCGTCTTTGTCAACGAACGCGAACAAATGCGCCCGGCGACGGTACAGGAAAAACAGGCTGCGAAGGTGATCCCTATCCTCGCCACCACAGAATAATCAATGGAGTCACAGATGAGTCAGTTACAACAAGCAGTGTCATCAGATGCTGTCATGAATCAAATCGCAGACAATTTAGGCACCTGGCACTCAGTGTGTGCCCTGGAAGACATCTGGCCGAATATGGGCGTCTGCGCATTGCTCGACGGCCGTCAGGTTGCCATTTTCCGCCTGCAGGACAATCAGCTCTACGCTATGGATAACTACGATCCGCACAGCGACGCCAACGTGCTGTCGCGTGGCATCGTCGGTGATTTAGGCGGCGAACGTGTAGTCGCCTCGCCTATCTACAAGCATCACTACCAGTTGCGTACCGGTGTTTGTGTAGAGGATGCCAGCATCTGCCTCAAGACTTACCCGGTAGAACTGCGTGATGGCGCAGTCTGGGTGCAGGTCTAGGTCACATCGGGGTTAGCGGTCTATGGTCACGCAGGTAAAATCAGTCTGTCCTTATTGCGGTGTCGGTTGCGGCATTGTGATGGAAGTAGAAAACCATAAAGTGATCAAGGTCTACGGCGACAAGCAGCATCCGACCAACTTTGGCCGACTGTGCACCAAAGGCAATACCTGCGCACAAGCCCTTGCCGACTCTGGCCGCTTGGAATATGCCTATGTGCGCCCAGCGCGCGGGCAAGAGTCAGTGCGTACCGGCATGGATGCCGCCATTAAGGAAACCGCCCGCCGCCTGCGCGCCATTTTGGACGACCATGGACCGGATGCGATTGCCCTCTATGTCTCAGGCCAGATGTCGATAGAATCGCAGTACCTCGCCAACAAACTGGTCAAGGGCTATCTCGGCAGCAACAATATTGAATCCAACTCACGCCTGTGTATGGCCAGCGCAGGCAGTGGCTATAAATTGTCGCTAGGAGCTGATGGCCCACCCGGCTCTTACCAGGACTTTGACCAGACCGACTTGTTCTTCGTCATTGGTGCCAACATGGCCGATTGCCACCCGATTTTATTCCTGCGCATGATGGATAGAGTCAAAGCCGGGGCGAAATTGATTGTGGTGGATCCTCGCCGCAACACCACGGCTGACAAAGCAAACCTGTTTATGCAGATCAAGCCGGGCACAGATTTAGCCTTACTCAATGGCCTGTTGCATCTGCTGGTAAAAAATGGCCACACCGACGCCGCATTTATTGCCGAATTCACCGAAGGCTGGGAAGTCATGCCAGACTTTTTGGAGGCATATTCACCAGCAAAAGTCGCAGAGATCACCGGCATCGATGAACACGCACTCCGCCAGGCCGCAGAGTGGATAGGCACCAGCAAAAACTGGATCAGTTGCTGGACCATGGGCCTCAACCAAAGCACGCATGGCACCTGGAACACCAACGCGATTTGTAACCTGCACCTGGCCACCGGCGCCATCTGCCGCCCTGGCAGTGGCCCGTTCTCTCTCACCGGGCAACCTAATGCCATGGGCGGCCGCGAAATGGGCTATATGGGCCCTGGCCTGCCAGGCCAGCGCTCAGTGCTAGTCGAACAGGATCGCCAGTTTATAGAAAACCTGTGGCAAGTGCCCGAAGGCACACTGCACACTCGCCTGGGTGGCGGCACCGTCGCTATGTTTGAGCAAATGATGGCAGGCCAAATTAAAGCATGCTGGGTCATTTGCACCAACCCTGTGGCGAGCATGGCCAACCGTAAAAATGTGATTGCGGGCTTGGAAAAAGCCGAGCTGGTGATTGCCCAGGATGCCTTCCTGGATACTGAAACCAACCGCTATGCTGACATTCTGCTACCTGGTGCGTTGTGGGCCGAGGCAGAAGGCGTAATGATTAACTCAGAACGCAATATGACCTTGATGCAGCATGCCGTGAACCCGCCGGGTGAAGCGATGGCAGACTGGCAGATCATTGCCAAAGTCGCTTGTGAGATGGGTTTTAGCGAAGGCTTCAGCTACACCTCTGCCGCTGAAGTGTTTGAAGAAATCACTCGCGCCTCTAACCTGAAAACCGGCTACGACATCCGCGGTGTGAGCCATGACAAGTTACGCCAGCAACCTCTGCAATGGCCATGCGCGCCAGACAACACAGAAGATCGCCATCCGGTTCGCTATCTCAACGACGGCATCAGCCAAAAGCTGACCATTCGCGAAGATGGTAGCCAACCGCGTATTGCGTTTGCCACCGCCAGCGGCAAAGGCGTGTTTTTTGCCCGCCCGCATATGGACCCAGCCGAACTGCCAGACCCAGACTACCCGTTTGTACTCAACACCGGCCGCCTGCAACACCAATGGCACACCATGACCAAAACCGGCAAGATTGCCACGCTGAACAAGCTCAACCCTGGCCCGTTTGTAGAGCTGCACCCCGAAGATGCTGCTGCGTTAGGCATACAAGACAAAGATCAGGTCGAGATTCGCTCGCGGCGTGGCCGTGCCGTATTACCGGCCGTGGTGACCGACCGCGTGCGCGCAGGTAACTGCTTTGCACCTTTTCACTGGAACGATGTGTTTGGGGATGATTTAACCATTAATGCCGTCACCAGTGATGCCATAGACCCCATTTCGCAACAACCCGAATTCAAATTCTGCGCCGTGGCCATGACACGCGTCTCCGCCCCACGCACGTCAGATAAACACATCCCGGCAGAGATCAGTACCAGTGATGCAATCAATCACGCCAAGGAATTAGAGATGAAAGATATTGACGCATTCGCCAGACTGCTTGGCCTGGATGCACCAGCGGAAATCACCCTGGATGCCCAGGAGCAGTTGTATTTACAGGGATTTATTACTGGCCTGCGTACAGAAGAATCACGCAAGCTAGGCGGTGTCCCTACATTGCCAGAGGGTGCGCCACTGGCCCCCACCAAGCATTTATTAGTCAACGGCATATTAGCAGGGCTATTTGCACGCAGTTGGCTGCCTGCTGAGAGCCATTTAGCTGGCCTGCCGCTAGCACCAGCCAGCGCACCAATGACCATTCTCTGGGCCTCGCAAACCGGTAATGCAGAAGGCTTTGCCGAAAAGTGTGCAGAACAGTTCAAAGCGCAAAGCCGTCGTGTCAATATCAGTCAGATGGACAGTTTCAAAGTGACAGACCTGGCCTCCACCACGCAATTGCTCATACTCACCAGCACCTTTGGTGATGGCGATCCGCCTGATAATGCTCATCAGTTTTGGGCTGCGCTACAGGCAGACAATGCACCAAATCTGCAAAATACGCAGTTTTCGGTACTGGCCTTTGGCGACTCGAACTATGATCAATTTTGTGGCTTTGGCCGTAAACTGGATGCGCGACTAGAAGCGCTGGGTGCACAACGCCTGAGCGATCGTGTGGACTGTGAGCCGGACTTTGAACAACCCGCTAACGAATGGCTGGGCAAAGTGATGACTGCCTTAGCCAATAGTGCCGCCAGCGTGGCGCAACCCGCCATGGCACTGGCCGGGGATGCAGATGAAGCAGTGGCAGAAACTGCCGCAGCAACGCCTTCAGGCTATACCCGCCAGCACCCACTCAAAGCGCCATTAGTCATTAACCAGCGCCTCAATGCCCACGGCGCAGAGAAAGAAATACGCCAGTTTGGCTTTGACCTCACCAATAGTGGCTTCAGCTATGAAGCGGGCGATGCACTCGGCGTCTGGCCCACCAACTGCCCTGAACTGGTAGGCGACATGCTGAGTGCGCTCAAACTCTCACCCTCCACCATGGTGAGCGTCAAAGATCACGGCGACATCGCTTTAGTGGATGCACTATCACATCACTATGAGATTGCCCGCATCACGCCTGACCTGCTCAAATTTGTGCAAGAGCGCAGTGCTAGCAGCGCGCTTGCCAGTTTGATGGCCGACGACAAAGCCCTCAAAGACTGGCTATGGGGTAAACAAATCATCGACGTATTACAGGCATATCCCATCAAAGTCGAAGCAAGCGAATGGCTGGCAGTGTTAAAACGCCTGCAACCGCGCCTTTACTCCATTTCGTCCAGCCCGAAAACACATCCCAACCAGGTGCACCTGACTGTTTCCACCGTGCGTTACGGTAAAGACAACGCGCGTGGCGGCGTTTGCTCCACCTTTATGGCTGACCGCGCAGGTGATATCAATGTGCCTATTTTTCTACAACTCTCAGCACATTTCCGCCCACCAAAAAACCCGGATGCACCGCTGATTATGGTCGGCCCCGGCACCGGCATCGCGCCATTTATCGCCTTTTTGCAAGAGCGCCAGGCCACCGCAGCGCCAGGTAAAAACTGGCTGTTTTTTGGTGAGCAACACGCCACCACCGACTTTTACTACCGCGAAGAATTAGAGACACTACAACAAGCAGGCGTGTTGACCCGCCTGGATACCGCCTTCTCACGCGACCAAGCCGACAAGATTTATGTGCAACACCGCATGCTGGAACAAGGCGAACAGCTATGGCAATGGCTGCAACAAGGTGCCCATTTCTGCGTGTGCGGCGATGCCAGCCGTATGGCAAAAGATGTGGATGCAGCCTTGAAAACGATTGTGCAAACGCACGGCAAGATGAGTGCAGAAGATGCCGCTGACTATGTGTCAAAAATGTCCCAGGAAAAACGATACGTGCGGGATGTTTACTAAAATAGCCTATAGCACAATAATTTGCTGGCAGAGCGTCGCATAAATCCGTTGGTGCTGTGTTCGACTCACAGAGGGGCCACCATTGATAGAGAGACTCAAGGTTAACGCCTTGGGTCTTTTTTTGATGTAAAGCATTGACTCCATTCAGCCAGTTGATTATCAGGTGTATAAGTTTTTGTTTGTGCATTGACATCAAAGTACTACAGACTTACACTCGCCCCACCATGGTTCAGCTTGGCAATACTTAAACAAAGCCAAGCGGATTAAAAGGGAATCCGGTGCCGTCTTAACTTACTACGAGACCATTCCGGAACTGCCCCCGCAACTGTAATCGGATAGCCTGTTCGCTCATCTAGCCACTGAGTCCATCACTTGGGAAGGCTGCGAATAGACCGTGACCCGAAAGTCAGGAGACCTGCCTTGGTGTAGTCGCAGAGTTCGAATTAGGGCGGGGTGCTCCTGATAGAAGTGAATATCAATTCATCGTTTACACATCTATAACACCGTATACAGCAGTTATGTCATGTCGCTCACCGGCATGAATCAGGCTGTCCATTCTTTGAATCCTGCTACTAGCAAAGTACGTGACGGATTGGTCACGTTAATTTGAATAGTTTTCAGGGAAGATACAATAATGTTTAAACAAAAGGTCTTGAGCGTGGCCATATTGGCAGCGCTGTCCAGCACTGCATTCGCAGAAGATGATGTACTAGAAGAGGTGGTAGTTAACGCACCTGCAGAACCTAAGGCAGCAATCAATCTCAATAAAACCAATAGTACGGCAACTCGATTGGGGTTGACCGCAAAAGAGACACCAGCTAGCGTCGAAGTAGTCGACAGCAAAACCATTCGCCAACGTGGAGATATCAGCATAAAAGAAGCCGTTACTCGTACAACTGGCATTACTGATATTAGCACCCCCGGCAATGGGCAATCCTTTTCATCACGTGGATTCACAGGAAACAACTCTGTAGCACAAGCAGAAGACGGCGTTCGGCTTGTGACTGGGGCTGGCACACTTACCTATCCATCAGATACTTGGGGTTACGAGCAAATTGAAGTGCTACGCGGGCCTGCTTCCGTCATATTTGGCGATGGTTCGGCCGGAGGTGTTGTTAATAGTGTCAGGAAAAAAGCCAGCAGGGAAACATCTCTTGAAGCTTTGTTCGGATTGGGAACACGGGGTGCCTATCGGACCGGTGTTGGTGGATCAGGTGCAATAGGTAATGTTGGTGCTTTTCGTATTGACGCATCTGCATTAGGGGGTAATGGGTACATAGATCGCGGCGATTATAAAAGTAAAAAAATCATGTCGTCGTTTCTATTCACCCCTACAGAAAATCTACGGGTTGGTTTTACTCTTGACCATGCAGAGGATTCACCGACAGCCATCTATGGCTCTCCATTAGTGAATGGCAAAATTTCGCGCTCATTACGTAAATCCAACTTCAATGTAGACAATAACAAAATGGACTTCATTGATACACGGGCTCGGGCCAAGGTTGAATGGGATATCACCCCCTCATTAAAATTCAAAAATGAGACATACTGGTTTAAGTCGGATCGGGAATGGCGTAACGCGGAAAACTATGCACTGAATACCACGACTAATCGAGTAACACGCACTAGTTTCTTAGCTATCGAACATGACCAGACCCAGTATGGCAACCGTATGGAGTTGGCCTCAATTGATACCGTGTTTGGACATCAGAATCGCATAGCAGCGGGTTGGGAAATATCTCATACGGATTTTCTTCATAGCAGCAATGCAGGCAACACTGCTTCAGACAATGTCCCTGTGTCTAACTTCTCTCCTGGCCTATTTTTAAGCACTACTGCTATCCTGAAAAACTATGATGCTGATCTCAAGCAGCAAGCTTTCTTTGTTGAGGATGCATTTAATGCTACTGATACATTAAAACTGGTAGTTGGTTTGCGAAAGGACCTGATAGATACATATCGTAAAGATTACAGAGGAGGCCCCAATGTTAATCAGGATTTCTCACCGTTAACCTGGCGCGCAGGTACTGTATTTGATTTGACGCAAAATACTACATTGTATGGGCAGATGAGCCGAGGAACAGATCCTATTGCTAACTTATTAGGTTTGAATTTGGCAAACGCTCAGTTTGACCTGACTAAGTCCCGTCAGGAGGAAATAGGTATTAAGCACCTACTGCCTGATGCGAAAGGCCAAATGACACTTGCCTTATATCACATAGCTAAAGATGACATCATCACGCGTGATCCAATCACCCCATCCATCTCTATCCAGGGCGGTAAGCAATCTTCAAGAGGTATTGAATTTGCAACTACGCTGTTTCCCGTTGAAAACTGGCGCACAGATTTCAATATAGCCATACTGGATGCTCGTTTTGACGAGCTCAAGGAAGGTAATGCCGGTATATCACGTGCAGGCAATACGCCTTCCAATGTTCCAGAGCGTGTGGCTAACGCCTGGTTATATTATCAGCAACCTAAATGGGAGGCCGGTGTAGGTGCCAGATACGTGGGTAAACGTTATGCCGATAGTGCCAACGCGATTACTATGGACAGTTATACCGTTTACGATGCGAGTGCAGCCTGGAATATCAACAGGCAGATAACGTTGCGGGCAAATTTGCGTAATCTTACGGATAAATTCTACGCTGCATTGGCTTACGGAAGTACTCAGCAAATTATTGGAGCCCCAAGGCAGCTGGAATTAACTGCTGAGTTCAAGTACTAAAAGTCATTCGATGCGATTATTTACTTTACGCAATCTGCATCTATGGCATCGTTGGCTAGGGATAAGCTTAGGGTTGTTTGTACTACTCTGGTTTATCTCAGGCCTCGTGATGCTTTACGTAGGCTATCCTAAACTGAATCAAGAGGAACGCCTTGCAACACTAAGGGCAGTTGACTTAAGCAAGATTAAATTCAGTGCTGAAAAAGCATGGGCTATCGCCGGAAGCCATAATGAACCCGAAATAGTCAGGCTGAATATGCACAATGATAGGCCCACCTATCATTTTTTACAGGGCGACTCATGGCTATCAATCTGGGCGGATACTGGTCAGCGGCTTGCAGTCGATAATGACCTGATTAGAGGCAGTATTAGAGAGTTTTCTCCACATGTTGGCATTCAGAGCAGCCATCTCATTACCCGAGATCAATGGTCAATTTCATCCGGTTTAAATGCACATCGCCCACTGCATAAAATCGTACTGAAAGATGATAAGGGCACTGAGCTTTACGTATCCAGTCATACCGGTGAAGTCGTGCTGGACACGCAGCTAAATGAACGTACTTGGAACTGGCTGGGGTCTGTTATTCACTGGATATATTTCACTCCTCTGCGTGTGGAGCGTGAATTGTGGCGACAAGTGATCATGTGGACTTCAGGCGCAGCTTTTGTATTAACAGCATTAGGTATGTGGCTGGGAATACAAAGGATTCGCATCAAGCGCAGGTATAGCAATAACCGTGTCTCACCATACCGTGGCTGGGCACGCTGGCATCATTTCTCAGGTTTGATCGCAGGTATCTTTTGCATCACATGGCTTTTTAGTGGCTGGCTGTCGGTCAAGCCTTTTGACTGGATATCCTCTCGTAAAATGAGCGAACAGGAAACTCTTGCATGGACGGGAGGCAAGATAAGTCTAGGCGAAATGAAGTTACCCAGTCAGTTGGCTATGAAAGAGATTAAGGAAATCGAATGGGCCAAGTTCGATGGAAAAGTTCGGTTGTTGGCGTATACAGCAGATAGTAAATACCTCCTCGACATCTCAAATGGTGCAGCTGTAGCGACTTTTGATCAGACAGTGCTTGCCCATCGGGCACAAGCTATGCAGCCTGGCGTAACGCAAATATCTGCTGAATGGTTAAACGATGGCGACATGTACTATCGCTCTAACCCTGAACACAAAATTTCAAAAGTACTTAAAGTGGAGTTTGCCGATAACGAAAGAACAACATATTACCTAGCCCCTGAGACAGGACAAGTTGTATCGTCCCACAACAATGATAGCCGACTCTACAGATGGTTATTCAATGCACTGCACTGTATGGATTTCCCTCCTCTCCGAAACGATGAGGTTAGTCGTCAAGCAATTATTATTGCGCTTTCTCTTGGCGGCATCCTCGTAAGCGTCGCAGGAGTCGTGCTCGGCTGGCGCAGGTTACGCCATTAATAAACCAACTGCGCTTTTAGGCCTTTATGTTAATTTGCCATGAGGGTTGTTGGGCTTTTAGGGAGAGGTTCAAGGTTAATTCCGTCAGTTACTTAGTTACGAATGGTAAAGGGCAAGCATCACTGCACCGAGTACCTTTGAGGACTCCGTGAGCATGAGACATTAAATGGAAAAATTGATATTCATTCATTAACAATCCAGCTAAAATCGAAAAATGTTTTACTCAGCGACACATAAACTGATTGCTAGGCTTGCCATACTGGCTATGCTTTTGGTCAGTCTTGTGCCGACGCTGAGCATTGCATTCCCGATGCAAAGTGGTAAAACTTTCATGGGCGAGGTGTGCTCTACACAACGTAGCAAGTTATTAGTCATAGTAACCACTACTCAAGGTAAGCAGTTATCTACCCAGATCAACTTTAAGCCTTCTGAGAAACCAGTATCGTTAAATCACCACTTGAACCACTGTCCTTTCTGTAATATGGCATTGGATCAAGTCGCGCTACCTACATATAGTCCAGCATACATCCTTTTTCAACAAGCCCAGGCTAGCATCGCTCTAAGCGAGTATCAGCCACCTGTAGTTTCCAATTTCTACCCTACTGCGCACACCTCCCGCGCACCGCCAGTCATTTCCTAATTCAGTTCGCTCTATTTCCTGCCTGGCTCACCTAGACAGAGAGATATTTGTGCTTGGCCGTCCATCGTGTTTAGCAAAGTCGCTAACTCGATTCGGGGAATAGCCTGCTATCGACTTCCAAAATGTTGTATTGAATATGTACATACACAACGTATTGATCCTAGCAGTGTTGGCGTGGCCAAGCAGCGCCGTAATTAACTACAGGAAAGCAGTATTTATGAAAAAGAAAAATCCAATTGTCGTAGCCCCTCGTTTGTCGATATTGAACGTGGCTATTGGCTTGGCCTTATGTTCCGGGGCTTGGGCAGAGGAAGTCCAGCAGTTGCCAGAAATTAAAGTCATTGGCGAAAGATTGCCTGCATTTGGTGTTTTATTAACTGACGAAACTTTGAATGCACGACGTTTTGCTACTAATGACACGAGTACATTATTGGAGGGCATCCCAGGCGTCAGCTTTTATACCGGTGGAGGGGTGTCAAGTTTGCCTGTGATCAATGGCTTGGCCGATGACCGTTTAAAAGTCACAGTTGATGGCATGAGCATTACATCGGCATGTCCAAACCACATGAATCCTGCATTATCGTACATCGACCCAGCCGCAGTAGGCCAAATAAACGTATATGCAGGGATTGTGCCTGTTAGCCAAGGCGGGGATTCTATTGGTGGAGCGATAGCCGTTAAGTCTGCACCACCTGTGTTTGCGAAAACTGGCGAAGGTATTAAAACGTCCGGGAATGTCACTGCCTTTCATCGCAGCAATGGGAGCGTGAATGGCGTAAGTGTTCAGGCAAATGCTGCCACCGAAAATTTTAGCATTGGGTATGTAGGCAATACGGTTGATGCCGGTAATTACAATGATGGCAATGGCAATAAGGTTGTAGCCAGTCGTTATAAGGTACGAAATAACACATTGAAATTTGCAGCTGCTTCAGGTTCAGATCTCTGGACCGTAGCGCTTGGCTGGCAAGATATCCCCTTACAAGGCTACCCTAATCAAGCGATGGATATGACATACAACAAGAGCATGTCTATCAATGTTGGTTACAGCGGAAATTTTGATTGGGGGATTCTGGAAGCGCGTGCTTTCCGCCAGCGTGTACGCCATAAGATGGACGTATTGTCAGACAAAGCTGCGGCGGCGGGCTTTGCCGTTGCTGATTCGTATATGCCAATGGACACCGATGCTGTTGATCTTGGCTACTCAATTATGGGTACAACACCGTTAAATGAAAATCAAACGGCCCGCTTAGGCCATGAGTTCCATCGCTATAGCTTGGATGACTGGTGGCCTCCATTGGCTGGGTCTACGGCGATGGGGCCTAATACTTTTTGGAATGTCAACGGGGGTAGACGTGATCGGTTGGCATTGTTCTCTGAGTTGGATACCAAAGTCAGTAACAAGTTATCCACGCAAGTTGGTGCTCGTGTTGAGAAAGTCACTATGAATACAGGTGATGTTCAAGGGTATTACGACGCTAGCGCACCTTTTGGCGATGCCTATGAAACGGATGCGGCTGCATTTAATGCCAGAGAGCACAAACGGAGAGACTTGAATTGGGACCTGACCGCCTCAGCGCGTTATGTGAATAACTCAAACGAAACCTACGATATTGGATTCTCACGCAAGACCCGTTCACCTAACCTACATGAACGCTATACATGGTCAAGCGAAGCGATGATGGCAGGCCTGATGAATAACTGGTTTGGAGACCTAAACTCGTATGTCGGCAACTTGGATCTCAAACCAGAGGTAGCTTATAGCATTAAAGCGGGCGCTGATTGGCATGACGCGGAACGCCAGAATTGGCAGTTGAGAGTAACCCCTTTCTATACTTACGTGAAAGACTATATCAACGCCACGGCAAACACCTCATCCAATCCGTTCAACATGAGTGGGCTGTTAGGGCGCCAGTCTCTGACATTCACGAATGAAGATGCCCAACTTTACGGCGTCGATGTTTCCGGCAAGAAGCTTCTTGGTCAAGCCTATGGTGAGTGGACAGTGCGTGCGGCGTTAAGCTACACCCGTGGTAGAACGACCAGTGGTGACAACCTCTATAACATCATGCCTTTGAACACACGTTTGGCGATTGATCATAGCCTAGGTGCATGGTCGAACACGTTTGAGGCCGTTACCGTTAGTGCCAAGGATCATTTGAGTGCTATTCGTGCTGAGCAAGCCACAGAAGGCTATGGCATTGCAAACTACCGCACAACCTACAAGCTAAACAAAACAATCAGGTTGGATGCCAGTATAGATAATGTATTTGATCGTCAGTACAACTTGCCATTGGGCGGTTTGGAATATGTCAGCGGCAACATGACAAATGCTCCTAAGCCTGTACGTGCGATGGGACGTTCAGTGAACGTTGGTGTATCAGTCAGCTTTTAAGAGATAACACATTTACAAGTTGTAGTACTTTGGAGTTAAAAAATGATTTATTCAATCTGCGAAAAATACGCAGTAATGGCGAGTGCCTGCCTGATTGTGGCACCAATAGTAGTCAATGCTGAAGACTCATTGCCTGAAGTAAGTGTGACAGAAAAAGCCTTGGTTAAGAGCGGTGCCCAATCGCTGACTGTTCCAAATACTGCACAAGCGACAGTCGATATTCAACGCATACCTGGAGCTGTAGAAGTTGTACCAGATACAGCCTATAAGGGAGGGCCTGCACAGACAGTCAAAGATATGTTGGGATGGGTGCCTGGCATTTTCGCGCAATCCCGATATGGCGATGATGCACGTATCTCCATTCGAGGTTCGGGTCTTTCCCGCAATTATGGTAACCGTGGCATCAACATGTATATGGATGGCATCCCAATTAATACTGCTGACGGCTTGGTAGATAACTTTGAAATTGATCCAACGGCCTTCCGCTATATCGAGGTATACAAGGGCGCAAATGCGATGCGATATGGCGCGAATACCTTGGGCGGTGCAATCAACTATGTCACACCCACAGGTCGTGATGCAGATTTATTCGTTGGCCGTGTTGATATTGGCAGTTTTGGCTATAAAAGAGCACAAGCTAGTACAGGTGGTGTGAGTGGCCCATTGGATTATTTTATTACTGCTTCAGCACAAGAGTTTAATGGTTATCGCCAACATAGCGATGGTGACCAGCAGCGACTGAGCGGGAATTTAGGCTATCAATTCTCGCCGGATGCAGAGACGCGTTTCTATGTGAACTTGAATGCAATTGACCAACGCTTGCCAGGAGAAGTATCCAAAGCATCTGCTTTGCACTCACCTAGGACAGCCGCATCAGAATTCACCCGTGTAGATCAGCAGCGCAATATCAATTCTCAGCGTTTAGCCAATAAAACCACTCTGCGCTTCGGTTCAACCACTGTGGAACTTGGAGTATTTGGGGTCAATCGTCACGTAGACCATCCGATCTTTCAATACCTGGATTACACAGTGCGCGATTATGGCGGCTTTATACGTGCCACTGATGACAGCCAAATCAGCGGCTTTAATAATCGCTTAGTGGTCGGTGCCAATATACATAACGGGAAGATCGACAACGATCAGTACGTTAACCTAACCGGCGGCATCAAGGGAGCACTCGCTGCATCTAACATTGATAGGTCAAAGAATATCTCGGCTTATGCAGAGGATACCTTTTCATTCCTACCAAATGTAGCACTGGTGGCAGGCGTGCAATATCTACATGCAGAGCGTGACAGAAAAGACAGATTCCTGTCTGATGGAGACCAATCCGGTAGCCGTACATATGATCTTTTTAGTCCAAAGATTGGCCTGTTATGGGATGTAGATGCCTCATGGCAAGTATTCACGAATATTTCCCGTAGCGCTGAAATACCTACCTACGATGCGAATACCTTTGTCTCGACGGCCACCTCAGACCTGAATGCCCAAACGGCAACCACATACGAAATTGGCACACGCGGTACACGTCCCGATTTCACTTGGGATTTTGCGATTTACCATGCAGATATCAAAAACGAATTACAGTGTTTGACTACTGCGCCATGGGCACCTTGTTCTGTAGTGAATGCAGGGAAGACTCAGCATAGAGGTTTAGAGGCTGGTATTGGTTTGCCATTCCTGAAATCTACTTTTACACAAGGCGATACCTTCGTATTCAATGCTGCATATTCGCTTAATGACTTCCGCTTCGATAATGACCCTAATTACGGCAACAACCGTTTGCCCGGTGTGCCTAAGCATTTCTTAAGGTCAGAGGTCGTTTATAAACACCCGAATGGTTTTTATGCTGGACCTAATATCGAGTGGTCACCTAGTTCTTATTACGCTGACAATGTTAACTCCACCACTGTGGACAGATACATGTTGCTGAACTTAAGACTTGGTTATATGCAGGCCAAAGGTTGGTCAGGTTATTTAGAAGGAAGAAACCTTGCCGATAGACGCTATATCGCAAACGTTGCGATTGCTGGAACTGCAGACCCGACGATGGAAATATTTAACCCAGGCACTGGCCGTGCTGCTTATGCAGGGTTGCAATACAAGTGGTAGTTAAGCGTAATTAAATAGGTCAGCGTTCAACACTTAAGTAATTGCCAATCTCATGCTGATGATTCAGTTGAGGTTGGCATTTTTTATGCGTTTTTTTCGTCTTGGTTAAAACTTAGCAAATAATGCAATAATTTCTAACGCGGAATAATGTTTAGTTTGACGTGCGTAATGCCTGTTTGAGAAGAGATGGCATCGACGCATTTTTCTACTTCAGCAAGTTTGCCCTTTAGCATGACTGTTTCCATGCAATGCTCATGGTCTAAATGTACGTGCTGTGCAGCAATGAACACATGATGATGTGCATGCTGTTGTTAGGGGCAATTCAAACACTGTTACAACCTTTAGTTTTTCTCCCTCACCTGGCAGGCGCCATCCTAGGAAGTAGCCCTCATCAACCGAATTCAGCAGTATTTATTTCTGTACCTTTTATACAGTTTTATGGTTTATTTTTATTTATTTGCTGGTTAAAGACTCATCGGAAAAACAATGGTAGCGACTAGCCAAACAATCAGCGGCTAGCGGATACGACGGTAATCCCGGCTGAGATCATTAGCCATTTGTTGGCTTGACGTGAGTCCAGATACAACATTGTGAGACAGCTAGATTTCCCGCCTATACACTCGTGACTCTGTAATCGATCTGATTATCTGGAGGAGAAAACATAAGGTCAGAAAAGTAAAAAACACCTCTTAATTTGAGGTGTTTTTCAACAAATAAATCATAGCTTTATGATTTATTAAGCGCAGTTAACACCGACTGCAACACCCCAGGAAACTTTTGCTCAATCTCCGCCACTCTGAGCGCATTCATGTGCTCTGTGCCTTCAATTAAGGTTTCCACTAATCCGGCTGCGCGCAGGATTTTAAAGTGATGCGACATGCTGGATTTAGGGCGATTTAAATCCAGCTCACCGCATGTGAGTTTGCGGCCAGCATTAGCCAAACGGCCAACAATCTCAAGGCGCGTCGGGTCAGACAGGGCATACATGATGTCTGTCAGCTCTACTTGATCAATACTCGGATGCTTAATTTGCCGCATGTTTAAAATTTATCACAACGCTTGATATTATTCTATAGTTCGATTATATTCGAACATTAGAAGTTAACCTAAAACATAAAGTAGCGTGATGAATAAACAAAAATCGTCTCAAGGCATTCCCCTCGCCTTATATGCATTAATGGCCGGTGCGTTTGGCATAGGCACCACAGAGTTTGTGATTATGGGTTTGTTGCCCGAAGTCAGCCGCGACTTACAGGTCACTATTCCCATGGCAGGGCTCTTAATCAGTGGCTATGCCTTGGGTGTCGCCGTTGGCGCGCCGATTATGTCTATATTAATGGCCAAGTTTTCGCGCAAAAAGTCTTTGCTGTGGTTGATGGGTATATTTACGCTGGGCAACCTGATCTGCGCCATCGCGCCGGATTACACCACGCTGATGATCGCGAGAGTGGTGACTTCATTTGCGCATGGGACGTTTTTTGGCATAGGCGCAGTGGTGGCCACCAGCCTGGTGCCTAAAGACAAGCGCGCACTGGCGATTGCATTAATGTTTACCGGCCTCACAGTGGCCAATGTGATTGGCGTGCCTGCGGGCACCTGGTTGGGCCAATTGTTGGGTTGGCGATCAACCTTTTGGGCAGTGACCATGATAGGCCCGTTGGCGTTGGCAGCCATCTACTTTCTGGTGCCTAGTGACCATCATGCAGAAAAAGTGGCGGTTAAGTCTGAGATCAATGCCTTGTTGCAACCGCAGGTGATTGCCGGGTTACTGCTGACCATTATTGCGGATACCGGCTTGTTCGCTATCCTGACCTATGTCGCGCCGATTTTGACTGATGTGGCCCATTTTTCACCCGCCGCCATCTCGCCGGTATTTTTATTATTTGGCGTAGGCATGGTGATTGGCAACATCATTGGCGCCAAGCTTGCAGATATCAACCTCGATAAAACACTGATAGGTGCGTTGATGTTCATCATCGCCACTTTGGCCTCGTTCTCGCTGTTTTCGCATAACCAGATTGCAGTCGTCAGCCTGGTTGGCTTACTCGGCATTGCGGGCTTTGCGATGGTGCCGTCACTACAGATAAAAATCCTCGAAAAAGCCAGTGGTGCCCCTACCCTGGCCTCTGCCATGAACATCGGCGCCTTCAATGTGGGTAATGCCGCAGGCGCCTGGGTCGGTGGGCTGGTGATTTCCTCAGGATTAGGGCTCACCTCGATAGGCTGGATTGCCGCCTGCATTGTATTTGTCGGACTCGTATTGGCGGTGGTCGAACTACGACTGGTTTCAAGCCGCCCTCATTCAACACCTGCGTAAATACGCTTTAACTATAAAAGGACCATCATGGCTGACTTATTTTCAAGCTACCAATTAAAAGATGTCACTCTCAGAAACCGCATTGCGATTCCGCCCATGTGCCAATATATGGCCGAAGATGGCGTGGTAAATGACTGGCATTTGGCGCATTACACCACCCTCGCCCGTGGTGGCAGCGGTTTGGTGATTGTAGAAGCCACTGGCGTTGCGCCAGAAGGCCGCATTACCCCGGGCTGCCTGGGCATATGGAATGATGCACAAGCTGAAAAGCTGCGTGAAATTGCGGCAGCCATCAAAGCCGCTGGTGCAGTGCCCGGCATCCAGATTGCGCATGCAGGCCGCAAAGCCAGCGCCAACAAACCTTGGGAGGGCGATGACCATATCGCAGAGAACGACCCACGCGCCTGGCAAACCATTGCGCCTTCGGCGATTGCGTTTGGTGGTGACTTACCACGCGTGCCAACAGAAATGACCATTGCAGATATTCAACGCGTAAAAAATGATTTTGCGGCCGCGGCCAAACGCACACTGGATGCAGGCTTTGAGTGGCTGGAAATCCACTTTGCGCATGGCTACCTCGGGCAAAGTTTTACCTCGGCACATTCTAATCACCGCACCGATAGTTACGGTGGCAGTTTTGAAAATCGCTCACGTTTCACCATTGAAACCGTGGAAGCCATCCGCGAAGTGTGGCCCGAAAACCTGCCACTCACGGCACGATTCGGTGTGATTGAATACGATGGCAACGATGAACAAACCTTGAGTGAATCAATTCAACTGGTGAAAGCCTGGAAACAACGCGGCCTGGATATGCTGAGTGTGAGTGTCGGCTTCACTATTCCCGAGACCAATATCCCCTGGGGACCTGCATTTTTGGCACCGATTGCCCAACGTGTGCGCAATGAAGCAGGCATTCCCGTCTCATCCGCATGGGGTTTTGGTGCGCCGTCATTGGCTGATAACGCGATTCGCCAAGAACATCTGGACCTGGCGATGATTGGGCGTGCGCATCTGGAAAACCCGCACTGGCCATATTTTGCCGCCAAAGCGTTGAATAAGGAAAATCCAGCCTGGGTATTACCAGCACCTTATGCGCACTGGCTGGCAAGATATAGAAGCCCGACCGCGGACTAAGCTTAACGTTAGCCGCACAAAAAAATAAACCTGCCATTTGGCAGGTTTATTTTAAATCGCAGTATCAGGTAGTTAAAGGCTTCTGTCTAAAACTCAGTCCCCTGACACCGACGGAATCTTATGAATACTTAAATCCGCGCCGTCAAATTCTGATTCGGCATCCAGCCTTAAGCCAACTACTTTTTTAATCAGGCCATAGACGATAGCTCCGCCAACCAGCGCGACCACGACACCTAGCAGTGTGCCGATTAATTGGCTGATCAAACTCACGCCGCCCATGCCACCCAGTGCCGAGCAGCCAAAAATACCGGCGGCTATCCCACCCCAGGCGCCGCATAAACCGTGCAACGGCCACACACCGAGTACATCATCAATTTTCAAACGGCTTTGGGTCACCGTAAACGCCCATACGAACAGGGTGCCTGCGACCGCGCCGGTGACTAATGCGCCCAGCGGGTGCATGACATCTGAGCCCGCACACACAGCCACTAGCCCCGCCAAGGGGCCATTGTGTACAAAACCGGGGTCGTTTTTACCCAGCACCAGTGCGGCCAGCGTGCCACCTACCAATGCCATTAGCGAGTTAACAGCCACCAGGCCAGTAATATTTTGAATCGACTGCGCAGACATGACATTAAAGCCAAACCAGCCGACGGTGAGTATCCAGGCGCCCAACGCAAGAAAAGGAATATTAGACGGTGGATAAGCGTGCAAGCGGCCATCTTTGGTGTAGCGGCCAGTGCGCGCACCAAGCAAAATGACAGCGGCCAGTGCGATCCAGCCGCCCATGGCATGCACGACAACAGAACCGGCAAAATCATGAAAGCCAGCGCCAAAACTGGCTTTTAACCAGCCCTGAAAACCAAAATGGTTGTTCCAGGCGATGCCTTCAAAAAACGGGTAAACAAAACCGACAATCAGAAAAGTCGCGGCCATTTGCGGATTAAATTTGGCACGCTCGGCAATGCCGCCGGACACAATCGCCGGAATAGCGGCGGCAAAGGTGAGTAAGAAAAAGAATTTAACCAGGTCGTAGCCATTTTTGGCGGCCAACACGTCGGCACCACTGAAAAAATTGATGCCATAGGCAATGCTGTAACCAATGAAAAAATAGGCGATGGTAGACACAGAAAAGTCCACCATGATTTTAACCAGGGCGTTGACCTGATTTTTTTGACGCACGGTGCCGACTTCTAAAAAGGCAAACCCGGCATGCATGGCCAGCACCATAATGGCCCCTAGCAACACAAACAAGACGTCATTCGCTGACACTAATGCTTCCATTTCGCTCTCCGACTAATAGTAGTAAAAGTTGGCGTTTTGCCTGACAGGCACGCCTTATATTGAATACGCACTATTAAAATGCGCATCAATTTAATGCGCATGGCTAAAGCAAATATCAGACCATTTATATGTGATTGATTTTAAAGGCGCTTACTTGAGGGCGCAGACAAAAATGCACCAAAATTGAACCACCTAAAGTGCATTGCACAATTTTAGTGCAAAATTACATAATTTCTGGCGGTTGCAATTGTTTGAGCATTTCAGCAGCATCGGGATGTGCGGCCCAAAAATAGTAGAACTCGCGCACGGCGTTTAAAAACAGGTGGCGGGTATTTTTGAGGTTAAATAGCGGCAACGTAGCATCAGCAGTGATACGAAAAGCATTTTTTTCTGTCATCGGTGCTTCACGCAAACGCAGTAGCATCAGTTTTGCCATGCGTGTACGCAGCTCAATATCCATCTCTTGCTTGTGCTCCATGGATTTAAGCGCTTTAACATAGCCATTGAGCGCCCATAGCTCTGAGGTCTCAAATTTTTCAGACTGCAAGGCAGGCCACACTGACTGCAGATCAATCACAGCCGGTTGCCAACCGATAGGATGCAACTCAAAACCAACCGTATCCGCATATTGCATGACGGCTTTGACATCGCCGCGCCAAAACGGATAAAACTCGCGGATAATAGTGAGCAACTCTGGCCAGCGCTGTGCTGGTTTATCGGCCAGGCAATCATCCACGGCCACGCGGTAGGCGGTGCTGGTACACTCCTGATGCGCAAGCAAAGGGCTTAACTCTGCCAACAAGGCATCGCGCTGCGCCATAATGGCGTCATCCGCGCCCTTGCCATGCAATAAATTATAATAAGCTTGAATAGCGTCTGCTTCGCGACTTGAACTCATGACAGGCTGCACTGATATAGGAATATGAACTTGAAACATCATACACTGAAACATATGATCGCTTTACTGGAGAACAACAATGGCTGAATGGGCTTTATTGGCCATTTTAATTGCTGGCGCATGGTTTTGGATGGACTCTGTGGCCAAACGCGAAACGGCGCTAAAAATTGGGCGCCAACTGGCAGAGCGTTGCCACCTGCAATTTTTAGATGAAACCGTGGCCTGCTCGCGCGTGGGCTTTGCCAGAGATGGCAATGGCCGCATGCAAGTGCAGCGCACCTATACTTTTGACGTTTCCAGCCAGGGTATAGAACGCATGGCCTGCCATTTACAACTGCGCGGCGCACAACTGGTGGCCTGGCATATTCCGCCCTACGCGGCGCAATAGTGTTTAATTAGCGCGTTTGATCGCACCAATAATGGTCGTTGGCCGCTTTGCTCCCTCCCCCACCGGGCCACTGCATTTTGGCTCACTGGTGGCCGCCGTCGCCAGTTATTGCGACGCCAAAAGTCAAGGTGGTCTGTGGTGGTTACGCATTGAAGATGTAGACCAAACCAGGCGCGTGGCAGGCGTCAGTGCAAACATCATCCAGACCTTACAACGCTATGGCTTCACCTGGGACGGCGAGATTGTTTACCAAAGCCAGCGTGATCAATACTACGAAGCGGCGCTAGCCCAATTACGCCAACTTGGCCTGGCTTACGCATGCACCTGCTCGCGCAAAGAGATCGCCGACTCCAGCACGCTGCATGGCATAGAAGGTGTCATTTACCCGGGCACTTGCCTGCAACACCCAACCAAGCCAGACACGCCTGCCGCCTGGCGCATTAAAACAGACCGCTCCCCCATTGGCTTTGCAGACCCTATTCAAGGCCATCAACAAAATAATATGGCTACAGACATTGGTGACTTTGTGATTAAACGTGCCGATGGGCTGTTCAGCTATCAATTGGCGGTGGTGGTAGATGACGCCTTACAGGGCGTGACGCATGTGGTGCGTGGTGCAGATTTGCTTAACTCGACCACGCGGCAAATCTACCTGCAACAATTACTGGGCTACCCAACGCCCGCCTATGCCCACATTCCGCTCGTGTTGAATGCAGACGGTCAAAAACTAAGTAAGCAAACGCTGGCGACGGCATTGCCAGACGATAATATCGTCGCCACACTCATCGCAGCCCTCGTTTTTTTGCAACAACCATTACCAGATAATGCCCTGTCATTGCCACTGGCACACTTGTGGCAATGGGCATTCGCCCACTGGCAACTACCGAAAATTACCAGTGATTAACAATTAGGGCGTCATCCAAATGGTAAAATGGTGGCATGAACCAAGTACACAACCAAGACCAATTACACCCGTTTATTTTTGAGCAGTCTGCCGTCCGTGGCAACTGTGTCCAACTACACCAAAGCCTGTCGACTGCACTTGAGCACCAGACATTGCCGCCTGCCCTGAAAAAAGCCATCGGCGAGTTCACTGCGGCCAGTGTGCTGCTCACCGCCACCCTCAAAATGCAGGGCAAGCTGATTTTGCAATTGCAAAGCCAGGGCGCACTGCAATTACTGGTGGTGGAATGCACCTCAGCGCTTAACATTCGCGCCACCGCCAAAGTCAATGGCGAGCTGTCTGGTGACAGCCTCACTGAGTGGCTCAAACAAGGACAGTTGGTGATTACCTTAATGCCAGAAGAAGGCGAACCCTATCAGGGCATTGTGCCGCTAGAAGGTGACAGCATTGCCAGCATGCTAGAAAACTATATGCTACGCTCGCAGCAAATTGATACGCGTTTATGGCTATCGTCAGATGGTGAGCGCGCCTCAGGCTTGCTGCTACAAAAGCTGCCGCAACAACAAGAAAGCGACCTGGATTGCTGGAACCGCGTGCAGTATCTGGCGGGCACGGTTACCCAGCAAGAATTGTTAACCCTGGACACAGTCACCCTGTTACAACGCCTGTTTGTAGAAGAAGACGTGCGATTGTTTAATGGTCGCCCGGTACAGGCATTTTGCAGCTGCTCACAAACCAGCATCACCAATATGCTGCAAATGCTGGGCATGGCCGAAGTACGCAGCATTGTTGAAGAGCAAGGTAGTGTGCAAATTCAATGTGACTTTTGCAACAAACACTACGTGGTAGACGAGCAGGAAGCCCTCGCCTTATTTGACGAAGATGATGACCACGAGGTCACTCACTAATACGGTAACTCAACGCGACAAGCGTTGGCGCTGACACTCAAACAGCGCCACCGCTGTGGCTGCCGCCGCATTGAGTGACTCCAATGCCAACGTTCTCTGATGTGCCATCGGAATCGTAATGCAAGTGCCCACAGCCGCTTGCAGCGCAGCAGAAATACCCGCCCCCTCGTTCCCCACCGCAAACAGCACCGGCTCAGCTAACGCCTGCTGATACAAACTATCGCCGTGCATGGTTAGCGCCAGCGTATGACCCGCAAAACTGCCAACCACCTCGATGGCATCGACCCCTTCAACCACTGGCAGCACAAATTGCGCCCCCTGCCCGCCACGTAAGGCCTTGGGTGACCAGGCATCGGTACACCCCTGCGTCAGGTAGGCCACTTGCACCCCCGCCGCTGCGGCTGTTCGCAGCATACTGCCTAAGTTGCCGGGGTCCTGAATATCCTCAATCAATAAGGCAAAGTCGGCGTGTTCTGGTAAGGCTGGCTCAGGAATATCCACCAATGCCATCACACCACTACTAGAAGCTACCGGCGCCAGCTCAGCAAACATTAAGGTCGGCAGCAGCATGGTATCCACATCAGACAATTGTTGAATCAACCCAGTTGCCTCAACCGTGCTATGCCCTTCAGGGATAATCAGCAACCGTGGCTCAGCATAAGTCTGATAATAAGCCTCGATTAAATGCACGCCTTCGAGCAAGGTCGACGCTGTTTTTCTGCGCTCACGCGACTGATCAACCAGTTTGCGTAGTTGTTTAAAGACGGGATTATCGCGGGAAGTTATGTGTTTAAAGGCCATGGTCGGATTATACGTGAATTGATTGAGTGACTGATTTGGGATTGGGAAGAAAGATTATTCTTTTGATTTTTAAGGAGCGTCTTGGAATCACTCTGCTATAGACATAAATCCTGGCAAAGTGAATGTTGCTAGTAGTTGTATTTATTTATCACATTTCCTTTCGCCTTGTTGGCGAGTTACTTTTTTTGCTTGCCCCAAAAAAGTAACCAAAAAGAGGGCACCCAGCCATCACGGCCTGCGGCTCCCTTGCGTTGCTCAACAAAGTGGGCGTCCGTTAACGGACGAAAGTCCTTGGTCGAGCAACGCAGGAATCAAGCGGAAGCTGGGGTGCACTTTCTTTTGGTTACTTGTTCTTTGGGCAAGCAAAGAAAAGTAACTCGCTGAAAAAGCGAAAAGCAATCTCTCAAACGACCACAAAACACGCAAAACCATCCGCGTGGGCATCAATGCCCACCCTAGGTAAGAATAACGAAAACAGCTTACAAATATCAAAGTCAAAAAATGAAAGAATGACTTTCTCGCACATCAAAAAACCAGTGACGCTAAAGCACCGATCCAATTCACGTATAATCCCATCATGGCAAAAACACTAGATTTAGAACGTATCCTGCAACGCCAGGGCTTTGGCACACGCAAAATGTGCCGTATTTTAATTGTTCACGGAGAGGTCACCGTTAACGGCGCAACATGTGACGACCCTGATGCCAAGTTTGCGCTGGACGACACGCTGCATTTCACCGTCAATGGCGAGGCTTGGCAATATCGTGAGCACAGTTACTTGCTCATGCACAAACCTGCGCATTATGAATGCACGCACAAAACCCAGTTTCACCCGACCATTTACACGCTGCTGCCTGAACCTTTGGTTGAACGCGGCGTGCAATGTATAGGCCGTTTAGACGAAGATACGACTGGCTTGATTCTGTTGTCGGATGATGGTCAATTTATCCATAAAGTCAGCTCACCCAAACACCATGTGCCTAAAGTGTATGAAGTGACGTGCAAACACGCCTTGAGCGAGGCCGATCTTGAGCACTTGTTGTCTGGCGTGAAGCTGATTGACGAAGAGCAAACCATTGCAGCACTGGCGGTCACGCGTATTTCTGCAACGGTGATCCACATGACCCTGGCTGAAGGGAAATACCATCAGGTCAAGCGCATGATTGCGGCGATTGGCAACCGGGTTGAGGCACTTAAGCGTATCAAAATCGGGCAATTGACACTGTCCGATACCCTGGCGGCGGGCGAGTGGCGCTGGATGTCTGCCGAGGATTTAATCGCTGTGCAGTCTTAGTGCGCTTTCGCATTCTGGCTTAATCATATACAACTTTAAGGACTTCCATGACTTGGCTCATACTGGTAATTGCAGGCTTGTTTGAAACGGCCTGGGCGATTGGCCTCAAATATACCGAAGGATTCACGCGCTTTTGGCCCTCGTTCTGGACCATTTTGGCGATGATTATCAGCGTCTGGTTACTGGGCCTGTGCGTCAAATCCTTACCCGTAGGCACCGCGTATGCGGTTTGGGTAGGCATAGGCGCAGTGGGCACTGTGATTGGTGGCATATGGCTCTTTAACGAGCCAGTATCGGCCTTGCGCATTGTGAGCCTGGGCTTGATTATGGCGGGCATTATCGGCTTAAAACTCGCATCGACACATGCATAGGCCAAGCCTCACGCTTACCTAAAACTCACTGGCAAAAACAGTTGTATTTTTTTGTATGAACAACAAAAAACGCGGTATGATCGTTATCACATCCCACTCAAAGGATCGCGCATTTTGCAAACACCGGCCATTCCTGCAAATGAAATAGAGCGCTTGCATGTGTTACGCGCACTCGCCATTCTCGACACCAAAGCAGAGGAACGCTTTGACCGTTTAACCAGAATTGCGACGCGTATGTTTAACGTGCCAATTGCCTTGGTGAGCCTGGTAGACACTAATCGGCAATGGTTCAAATCCTGCATCGGCCTGCCGGCATTAGAAACCTCCAGGGATATTTCATTTTGTGGCCATGCGATTTTAGGCAATGATACTTTTGTCATTAATGATGCGTCCAAAGACCCCAGGTTTCTCGATAATCCGCTCGTCACAGAGGCCCCACACATCCGTTTTTATGCGGGTCGGCCTATCCGCACCACACATGGTTTTAAAGTCGGCACGCTATGCCTGATTGACTCGCAACCACGCGACTTTCCGGCCAGAGATGTGGAAGATCTCGATGACCTGGCGACCATGGTAGAGAGTGAACTGGCAGCGATTGAACTCGCCACCATGGATGAACTCACCGATTTAAGCAATCGGCGCGGTTTTATCATGCTCACTGAGAAATACCTGCATTATTTTAGTCGCCACCAGGTGTATGCATCGCTGGTATTTTTAGACCTGAATAACTTTAAAATCATCAACGACACTTATGGCCACGATGAGGGAGACCGCGCCTTGCAAACGTTTGGCAAAGCGCTCAAACACGTCGGCCGCAGTTCGGATATTTTTGCCCGGCTGGGTGGGGATGAGTTTGTCATTTTGCTGGCCTGTACGCGCCAGAACGAAGCACACATTTTTACGCAACGACTGCACAATCATCTGGATATGATCAGGCAGCAACAACGCCAGCCTTATCAGATTGCGTTTGCACAAGGCATAGTCGAGTTTGACCCAAAACAGCCTAAATCGGTAGAACAACTGCTGCTTGAAGGCGATTCGCTGATGTATCAACTAAAAAAATCCACCGCAGCCCTAAACAGCAAATAGCCCGCAATATAAGCGGGCTTGGGGAAAACTGACGACTAAAACTGTCTTTTTGCTCAACGCAAACCGATGTTAATCGTGATCACGATGACCACGGCCATGATGGTGGCCGTGTCTTTTGCCTTTTTTACCACGATAGCTGCGTTGATATGGATCCGGCTCATCAATCACCTTACCCACGACCGCACCGCCGGCACCGCCAACACCGGCACCCACGACCGCACCCGTCGTGGTGCCGCTCACTTTACGGCCAACCATGGCACCTGTAGCACCGCCGGCTGCACCACCCAAAATCGCACCAGTGCGGCCAGAACGACCTGTAGTCGCCGCGCCACCTAAGCCACCGCCGACAGCGCCGCCAATCACTTCACCGGTGCTGCCACCGAGTACGCTACCCACAGCCGTGCCAGCGGCGGCGCCAACACCGCCACCCAACCCTGTTTCCAGGTTATCTGCCATCACTTGTGTTGACAGCAATGCCAACACGCCCCATACCTTGCATAGTGTTAAAAACTTCATTACTTTCCCTTAGTTTGAATAAACCGCTTATGTAAATGTGCGGCTTGCTTGAATGTTACCTTGATTGAATTTATGTTATTTTAAACTGTCTTGTCAGACATGATTTATTTCATCCGCCAATTATTTTATATTTAGCCCATGCCCGTGATCCGTTTATCTGCCTTGCTTTACCCATTGCTTGCACTCATGCTGAGTGCCTGCTCAGAACCTTTGCCAGCGCAAGCTGAGCAGGCCGTCGTGCGCCGTTTTGACCCTAGCCAATATGTGGGCACCTGGTATGAAATCGCCAGGCTGGACAACCGCTTTGAAAAAGGGCTTGAACAAGTCACGGCCAACTACAGCCTAGAGGCAGACGGCACGCTCAAAGTGGTCAACCGTGGCTTTAGCCCTGACAAAAATGACTGGAGTGAAGCCATAGGCAAGGCCAAGTTTGTAGACCCGCCTAACGCTGACGGCAGCCGTACTGGCCGCCTCAAAGTGTCTTTTTTCGGGCCATTTTATGGCGACTACACCCTGCTCGACATTGACCAGCCATATTACAACTATGCACTGGTGAGTAGCGGTCGCGATTACCTATGGATATTGTCACGCACACCGCAGCTGACTTACCCGATTAAACAACACTTAATGGCCAAAGCCAAAGAGTTAGGGTTTGCTACTGACCAACTATTATTCATCCGCCAGTCCAACCAGGTTGAGTACGAATCCGGTCGACATGTGATGCCCCAGCATCACTAACTCTTGCTGTGTTAAGCCGCGGGAGAGTTGCCCCTCCCGCTCTGTTCATTGTGTATTCGCCGGTTGTTCAGTGTCTGTCGGCGTACTGTCCATCACTGGATCCAACCCTGCAGGCACGGGTGCGGGCACTGCCTCACCAGCGCTATAACGCAGTGCGCCTAATACAGCGTAAACGCCATCCGCTTGCTTGGCCAGTTGCGTCACAGTTTCAACGTCCTGCTTAGACGCCACTTCACCACTCAACTGCACCACGCCTTGCGCATCAGCATCAATCTGAATGCTTGAAGCATCGACACCGTGCGTTTGCAAATTATTTTTCACATTATCAACCACTGTGTCGCTGGGTAAAAAGCGATACATGGCATCCCCTTTTGCCAACACATCAGCCGCCAATACATGCGCGCTGCCACCAGCCAATAATGCGACCAAAGTCGTTGTCGCCAGATAATGATTCATCTTATTCATGATGTTTCCTTTCTGTTGCATAAGCCTATTAAATAGGCCTGTTAAAGTAAGGAGGCGAGTTGTTCAAGTTGTACAGAGGATGAATCAGCCAACACATGAAGAACAACCCGCCGCAAGAAAAAAGCAAGCTACGCACTTGGGAGAGAATTTGTAGCTTGCGAGGGGGTGTTTATTAGCCTTTAACCACAATGGCGTTTTTCACAGATTTGACGCCTTCTACACTCGCCACCAACTGCTCAGCCTTGGTTTTAAGCGCAGCTTCGCTCACAAAACCACTAATCAGCACTTCGCCTTTATGTGTTTCGACACTGATTTTAAGTGACTTCAACGACTCTTCTTCTAGCAAGCGGGCTTTGACTTTAGTGGTAATCCAGCTATCCGACATTGCGCCTTTAATCGCTTTTTGGCCAGTTTGTGTTTTAAGCTCTGCATATTCGTCATAGCTCAAACTACCGTCTTTGTCGTGGTCAAACGCTTTAAAATCTTGCTGTTTAACGCCTTTGTCTGTTTGTAGCTCAGACCAGGTCAGTGAATTATTGGCATTTTTGTCCAGGGAATTAAACTCTTCCAGATAAGGTTTTTCACCGTTCTGGACTTCCTGCAGATCGAATGCAAAAGCATTTAATGTAATCGTGGTCGCCAACAGGCCGCCAAAGATTGTTGCTTGTGTGTATTTTGACATTAACATGAGCGTCTCCTTTTTCACGCGTTACACAAAACAGTTCTGCTGTCTTGTGTAGCCATATTAATGAGGCACGTGCGTCGGGTCAGTCGTCCAACGACTGAAAGTCATGTCAGAATAAGACTACATGGCGGCTAGAACCGCCTTTAGAGGGTGGCAGAATCCGTTTTGAGATAAGGCAATAGCACGCGCGTGCTGGCGCCTTGTTGTGGTGCGCTGGAGAGTTCATAATGGCCGCCGATAGACTCCACACGGTTACACATACCGCTGATGCCATGGGTGCTATTGGTCAGTTTTTCTGGGTCAAAGCCAATACCGTTATCGACAATTTCTAGTTTGATATGCTGCTCGTCATGCATCAAATGCACAGACACCGCCGTCGCCTGGGCGTATTTGCTGCAATTGTTCAGGCTTTCTTGCACCAAGCGGTAAACAATCAGGCTCACCGTTTCGTTAATCGCCATTTCCTGCTCGGGCATAATGATGTCCATCTGCCACTGGTTGCGCACCTTGGCTTCGTCAATCAGGTTTTGCAATGACGCAATCAGGCCAAAACTCTTGATCATGGCCGGATGCAGATTTTGCACAATCTCACGTTTAAAATTAATACTGCGATCCAGGTACTGATTGGTCTTTTTGAGTTTTTCAGTGACCTGCGGCAATTGATCTTTCAAATGTTTAATCGCCCAGGAGATATCCATCTTAATCGCCGTCAGTAAAGAGCCCAGTTCGTCATGCAACTCGCGGGATAACTGATAACGCTCATGCTCAATATTGGTTTGCGCCTGCAAGGCCTGGCCCTGCACCGTGGTGGTCAGGCGCTGGATATTGCGCTCATACTCGGCGTTCTCGTCCGTCAGGCGCACATATAAATTCGCTTTCTCGGCCAGCTCGCGTAACAAGCGCCGAATCACCAGCACCACCAACGAGACAAAAATAAGCGGGCAAGCCATCACAAACCAGCGCATCAGTTTACGTGTGGTGTCGCGCGTATCGGCCACCTCATCACGATAATCCAGCACCAGCTTTTCAAACCGGCGCGACAACACTTCAATATTACGGCTTTCCTTAATCCCTGAATCCAGCCTCACCACCGCCAACGCTTTATCAAACTGTCGTTTTTTGGCGAAATCAATCGTCACGCTCATTTCGGCCGACTTTTTAATAATACTGTTTACCAACTCATTCATGGTGGTTTGTATCACCGGATGCCGCACCAGATTAGTGTGGTTGAGCAGTCGGTTGATATTTTGCAACTGCTGGCCCATTTGTTTGGTGGCATCGTCATAAGGCCGAAAGTAGTTTTCTGAACGCGTCAGCAGGTAGCCGCGCTGTGCACTCTCGGCAATGGCCAGGTTAGATTGGGTTTTCCAGGTTTCTAGCAGCAACTGGTCTAGCATGGCCAACACATCGGTTTTTTCACGCGTGGTGACAATAAAACGATCATTCACCACCAGCATGGCTGCCGCCAGCATCAGGCTCACCGTAAGCAAGGCCACCGTGTTACCGCCAAAGGTATCACTGATCTTTTCCAGTCGGTCAAGCAGGGCGATAAGGTGGGTTCTAACTTTTTGCATGGCGGTCAAATGAAAAGATTGAAAAATCAGGCAATCCGGCGTAACGTTTTTTACATGTATTGTTCACAATATATCAAACGCATCATAGCGGTGTTGCGGGTTAACAGCAACGTAAAGATGGGCTGACCAATCAATTAACATTTGTCAGAGAATTCTGACCTGACTATCGGTGGCTGGCCGATAGGAGAATCACCGGCCTGTTGCGTACTATGGACACATGTTGAAAACACTTTTAGTTTAATCAACTGTCCAATCAGGACGCACATGTTTTCATTGATATGTAACCACGATTTAAAAAGGAGTTTCAAAATGTTTAATTTTTCAAAAGACAATGTTGAGAACACGACTGATCGTTTGGCAAAAAAATCCGATCAGGCCATCGAACAAATCGCTGCACAGGTGAAGTCGACCGCCAATGAATTACTGGATGCGGTGAATGACACGGCAGACAATACGCAAGACAAGGCAAAAGAACTGATTCAAACCTTGAAAAGCAACCTTGACCGCTTAACCAGCGAAGAAAGTGCCGCAGCCATAGCCTCTGACCTGAGCTCAAAAGCGGGCCGCGTTAAAGAGCAAGTGCAACGTGAAGTCAGCGACACTTATCACTCTATTAAAGACAAAACGGCTGATACTGTGCAGGAGCATCCATTGGGCACTGTGCTGGTAGCCGCTGGTGTCGGTTTGCTGATAGGATACCTGTTAGGCACCAAACGTCGTGAATAAGTAAGGAAAGTTATGTGGGTAAACCTCTTGAAATTTGTCGCTGTTTTGTTTTTAAATCGCAAAGTGAGCGCATTGAAAGGTAGTTTCTTCAACTTGCGTCATCACGTGGCTGATTACACAGAAGATCGTGCTCAACTGTTAAAACAGGACTTTTTAGAGGAAACTGAACGTCTGGCTACCAGCATGGTAGGCATGCTGGTGGTGTTTAGTATGTTCATTTTTACCGGGTTATTGGGACTGATGTGGTTGTTTTCGCTGTTGTGGCAACATCCGCATCGCTCCCTGATTCTCGGCCTGGCGATGCTGGTGCCGACGTTGATTGGCGTGATTGCTTTTATTGTGGTGCGCGCCACCTGGCAAAAAAAACCATTGTTTGCTGACTCGCTAGGCATGATCAGCCAAGACTGGCGACTGTTTAGAAAAGAAATGGCACCCACGGAGCAAACTGATGTTGCAACTGCGCCGGATAAAGATGGCGCCAACCCTGCAACCTGATTTAATAACCCTGACTAACACGTTTAAGAGAACCGCATGAAAAGAATTCTTTTGGTAGATGATCACAGTATTGTACGTGATGGTTTACGTAACCTGATTGAACTGGAAACTGATCTGCAAGTGACTGGTGAAGCCTCGTCAGGGGCAGAAGCGATCCAACTGGTGCGTAAGCATGAATATGATGCCATGGTGCTGGATATTTCCATGCCAGACAAAAACGGTGTCGATACCTTGCATGAATTAAAACATGTGTCGCCCGACTTGCCCGTGCTGGTGTTGAGCGGTTATGCTGAGGATCAATATGCATTGAATTTAATGCGTAACGGTTGCAAAGGCTATTTATCCAAAAACGCCGACTCGGATGAAATTATTTTGGCGATACGCACCGTGGCCGCCGGCAAGCGTTATATTTCAGCCGAACTGGCAGAATTGATGACGAATGAACTCAGCCACCCCTCAGAAAAACAGTTGCATGAAACCTTGTCTGACCGTGAGTTTCAGGTATTCGTCAAACTGGCGACCGGCCAAACGCCGACTGCCATCGCAGACGAATTGTTTATTAGCATTAAAACGGTGAGCACTTATCGCAGCCGGATTTTAGAAAAAATGGCCATGAAATCGAATGCTGACTTGACCTACTATGCCATTAAATACGGTTTGCTTAATTAAGCCGATGCGATTGAGTATAGGCATGAATACAACCGTCAAGCAGCCTGTTTTAACCCCCTATTTGACATTAGTCACTGGTTAAACCGTCATGTATAGATTATTGTTAGTTGAAGATTCCGCACTGATCCGTGATGTCATCGTTGAGATGCTGCACGATTGTGAACAACTGGATGTCAAGGACATTGCCACCACCAGTGACGAAGCCATTGATTTGCTCAATGCACGCCAATACGACATGATTGTGCTGGATATTGAGTTAGCCAAAGGCACTGGCTTTGATGTGGTACGCCACACCCGTCAGCAGGGCTACCCGTTTAAAGTGCCGGACATTGTCATGCTCACCAACCATGGCAATAGCTATTACCGCAACCTGGCGCACAACATGGGTGTAGAGTATTTTTTCGATAAATCCTTGCAGTTTGACGAGTGCATGGACGTGATTCAGCAACACGCCAGCCATCTTTCCTAAGCACGCTTTGTTAGGCATCGTGCTTAACACTGTGATGGTGCACACCATGCCCACAACAATTTGCACGCACCGCCTCCTCTCACTTCTGGGGCATATTGATCCCCGCCAATTGTTTAATCGTTTTTACCAACACTGGGCATTACTGCTCCTGTGTTTAGCCAGTGTATGGCTGCCGGGCTGCGCCTCTATCCCCGACTCAAAACAGGCGCTCGACGAGATCGCTGCACAAACCCAACCAATTAGCGTGGTCACGGCCAAACAATCGTTAGCGCCCGGCAAAGTCGATCAAGCGTTAAAGAAATTGTCGCCTGACGAACGCATACGTGCATCATTGGCTGAGCACTTACGTGTAGAACAGGCGATTGCCGGGAGTAGCCTGTATGCCGATAACAAAGTGACTTTATTGTTTAACGGCGAGCTGACATTTGGCAGCATGCGCCAGGCCTTACAAAAGGCACAACAACATATTCATCTGGAGTATTTTACCTTTGAGGATGTTGACTTGGGCGGTATCACGCTGCAGGCACTGCTATTAGAAAAACTGTCGCAAGGTGTCCGCGTGCATATCATCTATGATGCGATCGGCTCAGCCGATACGCCGCTGGCGCTGTTCGATACCTTGAAAAAAGCCGGGGCCAAAATCACAGTGTTTCACCCGGTGCAAGCCAGTACGCTCACGCGCATCAATCAGCGAGACCATCGCAAGATCCTGGTTGTCGATGGCAGGCTAGCCATTGTAGGCGGTGTCAATTTAAGCAAAACCTACCAAAGCAAAGGCTCGCTACGGTTTTTTAGCAAACAAAAAATGCCTGACCTGAACCAGGCTGACTGGCGAGATACCGATGTCATGATCACAGGGCCGGTGGTGGCGAATATCCAGCAGGCGTTTCTCGACCACTGGGATACAGAGCAGCCATTGGACACCGTTAGCTTTTTTCCAGCCCTGTCTAAACAGGGTGGACAATTTGTGCGTGTGATCACCACCCCGGCCAGCAAACGCAAAAATACCGACTCGCCGTATTACCTGACACTGATCGCCGCAATACAAAATGCCGAGCATCACATTATTTTAAATTCTGCTTATTTCGTGCCAACCAGCGCACAGGAAGAGGCGCTGGTTAACGCAGCAAAGCGTGGCGTCAAAGTGTCGCTGCTGGTGCCCAGCATCAGCGACTCCACCTTGTCGATGAACGTACAACACTCACATTACAGCCACTTGCTTAAATATGGTGTAGACATTTACGAAATGCAGGACCAGGTGTTGCACGCCAAAATGGTGTCAATTGATGGTGTATGGTCAGTGATTGGCAGCTCCAATCTCGACTATCGTAGTGCAGGTATCAATGCCGAAATTGATGTGGTGATGTTAGGTAATGAAACTGCCAGTTTGCTCGAAAGCCGCTTTGAGCAAGATTTAAAAAATGCGCAAAAAATTGAGCTAAAACAATGGCAGCAGCGCCCGCTATGGCAAAAGATTAAACAGCAGTCATCGCGTATTTTTGAGAGTATCCTGTAACGGCATGGTCAAGGATGCCTGCATGGATAAGGACCGTTAAATTGATAGACAAAGACACGTGGGAATTACTCAGTTATGTGGTGACGGTGGTCGGCTTGCCGCTGGCGATTGTGACGTTTATGCTTGAGCAACGCAAAGAGCGTGAAAACGAAGACGAAGAAGTCTACCAATTGCTGGCAGACAACTACACCGACTTTTTAAAACTGGTGATGGCTAACCCTGACCTGCAATTGCGCTCGCACAGCGAACCGCTCACCATGTCTGCCGAGCAGGAAGAGCGCAAACTTGTATTGTTTGAGATATTGATTTCACTGTTTGAACGTGCTTATTTGCTGGCTTACGACCCGGATATGCGCGGAAAACGTTTACGGCGCTGGATGTCATGGGAAGACTATATGCGTGAATGGTGCATCCGTGAAGATTTTCGCCAACACCTGCCCAGGCTGTTAGTGGGCGAAGATGCTGATTTTGTCGCGCACATCACGCGTATCGCACAAGAAGTCACGCCCCACCGCCACTAAGCTCAGTCACTTAGGCCACGGTGGGCTCAAACCAAACAATTACTTTTTAAGCGGCGTGAGCTTAAACCCGGCTTGTTTAAACGCCTGTAACAGCCCACTTTGCCCAGCCAAATGCGCAGCACCAACTGCAATAAACACCTGACGCTGCCTGGCCTGATCAATACTGCGCGCGGCCATCAGCACATTGCGTTCATCCAGTAACTTTACCCGCATGCGCTGCCACAACGCAGCAGGCAAAATACCGCGCGTCATGGCATCATCCATATTGGCCACCTGCTCCGCATCCCCGGCCAGATAAGCTTTGATCAGTTTTTCAAAATCATGCTCTTTTTGTTTTTGGCTACGCTTGAGCACCGCACGCAACATTAATAGCTGCTCGTCCAGCGTCATGCTGTCCATCACGCCAAAATGCTCCTGCGGGCTTTCCAGTCCAAGCACTTGCTTGTCCAGCTCTTCTGCTTTGGCCTTGAGTAAAAAGTCTTGCGCGAACGGCGTTTGCGGTTTGGGTAGGTCGAATATCACGGCCAGCAGCCACGGCTTCATTTTAAGCACCCGGTCCATCGGCATCACATGCGTATCGGCCAAACTGGCAACTTTATCCAGCTCGGCGTCTGATAAATACTGCTTCAAACTGCCTTGCGGCAACTGCAGCAATGGCGCTGGCGGTGCCTCTGCCACTTCGAGCATAAATGTATCCACTTGTTTGAGTGCTTGTAGCACCGCAGGAGAAAAATCAGTAACGCGGTTATCGTCAGTGTGCATGGTGCCAAACAAATAACTCACCTGCCCGCTGGGCGAATCCAGCTGCCAAAACAGGCTTTTTTCAGCCGCTTTTAACGGCTGACTCAGCCATACACATACCGCAGCTAATACCCATAATCCTCGCATCGCATTCCTCATCTGTTCACTGTTTCATCCATTGGACGCAGCCCTACACTGATTGACCCACATCGGCCGCAAGCAGCGGCCAGCGCATATCCTCTCATAAATATCTGACGCCTGCCATTTTGACCGGCCTTTTGTGCCGCGCGCCAAACAAACCAGGGTTGTCACAAAAATGATACAGCGCTACCATATGTTAAATAATATCAACAAGATACCCAGGGAGATTGCCATGCACCCGACCGACCAGCCGCTTGAAACAGACCCGCATAAAACGCATTGTTTTGAAGCAGTGCTGGATGCGGAGATTCGTGGCATGTCGCATTTGCGCAAAGAAATGCATCGCGAAAACCTGATTGGGCTGGCGTTCTCTGGCGGCGGCATCCGCAGCGCCACGCTTAACCTCGGCATTCTGCAAGGCTTGGCAAAAAAAGGCCTGCTCAATCAATTTGACTATCTTTCAACCGTCTCTGGCGGCGGTTACATTGGCGCCTGGTTTTCCAGCCTGGTTAAACATAGCAACCATGTCAATACTGTGCAGGCTGAGTTGGTGCTATCAACCCAGCCGCAAGGCAGTGCGTCGCGCCAACTCACAGCCACCGAAAAAGCCATTCTCTGGTTACGCAGTTACAGCAACTACCTGACGCCAAAAACCGGCTTATTCACCGGCGACACCCTGGCTGCACTGGCACAATGGATGGCAAACACCCTGCTTAACCAGGTGTTGCTGCTCTGTGTATTGATTACATTGATGATGTCGGTCATTTTTTTCAGCCACTCCGACATTTATGGCAGCTTGTTGCCAAGCTTTACATTCAACAGCGAACTACTGCTGCACATGTTTGAAAATGCGTGGCGCACAACACGCGGCAAAAGCGGCATCGTGCTGGCACTGCTCAGCCTGGCCACTTCCTTTTACTTTAGCCGCCAGCCCTGCCTGCGCGCATCACACGCCATCTACCCTATCATGGCCTTTCTTGCTGGCGTCGCTGGCATCATGCTCTTGTTCTGGATGGTTCCGCTACACAACTGGCAACAGCTATTCATCACCCATCAGACAGCGAATCAGGGCAGTCCCATCACGCCTAATTACGGCATAGGACTCGGTGTGCCTGTGGTTTCACTGTTGATTTCGGCCGGGCTGGTGGCACTCATGGGGCTGGGTGGGCGCGACATTGAGGTAAGCACCCGTGAGTGGTGGCATCGCATTGGTGGCATTAACCTTGGTTTTTGCGTCATTTGGCTAGCACTGTTCAGTTGCGCGCTCTATATTCCCTACCTCATTCATCACTTGCTGGACTGTCTGGGCAACACGGGAAAAAGCCTGGCCGGGCTCAGCTCGTGGCTACTGGCTTTTTTGACCGCCAGACTGGGCAAAAGCCGGGCCACGGCGACAGAGCCGCCAAGCAGCCTCAAAGGCAAATTCACCTATTTGCTCCCCTATATGGTGGTGGCACTGATCTTACTGGTATCCGGCTACCTGAGCTTCAGCCTGTATATTTCACCCTACCGCCATCTTTGGTTTGCAAGTGCTCTGTTCATCGTGGTGCTAGGCAGTTGGCGTATTGATATTAACGTTTTTTCATTGCACAACTTTTATCGTAACCGCCTGACGCGCTGCTATTTGGGCGCAACCAATAACAACCGCAAACCAAACAGCTTCACCGGGTTTGATAACAATGATGATGTCGCCATGTCTGCATTGCGCGGACAACGACCAACACACATCGTCAATACGGCGGTTAATATTAGCGATGGATCGCAACTGGCCTGGCAGCAGCGTAAAGCGGCCTCTTTTATGTTTAGCCCCTATTATTGTGGCTTTAAACTGCCAGACAACGAAGTCTGGTATGACACCCACCATTACACTGGCGAAGGCGGGCCAGAATTAGGCAGCCTGATTTCAACCAGCGGTGCAGCGGCCAGCCCCAATATGGGCTATCACACCAACCCGGTCATGGGCTTTATTATGACTATTTTTAATGCACGGCTTGGTCGCTGGTTTGGCAACCCGCTACATGAAAATTACTTTAACAGCCTATTAATGCGCATGCAGTGCAAGCTGCGGTTGCGTAATCCGCCGCAGCGGCAATCACCGTTCTGGAACCTGTTTTACCTGATTAAAGAGCTGATCACCAACACCGGCTCTACCTCTGGCTACCTGTATTTATCTGATGGCGGACATTTTGAAAACCTGGGCATTTATGAACTGGTACGCCGCCGCTGCAAACTGATCGTGGCGGTGGATGCTGGTGCTGATGGTTGCTATGAATTTGAAGACTTAGGCAATGCTATTCGTAAATGCAAGGTCGACTTTGGTATCACCATCAAACTCGACATTAATCACTTGCTGCCGGTTAACGATTGCAAATATGGCCTGTTTAAATGCGGCACACGTCACTTTGCCATTGGCAGTATTGATTACCTGGGCGATGGCAACCCGGCGCATATGGGTTATCTGGTTTATATTAAAAGTTCATTGACTGGCGATGAGCCTAGCGACCTGATCAACTTCAAACTGCAAGAACCGAGTTTTCCGCACCATAGCACGGTAGACCAGTTTTTTAGCGAATCACAGTTTGAAAGCTATCGCCGACTAGGCGAGCATATTGCGCAAAACCTCAAGCTGCCTGCCAATCATACGGATAAAATAGTAGCCGAACAGATACAAGCCCTATTACCAGGCCTGCTGGAGAGTACGACTTAAGTCATCACTGACACACGGAGCACGCATGTCATCACACAATATTGTCTTAGGACCCTTACTGGGGCTGGAAGGTGAGCACAACAAAGCCACCACCTACAGTGTTTGCTTTTTGTCAGAAACCGATGTCGATGCCGCAACACTTTCTTATCGCATAGACCAGCAAAGCTTGCAGAGCGAGTTCACCCTCATCAGCAGCCTCAATCGCGGTAAGTTTTGGCGCGCAGAAATCACTATTCCGCTGGCACAGCGAGACCAGGTCTGCCATTACCAGATATTAATAGATGCGCAGCCTGCCAGTGATGCACAAACGCGCAACGCCCTGGTCACTGACTGGGCCTTTTTCTGTCCGGCGGCTAATCAGCGCGTACAACTGGCATTCGCGTCATGCAATGGCTTTTCATCCGACAAACTACGCGCACAGCATCCGGCGCCTATCGACTACCTGTGGCAACGCATGCAACAGCAACAGGTTTTGCATATGGCTGCTATAACCTATAAAGAAGTGGTTGATGCACCTTATGCGGCGCTCATTATGGGCGGTGACCAGATTTATGCAGATGCGATTTTCAATGAAAAACAGCCTTTGTATGCCTGGTCTCTCAAGCCACTCAAAGAACAATTATCGGCACCCGTCTCTGACACACTCAGGCAGCGTATAGATCATTTCTACCTCGACACCTATATCAGAAGCTGGACGAAATCTGCGGCCTTACGCTACTGCCTGGCCAGCATCCCCACCATCATGATGTGGGATGACCACGACATTATCGACGGCTGGGGTTCACAGCCCTATCGGCTGGAAACCAGCCCAACTTACCAGGCCATGTTTGACAGCGCAAAAAAATATTTCACGCTGTTTCAAGTAAGGGGGAACAACCGTGCCTTGCAACAGAACAACGCAGCATCTGCGCACTTTGGCATGACTTTGCGTTTCCGTGACTACGGTTTGCTCGTGATGGACAATCGCAGCCAACGCACTTTGCACAACATTATGGGCAGTGGCAAACAAGACTTCATTCAGGGGTTGGCTGATTTACAAGCAGGCTGGCAAGCCGGTCAGAAACTGCTGGTCTTGAGTGGCGTGCCTTTTCTATACCGGCACTTTTCTGAAAGCGACCGCAATATCCGCCTCAGCATCCAGTTTGACGCCTATGACGATATGGCGGACCACTGGCGTTTTAGCACGCATTACGATGAAATGTGCAGCATTTTGCAGCGCTTGCTGCAGTTTCAAGCGGCCTTGCAGGCGCAAACACCAAGCAAAGTATTTATTATTTCTGGCGATGTGCATGTGGCGGCCAGCGGCGCCTATCGCGAGCAGTCTGGCACGGGCAATATAGTACAACTGATTTCTTCTGGCATTGTGCACCCGCCACCACTTAGCATAGAGCAATCGGTGATCAGGCTTGCCTCAAGCATAGAGCAACCAGACATAGACCTGGGCGGAGGCTGCATATTGTCGGCAAAAATACGCAAAGACGCAGCAGGCAATCGCTTTTTATTCCATCGCAACTACGCCTGCATGCATGAAGGCGGTGACCACAAGGTGTGGGTCAACTGGCATTATGAAACCATCGATTTCCCGAATACGAATGACCTGGCGGCCGGAGCGCAAAAGCTGGTTAGCCCAACACTCGGTTATCAAGTGCTGGGCTTGCCTTATTAGCGGCTCGCGCCCGGCTTTTTGGCTTTGTGCTTATAAGCCGGATTCTTGGTTTGGTTAAAGCCTTTGGGCAAAGGCTTGGCTTGAAAACGGCTGCCATCTGATTGCACAATTTGTTGCAATACCGCCGGTTGATAGGCTGGCACCAAATGCTTCTTACCATTGCCAATCAAATCGGCGCGGCCCATTTTTTTGAGCGCTTCGCGCAGCATGGGCCAGTTTTGCGGGTCGTGGTAACGGATAAACGCTTTATGCAATTTACGGATATTGCCGGTTTTAGCCACCGGCACCGTCTCTGAATCAGGCGTGACCTTACGCAAAGGATTTTTGCCACTGTGATACATGGCGGTTGCCATGGCCATCGGTGTTGGCGTAAAAGTTTGCACCTGGTCGAGGCGGAAATCATTGCGCTTCAGCCACAATGCCAGGTTGATCATATCGTCATCGGTGGTGCCAGGATGCGCCGCAATAAAGTAGGGAATTAAATACTGCTTTTTGCCGGCCTCGGCGCTAAACTTTTCAAACATGCGCTTAAACTCATCATAAGCGCCCATGCCCGGCTTCATCATTTTGCTCAAGACATTCTCTTCAGAATGCTCAGGCGCAATTTTCAAATAACCACCCACATGATGCTGCACCAGCTCTTTGACATATTCCGGCGACTTCACCGCCAGGTCATAACGCAAGCCAGAGCCAATCAGAATTTTTTTAACACCACGCAGGTTACGTGCCTTGCGGTAGAGCTGAATCAACGACGAATGGTCAGTATTCAGGTTTTCACATACGCCAGGGTAAACGCAAGACAATTTGCGGCAGTTTTTTTCGATTTCTTCAGACTTGCAAGACAAGCGATACATATTGGCGGTTGGCCCGCCAAGGTCTGAAATCACACCGGTAAATCCATCGACTTTGTCGCGGATTTCTTCAATCTCGCGCAAAATAGAATCTTCAGAACGGCTCTGGATAATGCGGCCTTCGTGCTCGGTAATCGAGCAGAACGTACAGCCACCAAAACAGCCACGCATGATATTGACTGAAAAACGGATCATTTCCCATGCCGGAATATTGGCGCCGTTATACGCTGGATGTGGAGTGCGCGCATAAGGCAGGTCGTACACGTAATCCATCTCTTTGGTGCTGAGCGGTATCGGCGGCGCATTGAGCCACACTTCGCGGCTGCCATGCCTTTGCACCAGCGCCCGCGCATTGCCAGGGTTGGCCTCCAGATGCAGCACGCGCGAAGCATGCGCATACATTACCGGGTCACTGACAACCTCTTCATAAGAGGGCATGCGGATGACCTGGCGGTCACGCGGCACTTTAGCCGCCTTGAGTGGCAATGGCAAACTGATGGTTGGCGCAACAGGCGCCGCATCCGCTGCCTTGTCATCGGTCGCACAACTGGCATCGCCCTTGCCCATTTTCATGGCATAAGGGTCTTCATGTTTTTCGACCACACCCGGTCTATCCAAGCGGGTTGAAGGCACTTCTACAAATTCTGCAGGCACCTGTTTGCGGATAAATGCAGTGCCGCGGATATCCTGAATTTCGTGTATCGGCTCACCGCGCGCAATACGGTGTGACACCTCAACAATCGCACGTTCAGCATTGCCATACAACAACAAGTCGGCTTTAGAGTCGATGAGTATTGAGCGGCGCACTTTGTCTGACCAGTAATCATAATGTGCAATGCGGCGCAGGCTGGCCTCAATGCTGCCAATCACCAGTGGCACGTCAGAGTAAGCCTCTTTACAGCGCTGCGAATACACCAGCACTGCACGGTCCGGGCGCTTGTTCGCATCGGCATTGGGCGTGTAGGCATCATCAGAACGAATTTTACGGTCTGCCGTGTAACGGTTAACCATGCTATCCATATTGCCAGCGGTCACACCAAAATAGAGATTGGGTTTGCCCAACACCTTAAACGCGGCTGCCGACTGCCAATCAGGTTGCGCAATAATGCCTACGCGAAACCCCTGCGCCTCCAGCAAGCGGCCAATCAAGGCCGCGCCAAAGCTTGGGTGGTCAATATAGGCATCGCCGCTCACCAAAATAATGTCGCAACTATCCCAGCCCAGCACATCCATTTCTGCCCGGCTCATTGGCAGCACAGGTGCCGTGCCAAAGCGTTTGGCCCAATACGGGCGATAGCTGTTAACAGGTTTGGCAATAAGGGAGGTATAGATTTCCACGCGGGTGACCAGCAATGCTTGAGAGTTGCGCATTTTACGCGTTAATTGATTGATTTGAAATCATTTTTCTCAAAAATAATGAGACGGCAAGCTAGCCACAATCACAACAGCCGCTAAATGCATGCACCTGCATAAAAAATGCATGGCGCCAGGCAAACTGTGTGCTGAATCAGACGCTCAGTTCAAAAAGACAGGCATTCGCGCTTAACAGGTGTATTTGTGATTGCAGCGATAGTTAAAGCCCTGTATAACCATGATCAAATGTGGGGTATTTTTTTACATAATAATTATTAAATTAACAATGAAGCATTACACGTTATTCAAAAAAATTCTATTACCTTTAGCAGCCTTTGGCTTGCTCATCGGCTTCATTTCATTTGCCTTTATTTTTAACCACCACCTTAATAACATTGAAGCCAAGGCCAATGAAGAAACCCAAAAACTGGCCAACCTGTTAGTCACGGCCAGAACACTGGTCAGTGAGCATGTGCTCTCCAGCATGGCTTTGCTCAAGCAATACGCCTCGGTAGAGGGCGCACCAAATATACATGGTGTCACCGATATGCTGGGCACCCAGGTGCCAGATTTGCGCTTTGGTGACAGCCCGCAAACCGGCAGAACCATCATGGTTGATTCGGTGACGCGTATTGGCAGTGGCACCGCCACCATTTTTGTTAAACGCGGCCAGCAGTTTTTGCGCATTGCCACCAACGTGAAAAAAGCGGACGGCAGCAACGCCTTTGGCACCGAGCTAAACCCTTATGGCAAGGCGATAGAAAAACTACAAAAAAATGAAACCTACTATGGTGTGGTCGATATCCTGGGCGAAGCTTATTTATCGCGCTATGAACCGATGCACGACAACCAAGGCCACGTCATTGGCGCCTGGTATGTAGGCTATAAACTGGATTTCAATGCTATTGACCAGGCGATCCGCCAATGGGGGTTTTTAGAAAAAGGCTTTGTCGCCATCACCGATGGCCATGGCAAGATTCGCTTTTTAACCGGGGGCATTAGCAAACTGCAAGCAGTGACGGCGCTGGAGGACAAACAGCAGCGCTGGAAAAAAGTCACTAAAGAAGTGCCTGAGTGGGACTTTCAGATCAATATATTGTATCCCGTCAATGAGGCTTACTGGTCGGCACTGGGTGCGCTGTCACCGGTGATGATCATCGCATTAATTCTGACCCTGGTGGTGTTAATCGCCATGATCAGTGGCCTGCAACGCTTTGTTTTAAACCCTTTGGGCGGCGAGCCAGAGACGGCAAAATTGCTATTGATGCGCATAGAAAGTGGCGATTTTGCCGAGGACCATATTTCGGCCACACCAGACACACTGATCGCCAATATGGTCAAAATGCGGCGGCGCCTGCGTGAAATGGTGAGCCAGATACAAGCCAGTGCCAATCGGCTGAAAGTGTCTGCCAGTGTGTTTGACCATGCGCACGATGCCATTTTTATTACCGATGAACGCGGCCTGATTGTGCAATGCAATCCGTCGTTTAGTGTCGTCACCGGCTATGCGCAAGCAGAGGCGATTGGCCAATCGCCTGCGGCATTAGGCCTGGCCTGCCAACAGCCTGACTTTTTTCAAAACCTGTATACCGGGGCGCATGCGTTTCAAGAATGGCAAGGCGAGGTATGGAACAGGCATCATCAAGGGCACGATTACCTGGTAGAGCTCGAGCTGTCACCGGTAATGAACCAGGCGGGCGGGTTTCAACATTATGTAGGTTTGTTTTCAGACATTACGCGTGCCAAAGAGCAGCAAAACATGCTGGAGCACCTGGCTTATCATGATGTATTAACACAGTTGCCTAACCGCGTACTCTTCTCGAGCCGCCTGCAACAAGCCTTGCTGGAGGCTGAGCGTCAACAATCGCTGGTGGCAATTTGTTACATAGACCTCGACGACTTTAAAATTGTGAATGACCAGTACGGACACGAGTTTGGTGACAAACTACTGATGCAACTGGCGGGCCGTCTCACTGGCATCCTTAAACCGCAGGATACACTGGCCCGCCTGGGCGGCGATGAATTTGCCATGTTGTTGTGTGGTGGCCGCACGCAAACCGAATACACCCGCTTACTCAAAAAATTGCTGAGCGCGATTGAAAAACCGTTTTCGATTGATAAATTCAAATTTTCGATTTCAGCCAGCATTGGTTACACGCTTTACCCGATTGACCACAACCCGCCTGACACCCTGCTGCGGCATGCGGATCATGCCATGTATCACGCCAAAACACATGGCGGACATCAGTTCCACTTGTTTGACCTGGCCTCGGCACAACAATCGCAGCAACAGCAACTACTATTGCGCGACCTGCTCAATGGCATTCAAAACAGCCATATCAGGCTGGTTTACCAACCACAAGTGTGTATGCAATCGGGCAAACTGTTTTGCTTTGAGGCCTTGCTGCGTTGGCAGCACCCGTTGCGCGGCTTGTTGTATCCAAATGATTTTCTTAACGCGGTTGAACACACCAGCCTGATTATTGACATTGGTCACTGGGTGATTGAAGAAAGTCTGCGACAACTCACAGAATGGCAAACGCAGGGCCTGCACACCCAGGTATCAGTGAATATTGCAGCACAACATTTAATGCATAAACAGTTTACCGACCAATTGGCGAGCCTGTTTAAAAAGTACCCCGACATCAAACCGCAACAACTGCATATTGAAATTACCGAAAGCGCAGCCATCAGTGACTTTGCCCGCGTCAACCGCGTGATTCAACAATGTCAGTCGCTTGGTGTCGCCTTTTCGATTGATGACTTTGGCTCAGGCTACTCCTCATTAATTTATCTGCGTCGCCTGCCGGTAGACATTATCAAAATCGACCAGTCGTTTATACACAATATGCTAAGCAACCAGGAGGACCTGGCTGTGATTAGAGGCGTGGTCACGCTGTGCCGGGACTTTGGTCGTAAAGTGGTGGCAGAAGGCGTGGAAAAAGCTGAGCAGGCGCATATTCTGGCCGAGCTGGGCTGCGACTACGCACAAGGCTTTGGCATTTCACGTGGCATGCCAGGCAACAAGGTAATAGAATGGGCAAGCAAGCACGATCCTTATCAATTTAACTAACGTTTATGCGCGAACATTACTACCCGCTACCCGGCGGGCCAGTACTCATTCTGGATACAGAGACGCCTTTTCCACCATTGCAGCAGGCATTGACCGAGCCCAACGGGCTCATTGCGATTGGTGGCGACTTAACTGCACACAGGCTGCTGGCTGCTTACCGGCAAGGCATTTTCCCCTGGTTTAGCCCGGGCGAACCCGTGCTCTGGTGGAGCCCAGACCCACGTATGGTGTTGTTTCCTGACACCTTAAAAATCAGCCGCTCATTACGCAAAGTCATACAGCAACATGCTTTTGAAATTCGCTTTAACACAGACTTTAAAGGCGTGATACAAGCCTGTGCGGCCACACCGCGCCCCGGCCAGCCTGGCACCTGGATCACTGACGACATGATTGATGCCTATCACCAATTGCATCGGCTAGGTTATGCCCATAGCGTAGAAGCCTGGCAACACGGCCAACTGGTGGGTGGCTGCTATGGCGTGAAAATTGGCCGCATGTTTTATGGCGAAAGCATGTTTCACCATGTCAGCAATGCGTCTAAAGTCGCATTTGCGCATTTAGTGCAATGGTTAAACACGCAACAAGTCGGTATGATTGATTGTCAGATGCATACGCCACTGCTGGCAAGCTTTGGCGCGTATGAAATCCCCAGAGACCGATTTATCGCGCAATTAAACGCGCTGGTGCAATATGACGTTACCTAACGATGCTCCACTACAAAAGCTGCAGTTTTATGTCACCACGGCCTACCCGTGTGGCTACCTGTCAAAAAAACTGGCGCAAAGCCTGATTGCCACGCCGCAAAACCTGGTCGATGGCCCCGTCTACAGTGGACTGATTCAACAGGGCTTCAGGCGTAGCGGCAAATTTGCTTACCGCCCGCACTGCGAACACTGCAGTGCTTGCATCTCAGTGCGTTTGCCCGTCAATGTTTTTCAAATCACCCGCAGCCAGCAACGTGCCTTTAAAAAACATGCTGAGTTGCAAGTAACCATTGTTGAAGCCAGCTATGAGGCTGAGCATTTCGCGCTGTATCAAGCTTATCAGCAACAGCGCCATCACCATGGCCCGGACCATATTGCAGACCAGGAAGACGACGCTGCGCAGTATCAGCAGTTTTTGTGTCAGAGCAATGTTGAAAGCATCATGGTGGAGTTTCGCGATGCGCAGGGCACCCTCAAAATGGTGAGTGTGATCGACATCGTGATGGATGGTTTGTCTGCGGTGTACACCTTTTACGACACGACTGACAAAGCCAGCTACGGTACTTATAGCATTCTGTGGCAAATCGCCTGGGCCAAACAACTAGGCCTCCCCTATTTATACCTGGGCTACTGGATCGCCGACAGCCAGAAAATGGCCTATAAGCAGCAGTTTCAGCCACAAGAAAAACTGGTGGATGGCGAGTGGGTCGCCTAATGCTAACCATGGCAGCCATGCATGGGCGCTGCAATCAACAATGAAATATACGCCACAATCACTCGCCAAGCAGTTTTGCCTGGGCGCGTATGTCAATACGGTAGATGCGTCGCTCTGGCGAGAAACCTTCGAGTACCTTGCCAAACGCAAAGACGACACCGTGTTTGATAAAAGCGCGATTGCTGCCTTGTGGGCGCAATATGGCGGCGACTTGCGCGCAAAAATCAAACAGGATGCCTTGGTGCTGGCCGTGCTCAAACGCGCATTACCAGGGTATCACGGCGATAGCCGGACCTTATATCGCGGTGAAAGCTGGTTTTTATTTGACCATGACCAGATTGGTTTTTGCTGGACCGCCTCGGAGGACATCGCCACGACTTATGCCAAAGGCCTCAATGCGGTAGATTCCGGTGGTGTGCTGCTCAAATGCTATGCGCCAGCGGAGGCCATTTTGGCGATGCAAGACAATGTATTCATTTGCGACCCCGCACGATTACTGCGTTTGAGCACGCTGGGGCTGTTTCCCAAGTTGTAACGGCTACCTGGCCCATTGGCCATAGCCTTTAAACTGGGCGTGCACTGCTCGCATTTGCTCAGGTGTTAACAGTGTTGGCTCACCAAACTGCAATAACCGCCAATACTGCTCACACAAACCCTCTACCTCAACTGCAATCGCCAGTGCCTGCGGCAAACTCTTGCCTATAGCGATCATGCCATGATGCGCAAGTAAACAGGCTTTACGGTCTTGCAACGCCGCCATCGCCCCATCAGACAAGGCCTGTGTGCCAAACAAGGCATAAGGCGCACAACGAATATCGTCACCGCCAGCGGTGGCGATCATATAATGAAATGGCGGCACAGCGCGCCCCATGCAAGCAATAGTCGTCGCAAACATGCTATGACAATGCAGCACCGCATTCACCTCTGGCCGTGCTTGCAAAATATCGCTATGAAAACGCCACTCACTCGATGGTTTTTTACCAGCCTCTGGCCTGCCCTGCCAATCCATATACACCATGCTGTCCTTGCTGAGCTGCTCCGCAGGCACGCCAGACGGCGTAATCAAAAAGCCATCATCCAGGCGGATGCTGGCATTGCCAGAGCTGCCTTTATTGAGCCCAGCCTGTGCCATCTGCTGGGCGGTATGCAGCAATTGTTGTGCGGGGGTAGGCGTGCTCATAATGATGGCTCCAGACGTTCTAGCTGTTCAGGGGTAAACACGCCCTGCTCGGTGATAATGCCGGTCACCAGCCGGGCCGGCGTGACATCAAATGCAGGGTTAAGGGCCGTGCTTTCATGCGGAATCACGCGTATGCGCTGCACTTGCCCATCCACAGCCTGCCCTTGCATATAAGCCACCTCGTCGGCATCACGCATTTCAATTTCAATATCCGCGCCACGCGCCAGTTGCCAATCAATGGTCGGCGTAGGCACCGCCGCATAAAATGGCACGTTCTGGTCAAACGCCGCCAGCGCCTTTAAATAAGTGCCTATTTTGTTACACACGTCACCCTCACGCGTCACGCGATCAGCGCCCACAATCACCATATCCACCTGCCCGTGCTGCATTAAATGGCCGCCAGCATTATCGGCAATCACCGTATGTGGCACGCCATGTTGCGCCAGTTCCCAGGCGGTTAAACTTGCCCCCTGGTTACGTGGACGCGTTTCGTCTACCCACACGTGCACCTTCAGGCCTGCATCATGTGCCGCATAAATCGGCGCCAGCGCAGTGCCGCCATCCACCGTTGCCAGCCAGCCCGCATTACAATGGGTGAGAATATTCACCATCTGTTGCGCGTTGACCGTGCCCTTCGCCGCAATCAGCGCCTTGCCATGCTGGCCCAAGGCCAGGTTCTGTGTCACATCTTCGTCGGCAATCGCTTGTGCCAGTCGCCAGGCAGCGGCCGCACGTGCAGCCTCAGGCAATGCCAGCAACGCTTGCTGCATACGTCGCGCGGCCCATGCCAGATTCACTGCCGTTGGCCGGGTCGCACACAACTGAGCAACGACCGCATGCAGATGCGCATCGCTGGTAGCGTGCTGCATCCCCAACGCCACACCGTAAGCGGCGGCGGCACCAATCAAAGGCGCACCACGCACTTGCATGCTGCGAATGGCATGACACATTTGTGCCAGAGTTGTCACGTCAAGCGTCACAAACTCAAACGGTAAACGGGTTTGATCAATCAGGCAGACGGCATCGCCTTGTTGCCAGATGGTACGAAAATGTTGTTGTTTGATACGCATAAAAAGGAGTTTACTGACGAGTCGCCATTAATTGTAAAAGTTGTAAAAGGCCTTGCTTTTCCTGTAGGACAAACACCGTATTTTTCCATCCACAAAATCTGTGGATAACTTTGTGGATTGCTGTGTCTTAATTCCGTAACTTACCAATTTAAAAGGACTTTTTCCGAAAGTTCATTTTTTAATCTATTTTTTTATTCAATAAAATCAATAACTTACAATGCACCACTATAATTGAAACACTTTCGACACATTCTTAATGTGTCACTTTAAGTCATGTGCATAAATGGGCTATTTTCGGTAAAACTTGTGTAGAATTTTTGCCTATCATTTCAAGGAGTTGCGAAGTTTCCAAGCCACGAATTAGGCATAATTCCGCCGCTATTCTTTTTAATTGTGCCGGGCTGTTTCGCCCCTGATGGCCGATCCAGACCGGGGGAATATCAGGGGCATCCGTCTCTAACACCAGCTGTTCCAACGGCAACTCTGCCGCCAACTGACGGATTTTTAATGCGCGCGGCCAGGTCATGGCGCCGCCAAAGCCTAACTTGAATCCTAGCTGCTCAAAAACCGCCGCTTGCTGCATGCTGCCATTAAACGCATGCGCAATGCCTCCACGCACGCGATGCTTGCGCAAGTATTTGAGGATGCTATCTATCGCGCTGCGCACATGCAAAATGACAGGTAACTCAAATTGTTTGGCAATTTGTAGCTGCCCTTCAAACAAAGCGATTTGTCTGGCTTCGTTATCACGTGTCAGGTAAAAATCGAGGCCGATTTCACCAATCGCCAGTAATTGATGCGCCTGCGGGCCTGCCAGTACCGACGCAACGACCGCCTGCAACTGCTGCAAGGCATCCTCTGGCGCTTGCGCAACATACATGGGATGCCAGCCCAGTGCAAACCCAGCCTGCGGGTGCTGTGCGCACCACTGCATAATGGGCTGAAAAGTCGTTTGCGTCACCGCCGGGATGACCACGGCACGCACGCCTTGCGCTTGTGCATCCCGCCACACCTGGTCGCGATCTGCATCGAATTCGCTGGCATCAAGATGGCAATGGGTGTCTATCAGCATTGAAAATCAAGATTGCAATTTAGCCTGGATACGCAGATCCTGGCCGAACTGGCGCACATCGAGCATATTCAACTCACGCACCGCGGACATCTGCGTGAGCTCGGGCAAAGCAAACATGCCACGGGCAGTATCCCCCATCAGTTTAGGCGCGTAATACAGCAATAACTCGTCAACAATCCTGCTTTGCAGAAACGCGCCGCTTAACGTGGCTCCAGCCTCAATCAGCACCTCATTGCATGGCAAGGCCGTTAAAGCCTGCATGAGCACAGCAAGATCGACCTGTGCTTGGGGCGCCAGTAAATCTGGCGCATGCAAGGTGCGTACGCCCATCACCTGCAATACCTCCAGCTTGGCCGCATCGCCTTGTGCATAAGCTACCAGCGCGTTACCATCCTGCAACACCTTAGCATCAATCGGGATGCGCAACTGGCTATCAACAATCACGCGCAACGGTTGCCTGGGCGTTTTAACCTCACGCACAGTCAGGGAGGAGTTGTCTTTTAATATGCTGGCAATACCGGTCACAATGGCACAACTTTGCGCACGCCAGTGATGCACGTCTTTGCGGGCCGCCGCCGAGGTAATCCATTGGCTGTCACCATTGGCTAGCGCGGTCCGGCCATCCAGGCTGGCAGCTACCTTGAGGCGGACGTAAGGCCGCTGCTGCGTCATGCGCTGGATGAAGCCCGGATTCAAGGCGCGAGCCTGTGCCTCGCACACGCCGACAGTCACCGCGAGACCCTGCGCCTGCAAGCGGGCAATGCCATTGCCTGCCACCAACGGATTAGGGTCCTGCATCGCCACCACTACCCGGCTGATGCCTGCATTGACCAAGGCATCGGCACAAGGCGGGGTGCGGCCAAAATGGCTGCACGGCTCCAGTGTCACATAGGCTGTTGCGCCACGCGCCTGCTCACCAGCCGCACGCAAGGCGTACACCTCGGCATGCGGCTCACCGGCTTTGAGGTGTGCGCCCTCGCCGACCACCTGGCCATTGCTGACAATCACGCAGCCCACACGCGGATTAGGGGTCGTTGTATACAGGCCCCGCGCAGCCAGTCGCAACGCGCGCGTCATCCATTCAATATCTTGTGAAGTCACTTGCATAGGTTGCCTATGATACAAAAAATCCCGTGCTTGCGGTTTTTTTGTACACAACACCGCTTTTTTTGAGCACCTAGACTCACGCACAAGCGCGAACTGTCGAATACCGTGGTATTTGCCAGTTTTTTTAAGCTTAGACCGCGCGCGTGAGGGCGCTACACTGGGCTATGATTTATATCGCCGATCCCAATCCATGGCTGGCCCTGTATGCGCAACCACTGCATACACGCCTGAGCCCGCCCACCACTGACTTGCAAGACTTCCTCTCAGAATATGGCCGCACGCACGGGCTAGCTGAACCCGTGGAGCTGGCCTCAAGCACAGACTGGCAGAACGACCTTGCGCAGGCACTGGCACCGCTCCCTGAGAGCCTGCTGGATACATTGAGCAAATCCATACTCGGTATTTTCTTTGCCAGCGGCCTGGATGCTTCGGGCTTTACCGACATGGTTGCACTAGGGGATGGCAGTAACAATATTGGCTTTATTATTGTGCTCGACAGTCAGGCATTTGCGCATACCTCGGCAAATGCCTGGGCCAGCTGGAAAGAAAACTCAGCCTTTATTGCAGACCCGCAGGTTCAAATCAGTGTAGAGATCGCCGCGCCGGAAAACGATCATCGCATACAGGCACTGCGCTTTCTGCTATTGCATGAGTTCGGCCATATACTGGCCACGATGACGGACCTCTGTCCGCAGGACTGGTCATTCTCGTTACCCAAGCTGGCAGGCAACTTTAGCAAGCTAAGCTGGCAAACCAGTGGCAGCAAGGCTATCCGGCCAGAACAAAATTTTCCGCATCGGGAGAAGATCAGCTTCTATCGCCAGCCGACACTGCACGCAAGCCAGGCATTAGACCTGTACCGTGACCTGGCCAGAACGTCGTTTCCCACCTTATACGCCAGCATGGATGTACAAGAAGACTTTGCCGAGTGCTTTGCCACCTATGTGCATACAGAATTACTGGGGCAGCCATACCACATGCAGCTGACAATTGGCGGCAGCCCGGTCTATCGCAGTGATGATTTCTGGGCGTCGCCCCGTACCAGCGAAAAAAAGCGTTACATGCAAAACTTGCTTGAAGCCTTAGCTCATAATGATGCAAGCCATACGTTTCAAGGGCTCGCGCCTTTTCTACGCATGAGCCTCAACGGCGCAGACTTGCGGTCGCATGCACAATCGCTATTGGTACAGGCCAATCAGGATCAGGAAAATGCCATCTTGTGGATGAACCTGGCCATTGGCTTTTTATGCTTGAAAATGCGCGACATGGGCCTCGCAATTCAGGAACAAGCATTATCCTTGCAACGGCTATACCGCCGCCCGGCCAACTGTCAGCCGCCACGCTTCCGCTTGCTGATGATTATGACGCCAGGCGATTTGTCTGAAAACACCCCGATTGATTGTTTGCTGGAAAACAGCCCGGTCGAGCTACTTTATTACTACGCGTCGGTCGAGCAGCCTTTGCCATCCCCTATGCCTGTGCATGACGCGGTGATGGTCGCCCTCTCAGATAGCCAGGCCAACCGCGCGTTGTTGCTGGCGGTACAAGCCAGCCTGCTTGATCATGCACGACCAGTGATTAACCCGCCGCACCTGCTGCCTAACGTCAACCGCGACCAGTTAAGTGAGCTATTACAAGGCATCACCGGCCTGGATATGCCACGCACACACAAATTGACCCGCAGCCAGGTGGTCACGCGTCTGAGCATGCAACGCCCAGTAGACGTAGCTGACCCGAATGCCTTACCTAGCTTGCCATTAATTATTCGCCCGGTGGGTTCGCAGGCCGGTAATGACCTCGCCAGAATCACACAGCCTACCGAATTGGCAGACTATTTAAAACAAGTCCAAAGCACTGCCTTTTTTGTATCGCGCTTTGTCGATTACAGCAGCCAGGATGGCCAGTTTCGTAAATACCGTATTGCCATGCTGTGCGGCCAGCCGTTTATTTGCCACATGGCGATTTCGAGTGACTGGATGGTGCATTACGTCAATGCCGGCATGTACGACTCTGCCGACAAGCGGGCGGAAGAAGGCGCATTTATGCAAAATTTTGCCAGCTTTGCCACGCGCCACCAATCGGCGCTAGCCGCCATTTACCAGCGTTTGCAGCTCGACTACTTGTGCATAGATTGCGCTGAAACCCAAGACGGCCAATTACTGGTATTTGAAATCGACCACATCATGGCCGTCCACGCCATGGACTCTGCCAGCCTGTTCCCGTTTAAAGCTGGGCAGATCGGCAAATTACAGCAAGCCTTTGAGCAATATTTATATGCATTACAGCCGCAACCTTTATTGGAGAGCGCATGATGAAACTAAATGCCAATCAACTCAACTTTTCTGGCGGCCCTGGTGCCCTGCCTGAAAGCGTGTTACAACAATTGCACACCGCTATGCTGTGTGTGCCAGAAGTCGGCTTGTCTATTTTAGGCATCAGCCATCGCTCTGAATGGTTTGCGCAAGTGGTACATGAGCTGGAAGACAATATCCGTCACTTAATGGGTTTGCCGCAAACCACGCGCGTGCTGATGATGCAGGGCGGTGCCACCCAGCAATTCTCGATGTTGCCGATGAGTTTGCTACGCCATGGGCAGTCGGCAGACTACATCCATAGTGGCTACTGGAGCGGCAAGGCGATTAATGAGGCGGAGAAATCCGGAAAATTGCAATTGGCCTGGAGCGGTAAAGCGGACCAATTTGGCCGTTTGCCTACAGATGCCGAGTTACAGCTCTCTAAAGATGCCGCTTATTTTCACTACATATCGAATGAGACGGTAGAAGGCTTGCAGTTTCACCGCGTGCCTGGCCGCGACGACGTGCCGCGCATCTGTGATATGTCGTCAGACCTGTTGTCTGCGCCTGGTGACTTTAACCGCTACGCCATGATCTACGCCCATGCGCAGAAAAATATCGGCCCGGCCGGGGTCACCGTGGTGATTCTGCGCGATGACTTTATGAATAGCCTGCCTGATGATTTACCAGGCTTTATCAACTATCACGCCCAAGCCGATGCGCACTCTATTTACAACACGCCACCGGTGTTTGCGATTTATAGTGTCTTGCTGGTCACGCGCTGGTTACGTGATGAAATGGGCGGCTTGCACAATATGGCCAAACGCAACCAGGCCAAGGCAGACTGTTTGTATCAGGTACTGGACGACCACGCCGACTTTTACCGTGGACGTGCGGCCGTGGCCGACCGCTCTAAGATGAATGTGGTGTTTAATTTGCCAACCGCCGAGATTGAGCAAGCGTTTTTTCAGCAAGCACAATTGGCTGGCTTTTCAGGCTTGAATGGCCACCGCAGCATAGGTGGCATCCGTGCTTCGATTTATAACGGATTAGAGATTGCAGCCGCTGAGCAGCTGGCGGCATTTATGCAGACATTTCGTCAGCGCTATAAAGCGACAACAGCTACTGTAGCCTCATCGCCTGCCTACGCTTAACATGCGGTTAGTGAGATGAGATTTGGCTATGGGTTAAACGCCCATCTTGGTCAAAATAAATGCGCAAGGCATGGTACACATGCATGCACTTGCCAAGGTCATACTCCAGGGCATTGGCATCTTCAAGACTAGGGCGTCCCAGCAACGCCATCACCGCTTCTTTTTTGGCGCCACGGATCAAAATGTGGTTTTTCAGATCGTAGGCCATATCACCGCGGCGGCATTCTTTTTGCACCGTATTGGCAAGTTCCATCCAGCGTGTCTGCTCAAACTTGTCACTGCCAAACACCGCTTGATCTTTAAACGCCCACCAGGTAAAAAACACAATGGTGAGAATCACAGTGAATACCGCTAACGCAATTGCAGACAACTTGATCAGTTTCATGCCCCCGCCGCCTTTCGGATTATGTATCGCTATCGGTTACATCCAGGTCACGGATAGCGTTATGGAAATCATCCACATCCGAAAAGCTTCTATACACAGAAGCAAAGCGGATATACGCCACCTGATCCATCTGTTTTAACTCTTGCATCACCGTTTCACCCAGCAGGCGCGCAGGCACTTCGCGCACGCCCAAGCCGAGTACTTTTTGAATAATCCTGTCCATGGCCTTATCCACATATTCGGTAGGCACCGGACGCTTATGCAGCGCACGTGTGAATGACACGCGCAACTTTTCGCGCTTGAACTCTTCACGGTTGCCATTTTGCTTAACCACTTGCGGCAGATGCAACTCTGCCGTTTCGTAGGTAGTAAAGCGCTTATCGCAGACCTGGCAGCGACGACGCCTGCGGATAGAGTTTCCCTCCTCATTGAGTCGGGAATCCACCACCTGCGTATCGTCAGCACCGCAAAAAGGACATTTCATGGCTAAAAATGGCCGTAGAGATTACTTGCCGTATACCGGAAACTGGTCGGCTAAGGCGTGCACTTTGGCTTTCACTGCGGCAATCACTTCTGCATTTTCCGGGTTGTCCAGCACGTCGGCAATCAAGTTAGCCACTTGCTCGGCTTCAGCTTCTTTAAAGCCACGCGTGGTAATCGCTGGCGAACCAATGCGGATACCAGAAGTCACGAATGGGCTTTCAGGATCGTTAGGGATCGCGTTTTTGTTGACGGTGATGTGCGCCTGGCCCAGGAAAGCGTCAGCCGCTTTACCGGTCAAGCCTTTAGGACGCAGGTCGACCAAAAACACGTGTGACTCAGTCCGGCCAGAGATAATGCGCAGGCCACGTGCAGCCAGGGTTTTGGCCATTGCGCTAGCGTTCTTCAGCACTTGCTCTTGATACACCTTGAACTCAGGCTGTGCCGCTTCTAGAAAAGCGGTCGCTTTACCGGCGATGACGTGCATCAACGGGCCACCTTGCAAGCTTGGGAACACGTTGGAGTTGATTGACTTTTCAAACTCGGCTTTAGCCATGATGATACCGCCACGTGGGCCGCGCAAGGTTTTGTGCGTAGTAGAAGTAACGAAGTCAGCATGTGGCACCGGGTTAGGGTACACACCGGCGGCAATCAGGCCAGAGTAGTGCGCCATATCGACCATGAAATAAGCACCGACTTTTTTGGCGATTTCGGCCATGCGTGCCCAGTCAAAGCGCAGCGCATAAGCAGAAGCGCCACCAATCAGCAATTTTGGTTTGCACTCGATGGCAATACGCTCCATCTCGTCGTAGTCGATTTCTTCTTTGTCGTTCAGGCCGTAAGGCACAATGTTGAACAACTTACCGGACAGGTTAGCAGGTGAACCATGCGTCAAGTGACCGCCGTGGCCCAGGTTCATGCCCATCACGGTGTCGCCTGGTTTCAAAATAGAAAAATACACGGCCTGGTTGGCTTGTGAACCAGAGTGCGGCTGCACGTTGGCATACTCAGCGCCGTAGAGCGCTTTCAGGCGGTCAATCGCCAATTGCTCCACTTGGTCAACAAACTCACAGCCACCGTAAAAACGCTTGCCTGGATAGCCTTCTGCATACTTGTTAGTCAATTGCGAGCCTTGCGCTTCCATCACCGCCGGGCTGGTGTAGTTTTCTGAGGCAATCAGCTCGATATGTTGATGCTGACGTTCGACTTCGGAAGAAATCATTGTGGCCAAAGCTGGGTCTGCAACGCTTAAGTTTCTTGAAAAGCTAAACATGACGATCAAGTTTCCGTATCAATAACAATAAAGCGTAATTTTACCATGAGGCGACCATGGCATGCACCTTTAGCGTCAGTCAGCGAAAGACATACTCTTTTTTGGTGATAGAAACAGTCATTGGGCGTCTACAAAGAATAGATGCGCCAGCATTGCACGCACTGCACCAAATCGGTGCAAACAATCAAACAGTTGCTGAACCAGCAGCAGGTATAAAAACTTAAAAAACAAGCTATCTTATTGATTTAAATGTAATTACAAAACATGGCACAGCTTATGCTTAGTAGTAACCGTAAGCGTATATCTCCAAAATCGCTCCCTAAACCCAACTTCGGTTGGGTTCTTTTTTTATGGCGCCGACCAAAGCTAATGCTGGCGCGTCTTAAGCTGTTGCAGCGTATGCTGGCAGCCGTCATCGGCCACTTCAGATGCACTACCGGGGTCAAGAAACGGCAGAATTGCCGCAAAAGGATTAAGTAGCGCGAGCAACACGCCACCAGCGACACGCGCAGCAATCGGGCCTGGGCTGAGTGATACTTGAGGGTCAACAAAGGGCCCGGTCACCAAGATGGGCGAACGCACGGTAAAGGGTGAGAAATTTTTAGGGTTAGCCTGTAGTTTAAGATTAAGTTGCTCCTGCCCCAGGTTTACCTCGCCTTGCACCGTAACGGTGGTCACTGGGGTGTCAATCAAGGCCGCATCAGGCGTTAGCACACCTTGTTTGGCATGCCAGCCCATCGCCGCACATTGCATGGGTAAGGGCTGATCGCCTTTGATCAGCACGCCAACCGCTTGCGCAATATCGAGGCCTGCAGCTTCTACCACCAAATGTGAAATTTCACCTTGACGCACCATCAGCGCCAACTGACCATCCAGTGACTTAAGCAACGCTGCCGTGGAGCGCCCGCGCCCTTGTAACTTAGCTTTGCCATTTAACTTACCTGAGATATACGCCGGTGCCGGGTTGGTTGACGATTGCTGGGCCGAAGGTTGTTTGCCTGGTGTTTTTTTGGCGTCTGGTGTCACTTTAAGCCATTGCTCCAGGCGAATATCACGCACCGCCAATTGAATATCCCACTCTGGTGCCGGTGGCGGCGATAAATCAGCATTACTGGAGTCATGCGCATCAATACTCAGCGCACCAGATAACGTGCCCTGCGCTGTACTGGCTTCGAGTTCAGCCAAGCTTAATTTATGTTTAATCAGCGTTAAGCGCAACTTCAACGGGGCAATGCGCTGTTTAAACGCGTGACCTAAATCCACCGCATCCAGATGCACATCAATATCGGCATTCATGCGCCCGTAGCTACTAAAATCCAGCGATTCATCCGGGAACAGCTTGCCAGGGTGGGCATTAGCCGTATGGTCTTGGGCAGCGCCAAAGGCAGGCGCCAAGTCAGCCAGCATCAATAGTGACCCTTGCAACTTGCCACTCAGCATGGGCGTTTCAGGGGCCAGATCATAGACAAACTGCCCGGATAACCGGCTATGCCCGATGTGCGCGAAAGGAATATTGACCCGCCATTGATCGACGCCCTTTTCAACCTCTGCGCTCACCTTGAACGCAGAAGTGCGCGGAAAAGTCATGTCCAGCAAATCGCCCACATCTGCCAACGAAGGTCCGCTGACATCCACCTGCCCTTTGACGCGCTGCGTGCCAAACAAGTCAGCCACTGCCCCACGAAACTTCACATTCACGGCGCCATACTTTAACCAGCCTTGTGAGTTAATCGGAGCTGAGTCTTTGCCTTGTGTGGCAACCGGCAAAAAGCCCTGCGTGACCAGTGCCCCTTGCAAAGGCAACTTGCGCAGTTTGCCATCGACCTTCACGCTAGATTCAGGCGCTGTCAGATGCTGCCCCTCTTCGGTAAAAAAGGTCACGGCCAGCTGTGCATTGGCCACGGCATCATTTACCTTAGCCTGCCCCTGGTTCACAGCCAGTTGCTCAATAAGTGGAAAAGGACGTGGCGGGCTTTTATCCTCCAGCTCAAAATCCCAAGTCGCTTGCTTGTCCGCATGGCGGATTAAATAAGCATTGAGTTGATCGGCACGAATGGCCTGGATGCGGTAAGGATCGCCTTCTTTTAACGACCACAGATCACGATAGCGCAAGGATAAATCCAGTCCATGCGCGTTCACAAAATAAGGCGCATCAAAGCCGGCTGGTGCCGAGAGGGTTAGCCCGCCTACCTGCAAGCGCATGCCACCCAGCAATTGCAAGTGAAACGGCCGTTCAATCTGCACCGAACGGTGCAACTTATCTTGCAACAACTGTTGCAAAGGTTGACGCAAAAAAGGCCAGCCAGCTATTTCGCAGGTGACAACAGCCAGTATCAGCGCCAGCAAACTACCAGCGACCCACTTGGTGACAGTTGCAGATTTTTTTGTTGTTATCTCGGTCTCATTCATAACTTGCCATCATGCCGTTGATCTTAGCGCCTGACCAGTCCCGCCAGTCTGACACGCGCGTAGGTGGATTCTGTCAAATCCGGCGCTGGCTGTCAGTTATAATAAGGCGACGAATACCCTTAACATGCTAATGTCCTTAAAAAATGGAGTGATGACAATGAAATGGACCGACAGCCAGCGGATTGCTGAAGACCTGTATGACAAATACCCCGAGGTGAACCCGAAAACCATCCGCTTTACTGACCTGATGCAATGGGTGCTGGAACTCGATGGCTTTGATGATGAGGCTGCGCATTGCGGTGAAAAAATCCTCGAAGCGATTCAACTGGCCTGGATAGAAGAAGCCGAGTAAATGACCACTTTTCTGCCCGCGTCCATTTTCAAAGCCTACGATATCCGTGGCATCGTCGGTGACACGCTGACAGAAGAGATTGTGCGCCAGATTGGGCTGGCGCTGGGCACATTGGCGCAAGCGCACGGTGAGCACAGCCTGTGCGTCGGTTACGATGGCCGCTTATCCAGCCCCACCTTGGCTGCCGCGCTCACTGAAGGCATTGCAGACACTGGCACCAACGTCATTGCCCTGGGCATGGTCACCACCCCCATGCTGTATTTTGCGACGCATTATCTGGCACAAACCAGCAGTGGTGTCATGCTGACTGGCAGCCATAACCCGCCACAATACAACGGCCTGAAAATAGTCATTGCTGGCGAAACACTCAGTAGTGATGCTATTCAGGCACTCAAGCAACGCATTATCCAGCAGCAGTTTGTGCCGCCACAAGCGCCGGGCAAGCAATCATTTTTCGATATTTATCCGGCCTACCAGGCAGCCATTGTGTCAGACATCCAACTTGTACGCCCAATGCGTGTGGTGGTCGACTGCGGCAACGGCGTTGCTGGCGCCTATGCTCCGGCCTTATTTAAAGCACTGGGCTGCGAGGTTGAGCCCTTGTTTTGCGAGGTCGACGGCCACTTCCCTAACCATCACCCGGACCCGGTCGACGCAAAAAACCTGCAAGATGTCATTAACACATTACAGGCGGGCGATGCCGACATCGGCGTCGCTTTTGATGGCGACGGAGACCGTCTGGGCGTCGTCACCAAGTCTGGCCAAATCATCCGCAGTGACCGCCAATTGATGCTGTTTGTTGAAGACGTGCTGATAGAACAGCCAGGCAGCAAGGTGGTGTTTGACGTGAAGTCCACCCGCCGTTTATCGCCGTTTATACGCGAGCACGGCGGCAAACCGGTAATCTGGAAAACCGGCCACTCATTAATGAAAGCCAAAATAAAAGAAACCGGCGCAGCCATTGGCGGCGAGCTCTCTGGCCACCTGTTTTTTAACGATGCCAAACAAGGTAAGCCACGCTGGTTTGGCTTTGATGACGGCCTGTACAGCGCAGCCAGATTACTCGAAATCGTCAGCCGTGGCCCCGATGCCAGCGCTGTGCTCGAAGCCTTGCCCGATAGCATTAACACCCCAGAACTGCAGATTGCCATGCAAGAGGGTGAGCCGCACACTTTTATCGCCGCCCTGCAACAATCAGCCCAGTTCGAGGATGCCATAGACATCATCACCATTGATGGCTTACGTGTGGAATATACCGATGGCTTTGGCCTGATCCGCGCATCAAACACCACACCGGTGCTCACGCTGCGCTTTGAAGCAGACAGCGAGGCCGCATTAAGCCGTATTCAACAAGTGTTTAAACAAGTATTAAGCCAGGCCAACCCAGACTTGAAAATTCCTTTTTAAGCCTCCATTGAATGAGCATGCGCCATGCTACTCAAAGACTCTATTCACGCGGACGCAGTCTGCTATATACCCTCACCTGGTTAGGCCTGGCCGCACTGGTGTGGCTATTGGTTGACCGCGTACAACACCCCAACACGCTAGAGCAAATCGGCCAGCCAAAAGTCGTCAGCCTCAAACGCGGGCCCGATGGCCACTACAGCGCCGAAGCCCTGATTAACGGCGAGCGCGTGCGCGTACTGGTCGACACTGGCGCCACCGGCGTCGCCATTTCACAGCATGTCGCTGACCGTTTAGGGCTAGTCAGCCGCGATGCCATTAACACCCACACCGCCAATGGCAATGCCGTGTCTTACCTGGTGCGCTTAAAAAGCGTGCAATTGGGGGGTGTTGTCGCGCAGGATGTGGCGGCTACCATTTCGCCGGGGCTAGAAGGCGATGCCTTGCTCGGCATGAGTTTCTTGGGCAGGATGGATGTGAGGTTGTATCGAGGAGTGATGACGATACGGGATGGAGAAGCAGAAAAGTAAGTGATTTGCGCGGGCAACCCAGTTGCCCGCACGCAAAGATTAAGGCGCTTCAGCAGGCAATGGTTTACCTTGCTTGATGATGCTCACAGCCTGTGCAAAACGTTTATGAAAAGTCGTTTCGGTTAATGTGGTTGCCACGTTGACTGTGACACGACGCTTGGTCACGACAGTCACTTTGGTGTCGTCATCTTTCACCGGCTCTACCCAGGCACCCATGACGGCACCCCATGACACCAGGTTCACACCGCTACTGGTGAGCATGTAATGCTGGTCTCTATGCTCTTCAATCGCATCAGCCCCTTCCCATCTGAATACTGTTTTGGCAATTTCCCAAGCTTGCGCTTCGGTCACAGCATAATTTTGCGTTGTCCCTTCTGCACCACTTTGTTTCACTTTGACAACATCTTGCATGGTTGAACAACCAGAGGCAGTGATTGCTAACGCAACTAAACCGGCGCTAGCGATTTTTTTTATTATATTCATTCTTATTCTTTCAAATTATTAAGTAAAAATTGGTTAACCCAATTGAGCGAGACATTAGCAGATTTTGAGCGGCAAAGCCATGTTGAGCAGCCTTACTTTCTAATACCATACTCCAGCACAAACCACTGCGGACTCATGCCAGCCAGCGCTATACGTAGCGTTGCCAACTCCGCCTCTGGCCCATGCACCTCAATACGCACCAGTTGAGAGACCTCACCCATCTCATGCAAAATGGGGCGCAGGTTTTCAATATGCGCTAACAAAGCCGCCGCATTCTCAAAGCCTTCGCGGTAGTGTGCGAGGTCGCCATTGAAACTAAAGCCATAGTATAAGCAGCCCGGTTCACGGGATGACCATGCCACATATTTTTCACAGATGGCGCGAAAAGCATCAGCCTTGCCAGGGTGAATTTCAAAATAAGGGGAAACTGAACAGCAGGTATCTGACGTGGCCATGAAGTAAAAATATTCGCTTAAAAATCAGAACGGTGATTAATTCGCCAGCTCGGCACCTTCAACCACCACCCGGAAAAACTGCAATGCAGCCTGATCCTGAATGCGTACACCAGTCGCCACCGAGCCGCGCTTGCCAGGTGCGATACCGCCATTAATCAGCATAGAGCGGCTTTGGTCGACCAGGCGGCCACGGCTATCGTATTGCAACATACGTACCTGCACCCGGCCAACCTGCACGCTGCTATTGTTCTGCACCGCGGCATACACCATACCAGTGTTATCTGCCAACGGCCCTGAAGGCAGGTAGCGCGCGGGGTTGCGTGGTAAATCTATACGCATGGCACGGCCAGCGGCCTCTTTGCCAATCTCGGAATCCGAACTGGCAGCGAGCTGGTAATGCTGCAAGGCCAGCGAGGTCTCGCCGCGGCCTTCGGCAATCTGGCCTAGCAAGGCATAGCCTGGCGCAGTAGGCAGCAAGGCGTTGGCTTTTTTCAAGAAAGGTTCGGCCTGCGCTTTTTTACCCTCATTAAACAAGGCTATGCCACTTTGCACATAAGGCTTAAAGTAGTCAGGCTGCATCTGGATCGCTTTATCGTAAAACGCCAGTGCTTCGGTGGTATTCTTTTTGGTCAGCGCAATATCACCCAGCAACTCCTGAAAACGTGGTTCGCGCGGCTCCAGACTCATCGCCTTTTTGGCCAAGGTTTTGGCTTTTTCCGCATCGCCTTTTTGCAAGGCTTCTTTGCCCTCATCGTAGGCTTTATAAGCCTCACGCGTCGCCATCAGTTTGGCGATTTTTTGCGCGTACACTTCTTTGCCCATGTCGCCGCCAGCGCCCAGTTCTGCCAGCGTTTTCTTGTTATCATCCACACGCTCTTGTGACGGCGGATGGCTGGCAAACAAGCCAGCAATAAAGTCTTGCCGCTTGCCTTCGCTCAAGCGCACAAACGTCTCTTGCAAAATAACGGCCGCAGCCGGGTCATAACCGGCCAGTTTCATATATTTCATGCCATAGTGGTCAGATTCTGACTCGGCATCACGACCATATTTGCTGGAGATCAATTGTCCCCCCAGCTGCGCCCCACCCACCACCAGATTGGCGTAATTAGAGTCACGCGTCGCCAAGCCCACCGCCAGCATGGCACCTTGCATAAACATGCCGCGCTCCATGCCTTTGGCGCCATGACGCGCAGCGGCATGTACAATTTCATGGCCTAGCACCGCCGCCAGCTCTGCTTCGCTGTGCAGCTCATAGAGCAAACCACGGTTAAAAGCGATCTTGCCACCTGGCATCGCCCACGCATTGGGCACCGAGTCATTCAGCACCACAAACTCATAAGGTAAATCAGGTCGATCAGACACTGCGGCCAGCTTTTGCCCAACTTGCTGCACATAACGGGTCAGTTCTGCGTCCAGGGTGTAATCGCCACCTTGCGACTGCCGTGCCGGGCTATAGTTTTGCTGACCGAGCTGAATCTCTTTGTCTTGCGACACAAACTGGAACTCGCGTTCCTTAGTCACCGGATTGACGCCACAGGCCAGTAAACCTGCAGATAACACCACCGGGCAAAGAATACTTTTTTTAATCATTGTCATGCAGCCATTTCCCCGCGGCTATTATTGTTAGGTGATTACCGTTGGTTGCTGCCTGCCGGTGAGCTGCGGCAGTTGCGAAATCTGGTGTGAGACGGTGATCAGTTCAGCCAGTGCCTCTTGTGCATCTAGCTGCTGCTGGGCGGCATCCTCAGTAAACGCTTCAAGGTACACACGAATCGTTGCGCCCTCCGTGCCAGTACCTGACAAGCGAATCACCACCCGCGAGCCGCAAGCGAATAAAATACGCAAACCCTGGCCGGTGCTGACTGAGCCATCTACAGGGTCGGTATAGCTGAAATCATCCACTGTTTTCACGGTATAGCTGCCAAACACTTGACCCGGCAAGCTGGCAAATTGCACTTTGATATGCGCGATCACGGCATTGGCAGGCTCGGTAGGCACGCCTTCGTAATCATGGCGTGAATACACATTGCGGCCGTAAGTTTGCCAGTGTTTGCGCACTAATGACTCGACGCTTTCACCGGTCACTGCCAGCAAGTTGAGCCAGCACAGCACTGCCCACAAGCCATCTTTTTCGCGCACATGATCACTACCCGTGCCAAAACTTTCTTCACCACACAGCGTCACACGGCCAGCATCCATCAGGTTGCCAAAAAATTTCCAGCCGGTCGGTGTTTCGTAGCAGTCGATCCCCAGTTTGGCCGCCACACGGTCTACAGCGCCGCTGGTCGGCATGGAGCGCGCCACGCCAGATAAGCCTTGTGCATAGGCCGGAATCAGTTTGGCATGGGCGGCAATCAGCGCCAGGCTGTCAGAAGGGGTCACAAAAAAGTGGTTACCCAAAATCATATTGCGGTCGCCGTCACCATCAGACGCGGCCGAAAAATCAGGCGCTTGTGTGCCGTAAGCAATTTTCACCAGGTCTTCAGCATAGGTCAGATTGGGGTCCGGGTGACCACCACCAAAGGTTTCAGACACTTCGCAATTCATCAGGCTGCTGGCCGGTGCGCCCAGACGCTCGCCCAAAATCACTTTGGCATACGGCCCGGTCACGGCATGCATGGCATCAAACTGCAAGCTATGGCCTGCCGCCAGCCAGCGCTTAATCGCTGCAAAGTCAAACATGCTTTGCATCAGGTCAGCGTAGTCAGCCACCGAATCAATCACTTCAACAACAAAACCATCCAGCGTGGTCACGCCTATGCTGGATAAATCCACCTCAGGTAAATCGGCCAGTGCGTATTGCGTAATCTGTTTACTGTTGGCAAAAATGGCGTCGGTGATTTTTTCTGGCGCCGGCCCACCGTTGCTGGTGTTGTATTTGATGCCAAAGTCATCGTCTGGCCCGGCTGGATTATGGCTGGCCGAGAGAATAATGCCGCCAAAGGTCTGGTATTTACGGATGATGTGGGAGGCCGCAGGCGTTGAAAGAATACCGTTTTGCCCGACCAGCACTTTGGCAAAGCCATTGGCAGCCGCCATTTTAATAATGACCTGAATCGCCTCTTTGTTAAAAAAGCGGCCATCACCACCCAGGGTCAGCGCGGCATTCGCCGGGATCTCCAGCGTGTCAAAAATACTCTGCACAAAGTTTTGCAGGTAGTGCGGCTGTTGAAACACCCGTACTTTTTTACGCAGGCCCGAAGTGCCTGGTTTTTGGTCAGAAAAGGGATTGGTTGCGACAGTTTGAATCGACATGCAAGCACACTCTTTTGTATTAATGGACTGCTTCGATTGTATTACAAATTCATGTCAGTTTTTTTGCAATTGTGCCGATTCCTTCACACTTTTTATCTTTTACGCGTCATCAAACTACGTAAAATCATGAGCCGTTTTTACGGATTCACTTCAGGGTCATTTTGCAACAGCGGCGTATAGTGAGAGTCATACAAGTGCATCACACGATGTACTCCCAAACAACCCAAGGAGATTATTATGTGGACTAAACCAGCTGCTACTGAAATGCGTTTTGGCTTTGAAGTGACAATGTACGTTATGAACAAATAATCAGCGTTTTGTGTTAAGTCACAAGATTGCGCTGAACAAAAAACCGCCGAATTTCGGCGGTTTTTTGTTGCCTGCCTTATCAGCGATCAAGCAAATTGCGACCACAACAGATTAAGACTCACGCCCATCAAAAAGACCGCAAAAATGCGCTTTAAGACTTTGACCGGCAAGCGCTTGGTCAAGGCCACGCCCGCTGGGGCAAACAATACGCTAAGCGGGGTGATAAGCATAATGGCAGGTAAATAAAGCAGACCAAAAGTATCGGGCGCATGGCTAGACTGTCGGACGGCGTCTTGCAAATAACTCACCGTGCTCGCCAATGCAATCGGGAACCCCAACGCAGCTGAGGTGCCAATGGCCTGCTTGACCGACACATTACGCATGGCGAGATAAGGCACAGTCAACGTGCCGCCGCCAATCGACACCAGCGCAGACACCATACCAATCAACAATGACACCAGGCTGATTTCAATCTTGCCTGGCACTTTGTGCTGAGTCGGTTTACGGTCAAGAAACAGTTGAGTCGCGGCAAAAAAAGTAAATGTGGCAAAAAATAGCGTCAAGTAAAACGCATCCAGGTGAATCGCCACCAGCGTTGCCAGTAAAGAGCCCATAAACGCCATTGGCACCATGGCCCAGACATAATGCCAGACAATATTCTGGTTTTTATGATGCGCGAGGATGCTGGAGAGCGAAGTAAACACAATGCACGCCATCGACGTCGCCAGCGCCATATGAAACGCCGCATCGGCCGAAAAACCTTTAGCAACCAGCATGGCATGCAGCATAGGCACCAGCACAATGCCGCCGCCGATACCGAGCAAGCCTGACAATACACCAACGATCACGCCGATCAGGCAAAACAAAGCATATTGCTCAAAAAATAGTTGTATCCAATCCATGCGACACTCATCCGTTGAAAGCGCAACAGTATACCTGCTCAATGGTAATCTTTGCTTTGCTTGTGCTGTTAATGATTGCCAAGTGAATATTGAATCTGCCAGGCTGACTAACCTTCTTTTTTAATTAGCCAACAAAAAACCCGGCCTAGGCTGCCGGGCTTTCTGAACACAGATGAACGAAGTTACTTGTTCATCACGTACATGGTTACTTCAAAGCCGAAACGCATTTCGGTAGCAGCTGGTTTAGTCCACATAATGATCTCCTTGTTTGTTTCCCCGAACCGACCCCATGTCTGGCTCGTGTGAATGTATTATCGGCCCAGGCACAAAGAATCCTGCTATTGCGGATCATGAACAGGGTTTAGGGAATTTCATGAAACGCGCCTCATGCAAATGAATATGCCCGCATTAAAGTCCAATCACATTGGATGCGTTGAATCGATCGCCTGCAGTCTTCGCCTTATATAATTAGCGTTGTCTTTATTCATAAAATAATCAGAGATTATTTCTACTCCCTTTTCATTAATATCTAACCGATCAAAGCAATACGCCAAATGTGCCCTGTCCTTTTCCAGTAAATTAAAAACCTTTTCATAGTAATCGGCAACGGCTGATTTATAGGCTTTTCTCGCAGTGAGCAAAGCGCTATCTGGTATTTCACCCCACTTGTGCTGCATCATAATCAAGTCTAAAAAGTCTTTACTTAAGCCAGACTTATCCATTCCCCGATCCGCATTAGCCATTAACTTTTCTACAAACAAACACGCTTTTGATAACGTCGGCAGTGGAAGATCTGATGCTTCACCTTTTAGATCAACTCTTCCCTCTGAAACGATTTCAAATTTTATTGGTTGGCCTTCAACCTCAAATATAGTTCGGATGCCCTCTTTATCTATTCGAGGGCTTCGCAACTGCACTGGGGTGTCCTGAAGGAACAAACCCTCTATGCCCTTTTGATGGACTAACTCTCGAAGGTCGGAGTATCCCTCCCGGCTTGAACACAAAAAATCGATATCAACGGATGTCCGATACTCATCAATCATGAGTGCGATTGCAGTTCCACCGCCAAAGTAGCATTCTGCAGCGCGCATGATTTCAGTATTGAAACTCTGTAGAACAGACATGATTCTTATATGATGATGACGCACGAGCTTCATAGCATGACTCCGTTGCCATATTTATGGGTAAGTCTATCTAAAAACGTTGCTTCTTCAGGCGTGAGCGTATCATGCTCTAAATATCTCGCATTCTTCTCATAGATATAAAAAGCCTCCTTTTCTGTCAGATTTTTATTACTCCTGTCCCATAACAATAAGCGCAATTGAGGATACGTTGTGCCATCAACCCTGGGGATTCTTACTCTCTTCTTCGTTATTGCGCCTAACCTGGCTTTTTCTACTGTTTCTAGCGTGTTCTTTTTAGTCAGTTCAAGATTTAAAGCCGCCATTATCTTAGCCACTATGTGAAAACCAACGTTCTTGCCCGTTTCTAAATCATGCACATTCATTCTTGTGACGTGTGCATTCTCAGCCATATCCTCCTGAGTAAGACCAGCTGCAATGCGTTGTGCTTTAAATTGATTTGCAAAATTAATGTGCCTCATACAATACATTATGCATACAAAATAGCGGATGTAAAGAATTAATATATGGTTTGCAGATAGTTATCTTGCATACATAGAATGGACCGAGGCGCCGTTAAAGGTGGACTACTCCCGCCATCTTTCAGCAGCTTTAGACAGTGACACCGAGCTAAAGGTGACTGCGCTGATGACCAGCATGGCGCCTATCAGCTGCGCATGGTTAGGTGGCATATGCTCAAATGCAGCAATCACCATAGTGGTGACTGGCACCAGGTTCATAAAAATGGCGGCTTTTGAGGGCCCCAGCGTTGAAATACTGGCGTTCCAGAACAGGTAAGCCAGCACCCCGCCGCCTAGCGACATCATTAACAGCGCGGCCCCTGCATGCACGGTCGGCAACACGAAATGATCGCCATGCCATAATGCCGCGAGGGTCAAGGCCAGCGCGCCAACGCTCATGATGCCTGCAGTATTCGCAATACCGCTCACATTTTTTGGCATCATTTTTTTAACCAATACGTTATAGAGCGCCCAATTGAGCGAAGCAATCAAAATATAAATATCCCCGGCCGAAATAGTCAGTTGCGCACCTGCGCCCAAAACCACAATCGCCACGCCCGCAATACCGATTGGAAAAGCGATTAATTGCTGGTTGCTTGGCCGGTCTCTCAGAATCACATAGCCCAGCACAGCGGTTAACAACGGATTCAAGGCCATGATCAGGGCGCCATTGATGGCAGAGGAAGTTTCCATGCCTAAAAAGAAAAACAGGTTAAACCCAAACACGCCGACCACCCCCAGCGTTAAATAGGCTTGCCAATGGCGCACAGGAATCCTGTCTTTTCTGATCTGCGCGATGATAATCATGACGACTGCAGCCAGCACATAACGGCTAGCCCCTGCGATATAAGGCCCCATTTCAGCAATCACCGGGCGCGCCAGGTTAAAGTTGGCTCCCCAGAAAATCGCTGCCATGATGGCCATCAAATAGACTTTACTCTTGCTCATTTTATGTTCTCAATACAATCCAAGGCATTCAGTGCCGACACGCTTGCAACCAGGCAACATGCCAGCGCCGGTCACATCTTCACATTACAACGCCATAAAGTACAGCCTCAGTCATCAATGCCTTCAACAATAAAGACCCGATATTGCGCCCCATGCTGCCTATGTCTGGCAGCCTGCTGATATTGCGGACTGTGATACCAGGCTTCGGCGGCCTCAACCGTCGGAAAACGATGTATCAAACAGCCTTCAAATGCCGGCCCTTCGAGGATAGTCAACGCGCCATACCTGACCAGCGGCGTCACCGCATGCCCCTCTCGGGCGAGAAGGGCATGGCTGGCATAAGTCTCCATGTCGGCCTGGTTCGTCGTCTGCTCACGCAGCATGACCACATAGGCACTCATGATTTATTTTTTTGCAACCACTGAATCAGCGACGCAGCCGCTAAGGCAGACGATGCTGGATTTTGCCCGGTAATCAACAAGCCATCCTCGACCACATAAGGCTGCCAGTCAGCCCCTTTTGAGTAGTGGCCGCCATGATTGGTCAGCATATCCTCCACTAAAAAAGGCACCACATTGGTCAAGCCGACAGCCTCTTCTTCGGTGTTGGTGAACCCAGTAACTTTTTTACCTGCGACTAAGGCGCTGCCATCAGGCTGTTTGGCATGACGCAACACGCCTGGCGCATGACAAACCAGCGCGACGGGCTTACCAGCATTGAGTGTCGACTCAATCAAGGTAATGGAATCGCTATCTTCCGCCAGGTCCCACAACGGGCCGTGGCCACCTGGATAAAAGACCGCATCAAACGCCTCATGTGACACCGCGCTTAATGGCACGGTATTCGCCAAGGCCTGGCCTGCTTCTGCATCGGCTTCAAACCGTTTTGTGTCTGCGGTTTGAAAAGCAGGGTCATTGCTTTTCGGGTCCAGCGGCGGTTGCCCGCCTTTGGGCGATGCCAACGTTAACTGCGCACCCGCTGCTTTAAACGCATAATAAGGCGCTGCCAGCTCTTCAAGCCAAAAGCCGGTTTTGTGGCCGGTATTACCCAGCGTATCGTGCGAAGTTAATACAATCAGAATATTCATTTCAACGCTCCTTCAAAATTAAGTGATCTGGTGTAGCCATCATGAACGCTTTGATTCCATTTTTGAAATTTATTATGTATATTTTAGTTATTCACATAATGAATAGTTAAATGCGCTACGACCTGAATTTATTAAGAGTATTTATTGCGTTGATGGAAGAGCGCAGCGTGACGCGCGCCGCGGATAGGCTCGGGATTACGCAGCCAGCACTATCAAATGCACTAAACCGCCTGCGGGACATATTGCACGACCCGCTTTTTATTCGCGAACGTTATGGCATGCAGCCAACGCAAAAAGCGGAGGCATTGGCGCCTGTGATTATGCAAGCAATTGGCCAGCTGGACGAAATCGTGCTGGAACAGCAGGCCTTTGACCCGGCCAGCGCCAACCTGTTATTCACCATTGCGCCCAATAGTTATGTTGAATACGTGCTGATTCCGGCGGTGGTTGCAAAATTACGGGTACTGGCGCCTGGCATCAAGCTGCGCATTACCCCTTACGGCAATGACCTGGCTGAAACCGGCGTCATCTCAGGCAGCACGGCACTGGTCATGGGGCGTTTCGTCGACCCGCCAGACAACCTGATTGTGCAACACTTGATGGATGATCGCTTGGCGTGCGTGGTCAGGGCGGACCACCCGACAATAGGCACTGAAATAAGTAAAGCGCAATATGAACAACTCAAACACGTCAATGTATTGCCACCAGGGCGCACGCGCGCGGGGTTGTTTCAAGCATTAGACCGGCATGGTTTAAAGCGCGAGGTAGCCGTGTCCGTGACACATTTCCTCTCGGTGCCGGAAGTCATTGCCGTCACCGATTATTGCACCACACTGCCTATTCAGATTTGCCGCCGCCTGGCGAATGATGCCCGCTTGAAGATTTTGCCTACCCCAGTCGACCTTGGCACTTTTCCGGTCGATATCGCCTGGCACGTCAGATACCGGCATGACCCGGCGCACCGCTGGTTACGGTCATTGATTGAAGAAGTGGCGCGAGCCCTGTAGAAATAACAAGTTAGCGCGAGCCCTCTAGTTATAAAGAAATAGCGCAAGCCCTTTAGCAATGATGAGTGGCGCAAGTACTTTAGTGATGATTACGAGGCATCAATCAAGCCATGTTTCATGGCCAGCCTGACCATTTCCACCGGGCTATTCACCGACAGTTTTTGTTTGATTAAGGTGTAATAATTGGCCACTGTTTTCTGGCTGATTTTGAGCATATCGGCGACTTCTTCTACACGCTTGCCCTCTGCCAGCAAGCGGAACACCTCAAACTCGCGTGAGGTGAGTTGCTGTAAAGGATTACTTTCACCAATCAAGGTTTGCAAGGCCACCTTTTGCGCCACGTCCTGACTCAAAAACGTGCGGCCTTTCGCCACATCCAGCACAGCTTGCACCAAATCCTCTGCCACACCGGTTTTAGTCACATAGCCTTTGACGCCGGTTTTAAGCGCTTGCGCCGCAAACGACACCGCCTCATGCATGGAGAAAATCACGATTTTTGCCTGCGGATAGCGTTGCAAAATACGTTTGGCGGCTTCGAGCCCGCCCATGCCAGGCATAGAAATATCCATTAACATCACATCCGGCAATATCTCGCCATAGACCTGATAAGCAGATTCGCCGGTATCGGCCTCGGCCACAATTTCAATCGACTTGTGGCTCTCTAGCAAGCGACGCAACCCCGAACGAACCACGGTGTGATCATCCACCAACACTACTTTGACTGTCATGTCACTGCTTTCTGAAATGCTTCTGTTGTGTGAAAACGGACTTCGATACGCGTGCCCTGCCCTGCTGCACTGGTAATGTTCATGCTACCCATCAAGCCTTCTACCCGCTCTTGCATGCCAGCCAGGCCATAGCCGCGACTTTGCACACTGGTATCAAAACCACGTCCATCATCTTCTACCATCAAATAAAGACCTTGCTCGCCCTCTGTCACTTCTATGGTCACGCGAGTGGCTGCCGCATGCTTGCTGATATTGGTCAGGCACTCTTGCAAAATACGGTAAATGGTGACAGAAACAGCCTCATCGTGTTGCGAAAGGTGGTTGGAGATCGCGTTGACCACCATGATGCCGCGGTTACGGTCATGCCAGTGATGAATCAACTCGGCCAGCGCCAGGCTTAGCCCCAACTCATCAAGCACCCGCGGGCGCAAACGTGCCAGAATATCCTGGATAGTCACCATCATCTGCCGCGTAATCTGCGCAATTGCCTGTGCACTCTCACGCGCCACACTGAGTTTTTTTGCCGCCACCAGCGCACTGGCATCCACATGCACGGCGGTCAGATATTGGCCAATTTCATCATGCAGGTCGCGCGCCAGTTTTTTACGCTCTTCTTCTTGCAGATGAATAATCTGCTGCGTTAAACGGTGGTTGTTGCGTATGCTTTGCTCCAGCGTGCTGGCCATGCTATTGAACTTGTCACTGATTTCGCTCAATTCAATCTGCTCAAAACCAGGCAAACGACTTTGATACTCACCGCGCTCAATCTGGTTCAGGCCATGAATAATCTGTTTGACTGGCTTAAAGGTGGCGCGCACTGTCCAATACACAAACAGCAATACGCTCAGGCCGAACAAGCCCACAATTGCCAGCAAGCCAGAGGTATCATCCCAAATTTCACGCAGCTCAAAGCTGGGGTCAGGCGTAATCACCAGCTCACCAATAAAGCGCCCATTCAAAATGATATTTTTGCGTTTGGGCTCATTGAGTACACTGGAAATATCCAGCAGGCGCACAAACCAGGTCGGCGGATCTTCACCCGCATGCGCCATGCGCGACGAGCGGTTAGACTCGCGCAAATGGCCTCGCATATCAAAAAAATCCACTTTCAAATGGCGGATATTAGTTAACTCATCCAACCTGAACAGATTAGTCTGGCCTTTTTCATTCGGGTTCAACCAGCCAAAATCCGTCATGTAATGCGCGATTTCAGCATCCAGCAAATGCATGACCAAATTAGTGCTGGAGTCGACCTCGGCCAACACGTCTTCACGTGCATTTTTAATCACAGAGACCGCCCAGGTGAGTAATAACCCAAGCAATAACAAAGTGATAATCAGGTTAAGTTTGAACTGAAGGCTGAGAGATTTCATCATGCTGTGTGGATTTTAAAGTCGATTCACCAAAAACTGTCGGGAATTTTTCCCGATTCATGCCCAAGCGTGCCAGGACATTATAAGAGGCTAGACTTAAACACGCACTACACAGCCTTAATCGCCTGCACTAGTGGATCACCACACCCCAAGGCAAGTTGCCTACGGCAATATCCTTTAAGCGCTGATTGGTTTGGGTATCAATCACAGACACACTGTTGCTGCGGCCATTGGCGACATAGAGTTTTTTGCCGTCCGGCGTCAGCGCCATGTTCCAGGGGCGCTGCCCGACGGCAATGGTTGCAATCACCTGGCGGCTGGCCGTGTCGATAACGCTGATATTGTGATCGCCGCCATTGCTGACATAAATCCGGCTGCCATCGGCATTTACTTTAACGCCGTTAGAGCGCAAACCAACCTTGATATTGGCTTGTACTTTCCAATCCGCGGTGGACACAATTTCAAGCAAGCTGGCTGCTTCGTTCGCGACATACGCCCATTTGCCATCGGGGCTAAAGCCGACGCCGCGCGGGTGTTTGGTCGCAGCAATCACATGTTCAGACTTGAGTGTGTTGAGATTAATCACATCGACATCGTTACTTTCTTCATTGCTGGCCAGCAACCATTGCTGATCAGGTGAAAAAACACAATGCTCGGGGTTTCTGCCCTGGGTGGCGATGGTATGTTTTAACTTGTTGCTTTGCAGATCCACCAGTGACACCGCATTTTCTTCCTCGAGGCAGGCGGCCAGCAACTTGCCATCCGGGGAAATATCAATGCCTTCAGGCTCGTCACCGACTTTAATCAATGCGGTTTGCTTGCCCTGCACCACATCAATCACCGCCACCGCGTTTTTATCACGCACAACCACATATAGTTTTTGATTACTGGGATGAATGGCAGCCGCCTGAATTTTATTGCCTAGCTTGCCTTTGAGCGGCAAGCGCTTGACCACCGCATCAGTGGACGTATCAATCACCGACACCGTGCCATCTTTTTCATTGGGCACATAGGCAAAAGGTTGGGAAAAAGCAGGGGAACAGGCAATCGCTAAAGCGACTGCGAACAGGAGCTGTTGCAGTGTTTGTTGCATAGAGTGTCCTTCAAAAAAATCGACCAGTTGCTGCAACAACTGGCCTGAACATGGAGATATACTTTATGCAAATCAATTAAAATTCAGCAATTTAAATTGACAGTTGCATCTTAAACATCCTACGGCGGCATCAATAGCGGCAGCCTTCCCGATTTCATCAGGATAAACTCCTGACACCAGCAGTTTTTAGCGGCTTTGCCCGATAAATGCACCAAACGCCCGCGGCTGTGACCCGACGGCAATCGTTGTTTTGAGCACCAGGCGCTCGCTGTCGATCACCGCCATCACGTTATCCATCCAGCTGGCGACTAAAACTTGCTGGTGCTGCGCGTCAAAGGCAATGCCTTCCGGCGTGCCCGGCACACGAATCTTGCGTATGGTTTGCCGACTCACCAGGTCAATCACGCTCACGCTGTCATCACCGGTGTTACTCACAAACAAGCGCTGGCCACGAGCGTCTTCCGTCACACAATACGGGTGCGCGCCTACCGGCAATGTCGCCACCACCTGATGACTGCGCGTCTCAATCACGCTGACCGTATTAGAGTACACATTGACTACAAACAACTGCTGGCCGTCGGCGCTTAAACTCAACCCAAACGGATGCTGGCCAACCTTGACCCGCAAACGCTCTTTGTTGGTACGGGTATCAATCACACTCACATCGTTGCTATCGCGGTTGGCAACATACAAGGTGCGGCCATCCAGGCCTAGCTGCAAGCCGCCCGGCGCTTGCCCTACCTGTATATTGGCCAATACTTGCCCGCTAGCTGCGGCCAGCACCAGCAAATGATCGTGATACCAGTCTGCCACGTATACATGCTGACCGGTGTTACTCACGGCCAGGCCCACTGGCGCAATGGGTAATGTAATCGTGCGGGTGACCTGCTGGCTCAACATATCAATCACAGACAACGAGCGGCCTTCAACATTACTCACATACACCTGTTGCTGATGATGATCAACGGCCACGCCAACTGGCGCTTTGCCCACGGCCAAGGTAGTCAGCACCGTGTGTTGCTGCAGGTCGATGACCGACACCGTATGGTCGCCCTGGTTAGTGATATAAGCGAGCTCTGCGGCCTGCACACATAAGCTGATACTCAATAACCACAAGGCCGACGCAATTTTTAACAGCCTCAAAACAGCACTCCACTCTCAGGGTATGTTTCTTAAGCGATGATCAACTATAGGGGTTTATCTGCTTCAGGGCGTGAGACAGTCTCCTGCAACTAGCAGGGATTTTTTCACTGTGCGCCGGTGCATAAAAAACGGGGGAACAAAGCCTTGCAATCAGCTTGCAGCGGTCATTTTTTGAGAAAAATGGGCATTAATTGCTGACATATCCAGGGCTTGCCACATACGCAGATGATGCTGTAGCTCGTGCGCCAGCATGGCGCCGCGCAGCATATCCACCACCACGCGCTCACGTATCACCATCAGCGCGGGCACTTGCGTGACCTGAAAATTAGCCGCCAGGTCTGTCGCCACGTCTACATCGGCGGTGGCAAACACAATAGCCGGCGTTTGCGCTGCAATGTCGGCAAAAAGCGGCGCAAATGTCTGGCAGGGGTCACACCATTGAGCGGTGAATAACACGATCATAAAATCATGGTCAGCCACCTGCTGGTTAAACGCAGCCTGGCTATCAATGGCATGGAGATTGTTTGTATTCATGGCATATCCTAAAAACGGTTGCCTGCCTATGGCAGGCGTTTGATCACACTCAGTGTCCAATGCTGTGGGCCGGCCATGCTCTGCGAACAGCCTAACTCGGCCTCTGGCACCTGCGCGCTGAGCACATGGCGGGTATGGTCTGCCGTTTGTACCTGCATAAACCAGCGATCGACCCACACCTCAATGTCACCAGTCTGATCAGCCATGGCCGCCGCTGTGAGTTGCAGCGAAACCAGCTGGCCACCATGCGCCAGGCACAAGCTGTCGTCACTTTCACTCAAGGTCACCCAGTCTGCTGCGCTGGCAGCAATGGCAGATATGCTCACGCATACCAGCCAGACACTGATCAGTCGCAGGGTCAGGCGCACAAGGTGGACCCTATGCGTTTAAACAACGGGCGCAAACTGGCACAGACCTTTTTGCGCCAACCGCTTTGATTGGCAGCCGCGTTCTGGCGGCCGTCTTTCAAGCCCTGCAAACCGTCTTTCACAAAGCTATCCACCGCACGTTTGGCGGACTCGTCATCTTGCCCGGCTGGCGGCTCATTACCGGTAAACGCACGGTAATAACGCGCAGTCCATACCACTTTGGCGTTGCTGCCATCGGCGCTGACCTTGATCTTGCCGTTCAGTGAGCTCACAGGCAGTGCTTCCAGGTCGATCTCGCCAGACAAACGGTAAGCCACAGTCATCTCTGCGGCAGACACTTCATCAATCTCTTGTAGCAGTTGCTTGCCATTTTTGAGGGTAATTTTTTGCTGTTTGTCGTTGACTGCCTCACAGGCCGTGACTTGCGGATGCCATTGTGCCAAGGCACAAGGCGCGCTAATCCGCTGCCAAATGGCTTCAGCCGTTGCATTCACCTGTATAGACTCATCTGTTTTTTGCGGTGTAGGCCCATGTGCCCACGCATTCGCACTTAACAGCATTGTCACGACTAATAAAGACCACTTCATGTTGACTCCTTTTGAATAAAACTGAGGGTGACCGTTGCGCATGCAGCTCACTGCTGCCAACGGTTGTTTAACCTTTTTAACCACGGGTGATGGGCAAATGTCAGCCACAAAAACACCAGCCATAAGCCACTCGCCGCACAAGCCAGCCATGGCCGCAAGTCAGTGTCTGCCCAGCGCCAGGCGGTCATGCCCAATTTGGTTGCCCAGTCAGCGCCTTGTTTGCCCTGCTCAAGCCGCACATAAGGCAAACCGGTTTCGGCAGATAAGCGTTGCAGATTGCCTTCATCCAGCGCAGATAAATGCGCGTTACTCAATAATGCATTGCCGGGGCCATGGCCGCCGTTACGATCATGCTGCCCTTGCTCCATGGCCAGCACTGACAAGGTCTCGGCCATGCCAAAATTGCCAAAGCGCTGCACTTCTTCTTGCTCCCAATAGCCAGCCACCGCATTTTTTTCATCCAGCTTAGGAATCTGGCTGGGCGTTGGTCTACCCATCCCTACCAGGTAGCCTTGCACCTGGCCTGGCTTGCCGGCAAACTTGGGCATATAGGTGGGGTTGGCTGGCGGGGCTTGCTGACCATCGGTAAAAAACATCACCCGCATCTGCTTACCTAACGCAGGTGCTTGTTCCAGCGCATTGTATAAGCCATGCGCAATAAATGAGTCGGCCGCCCAGGCCATGCGCCAATCCATACTGGCAACGGTTTGGTCCAGCGCGGCAAAGTGGCTGCACACTTCTACCGGCTTGACCACATTGACCGTATTCCGCTCGGTAAACATCCCCAGCGCCACGCGCGAGCCACAAGGCAATGCCGACAATGCCTGGCGTATGCTTTGTTTGGCCATTTGCAAACGGCTGTGGCTGTTGCCTGCGGTCGTATAGCTCTGTATCGTATAGTCCTGCACATTCATGCTTTGCGTGATATCGACCACAAAATACCAGTCATAGACGCGATTAGGCAGCGACAAATGCGGGCGAAACAAAGCCGCGGTTAACAACACACACAACAGCAACACACTGCGCCTACGCCAGGCCTGCGCATTTTTCAAACGCCAATGCTGCATCAAGGCATGCCTCTCGGGTTGCCCGGCATCGCAGGCCAGCCACTCGGCTGCTCTTCGGCTTTAATCTGCTCATCTTCATATTGCTGCGGGCCAGACATGCCATGCGTGGTGGGTGCTAATCGCAATGCCAGGTGATAGTTGTATTTTGCCTCAGACCAATAGGGGTCTATGCGCAACGCTTTCTGGTAACTTTCTTTGGCCAACGCCACCAACGGCCCGGCTTCATCCCAGGCGGGCAAGCCACGTTGCTCCAATAAGCGAATCGCCGTGCGTAAATACACATTGCCAGAATTAAAATAGACCTGCTTGCGTAGCGGATTGTCGTCTGACAACTGACTAATCAATATTGCATACTGCGTTAAGGCCAGGTCTGACTTGAGCTGACGGTCATAAAATACCGCATTGGCAAACAGCGCTTGTGGCGTCTGGTTGGCGCCTAAGAATGTGTGCTCTACCAGCACATGCGGCGCCAAACTATGCCGATACACGGCCGATTGATAAAGGCTGACAGCCTGTTTGAGCAGCATGGCGACCGCTAGCAATGCGAGCAGCACGGCCCATGGCCAGCCTCGACGCATCATCGTGGTTAAGGGAATCTTCAGGCTTGCCATTGTTTGAGCTCCAGTTGCACCATGCCCGCCAACATGAACGCCGCCAGCCATGCCAGCCAATAGGCGTATTGACTTAAATCCTGTCGTGAAACCGGCTCAAGATAGCGCGTGGGTTTATTTTTTAATTTAGCAATATCGCGCACGGCGGCCTTCACCGCTTGCGGGTTTTCAGCCTCATACATGCGATAAGGCACATTCAGGGTCTGAAAGTACTCATGCAATGCCACTTCTGGGTAGGCATCAATATTTTCACCGTCGGCCAGGTTCTGCTTAAGGCTCACTCCATTGGCAGAGCGCAGATAGATCCAGTACAACGCAGCCTTTTGGCGCATAAACATGGCGCGCAACATGTCCTGTGTTTTGCCATCGAGGTGAGCGCCGCCATCCGACACCAGCACAATGGCGCGCGCGCCCGTCACCGGCTGGTCGGCAAAATAATCCAGTGCCATGCCAACCCCGCGCGCCACTGCTGTAAAGCCCATGCCGCCCGCCTCAGTGGCGTCCAGCGCGGCCTGCACGTAAACGCGGTCATTACCCAATGGCGCGGCCAAAATGGGCGAGGTACTAAAGGTCACCATGCCCATCAAATCATCGCGCCCCTGGGTCACCAATGACTTCAGCACCTCTCGTGCCACCTGCATTTTTGGCTGTCGTGTCTGCGCATCCCCCTTGCTCACAAATGGCTCATTCATGCTGGCGCTGCGGTCGAGCACAATCATGACATGGGCGCCGCGACCAACCTTCTCCACCATTTGCGCGTACAAAAACGGCTTTGCCAACGCAACGCTCAAAGCCACAATCAGCAGACTCAGGGCAATTTTCCAGGTGCGTTCCAGCCAGACTGACAGCGGGTCTTGCGGCAAGCCCTGCAAGGCCGGGTGTAACAAGTACTGTTGCCCGCGCAACACCCAGGGCAATAATGCCAACGGCAATAGCAACAACGGCCAGCCTTGGCTGATGCCCCAATAAGTACCCAGGCCGGTGGCTGATGAAAGGGATTGCCCCCACGCTGACCACATGGTTAAGCAAGCTCCAACTGACTCAATTGTTTGGCCAATTGCCTGAGAGAGACCAGTGACAGCGTCGCTGGTTGTCCGGCAAAGAAAACCTGTTGCACCTCACCGTAAAACGACTCTAATGCTGGCTGATAAGGCCACAGGGCTTGCGTAGCAAAGAGTAAGCGCGGCAAGTTTTCAGCGGTGACCGCATGGCCTGCAAACTGGTCCATGGCATGTACAATCAGGCGCATGGCCTGCAAACTTGCCGCAGGTTGTGCCGCATCCAGCGTGCGCATCGCCCGCCAGGCCAGGCGAAAAGGCATGCGTTTTTCTTGTGGCAGCTGAATCCAGCCCGCCACCCAAGCCAGATAAGCCAAAGCCAGCAACAGCAAACCAACCCAGCCAGCCAGTGACCATAATTGTGGCGCCAGCGGCCAAGCAGGCATGGCTACATCCGGGTAGAGCTGCACATGCGCTTGATCAATGCGCGCAGGCAACAGGCTGGATACAATCACTTTGTCGGCAGGCACATCCACCGTCAGCTGTTGCTGGTCATGTTTAAACACCAGATGCAGCTGTTTAAGCGGCATGATTTTGACGCTGTCGCCTGCGACAAAAATCTGCCAGTCGATGTCTAGCCGGACCAAACGCTCGCCATTGACGTCTTCGCTGGTCCAATGCGCTTCACGCAGCTCGATGGCCTCATTTTGTGCCGGGGCGGGCAAACTAGCAGGGTCCAGCTCAAAGCCTGGTGGCACATGTACGGTCACATGCTGTTTGGCAATGCTACCCAGGGTGTAATCCACCTCGCGGGTGACGCTTTCAGCGCGAACATGCTCGGCAGTGGCCGCCATGGCCGATGCGCTCAATCCCCCACACACTAATAGTGTGTGCAACAAAACGTTCACTAGCGCCGTCATGCCATTGTCTCCATCAAATGTCGGCTGACCGTTTCGGCACGCCAGTCCGGGCCTAACCACAAGGGCGCACGCGTCCCGGCGTTCACTAGCAAAGCATTCAAGGCCTGTTGCTGTTGTTGGGCATGGGCCTGAATGCGTTGATGCAAGCCGCGACGCAACATCCAGCTACGCTCCGCGCCGCTTTCCATGTCGCGAAACCTGGCCCAGCCAAAGGCAGGCAAGTCTTGCATAGCGGCGCGGTCGCGCAATACCACCGGCACCACATCGTGTGGTTGTGCGGCTTTGAGTGTGTGTTGCAACAAGGCTTCTGGCCAGTAAAAGTCAGAGATCAAAAACACCAGTGCCCGCTGTGCGCCGATAGACTCAATCGCGGCAGGTATCGCCGTCGCGCCTTGCCCTTGTTGCTGACCTTGCGCCAAGGCCTGCTGCCAATAAGCACCCAATTGCTGCGACACTTGCTGCGCAGTGCCAGGTTGCACACTGGGCATTCTCAATAAACTTGCCTGCTCTCTATCATTGGCGGCGCGCAAACCGAACGCGTCACCTTGCCGCGTCACTGACCAGGCGAGTGAGGCCACAAACTCGGTGATTTGCTGGCGCATACTATTTGCGGCTTGCGCGGTGGCAGGCTGAAAAAACAATGAACTGGAGACATCGAGCACGGCATAGACGTGAATCGCGGCACGCTCTAAATAGGTTCTGACCAGCCACTGCCTGGGCACACTGCGTACGCTGGCACGAATATCAATCCGCTTCGGGTCGGGGCAGGCCAGCAATGAAGAAAATCCGGCAAAATCGCTGCCATTGCCATGATGCGCAGTGAGGGTAGCCCCGGCATGGTAGGTGCGGGCACGCCAGTGAATATTGTAAAAAAACTGGCGCGGCTCAAATGGCAGCGTTTGCTGCAATAAATTGCTAGAAACCATCACTTAAGCATCCATTAAGGCGCAGAGACCTTATCCAGCACCGCTTGTAGCAACAACGGCGCCAAGCGCGCATGCTGCAAGGCATAAGCACCATTAAAAAACACGCGGTGCGTTACCACAAATGGCCACACCGCACGAATATCGTCCGGCGTTAAATAATCGCGGCCTTCCAGCCAGGCACGTGTGCGGGCGCTACGCATCAGCATCGCCATGCCACGCGGGCTGGCCCCACCGGCCAACAAACGGCTCATATCTACGTCTGGCAGCACAATCCCTGCCGCCAGCGGGTCTTTGAGGCAACGCCATAGCTCTACTGCATAGTCTTGCAAGGCTAGCTCTGCGCGCACCGTAATTTGCACCGTCGCCGCCACTGCATTGAGCTGGTCATAAGGGGTCAGCCCGGCAGGCAACTCGCCAATCAGGGCATCCACATCGTAAAAGCGCGTATCAAACATCAGTGCGCGTTGCAGATCACGCGCGTCCGGCGCCTGAATCGAAATTTCCATTAAAAAGCGGTCTCGTGCCGCTGCTGGAATTTCAAACGTTTCCTCACGCTCCAGGCGGTTTCTATCTGCAAACACGGTCAAATGCGGAAAATGATATTCACGGTTAAACGCATTGACTGAGCGCTCGGCCATCAAGCGCAAAAACAAAGCATGTGCTTGTGGCCTGGCACGGTTAATTTCGTTAAAAAAGAACACTGCCAGTGCCTCATCATGCTGCAACAAAGGGCCAGGTTTAACGGCGGCCTGCCCTTGCTCGTTGATATAGGCATGATAAAGAAAGTCACTCGGCATCAGGTCAATGGCACCTTCAATACGCTGGTAGCCACCACCCAACAGTTGCGCCGCTGCACGCAACAACGTGGTTTTGCCAACGCCAACATCGCCTTCGAGCAGCACGTGGCCGCGCGAAAAAATGGCCATCGTGAGTGCTCTCACCTGCTCGGGCATGCCGAGCACGACCTGGTTTAAGGCCTGCTCAAACGCCAGCGCGCGCTCACGCCACACCGACAACTCTATTTGTTTTTGCATACACTATCCATGATTCAGAATGAAGCAAGCCACTACCGACTGTTCACAGTCGGCACCGGGTTGCCACATCAACAAGGGAAATGAAACTGACACCGGAAACGATGTCAGTTTCCTGGGGGGAATTAAGATTACTTCACGTCAAACACGAAATTGCCGTTGGATTTTGCATTCGCAATACGTTTTGCATTGCGTGCGTCCATCGCTTTAATGGACTCCTCTTGCTTGTTGAGTTCTACCGGATCATGTTTTGGGTCATATTTGGAACCCGCAATTTTTTCCGGATAGCCGGGTTTGGCTTCCCAGCAGTTACCTGGCTCTTTACAGTTTTGACCGTCGTAAGCCAGAGCCTGATTGGACACTGCAAACACACTGGCGACTGCCAGTAATGCCAATACGTGTTTCATCACTTTCTCCTTCATTCCACATTAGCTGGTGTATTGTTTTCAATTAACGGATTGCCCACCAGCCTAACAATCCGATAATGGGATTAACCGTGTGGCGCAGCGCCACCGTTTTTGAGGTTTTCTTCGGCCTGATGACGAATCCAGGCAATCACATGCAAAATTTCGTCCACGGTCATACGGCCTTGTTGCGGGCCCATCATGCCGGCAGCACCGCCATAAATGGTTTCAAAAATGCCTTTATCGGTCTCGTTTTTAGGGTAGGTCCAATAATCATCCGCCAGCGCAGGGCCTAGCTTGCCTTCGGCCAGATGGCCATGACAACCGGAACACGCAGTCGAGAAAATCGTATAGCCTTTTTTGATTTCCGCATCGTTGCCTTTGTATGGATTTTCACCGGTGGCCATAAAGTGCTTCGCTTCCGGCGTAAAGGTTTCGCCTTCCATCGGCGCCAGGTCCAGCACATCGCCCGACAGCGTGCCGCGGAACTCGATTGCCGGGCCGTCTTTCAGCGCCAGCTGCGCCGGTGCCTGCTTGGCAGCGCCATCGGCGTTAGCAGCAGACTCATCTTTGGCACAGGCCACCGTCAGAAAAGCCGCCATCACCAGGCTAGAGACGCCCAAAGCCATGGCAAGTTGTTGTTTCAGGCGGCGCGATTGCGGTTGTTGAGATTCTTTCAATTCAAACTCCAAACACTTGATTAATTAAGAGGAAGCAAAGGGATGCCTTCATCCTTGAGGATGGCAGTAATTTCAGCCCCGTTTGCATCAATGACACGATTCAGCGCCTCTACCAACTCAGGGCGTTGCTTGTTCACCCCCATCACCACGTTGTAATGCATGGGGATTTTTTCGCCATTGGTTTTTTGTGCGTTGTCTTCTACGATCACTGTTTTGAGCGGCACTTCAGATGCACGCACATAGCGCGCTGCTTCTGGTGCCCATAACATCGCCATGTGCAAATGCATATTGGCCACATCGTTTACTAGGCGAGAAGGCTCGACATGGACGTAACGGTTACGGGTAGATTGAAAATTCTGGATTTCAGTAAAGTAATCAAACATGTCGTCAAAGCGATTAATTTGCAGCAACATGTTTTTGCCCGGGCTGTCCGGCATCACACCAATGCGGAAATTCTTTTCTTTCAGATAAGGATGATCCCAGGCGGTCACATCAATCTCACGGTCCTGGCGGGTGATAAACACATAGGCAGAACGATAATAAGGTTTGGTTGCCAACACGCGTGGATCATGGGGGTCTGTGCCGATGAGCACATCGCACTTACCTTCTTCCATGTCTTTTTGCAGCGTGAGCGGATTGGTCCACCAGAAGTAATTGACAGGCATATTCAAGGCCTGGCCAATCACCGTTGCAATCTTGTTTTCAAAGCCTTGTTTTTGGTCATTTGAAAACGGCAGCTCGGATTTACCGGCACAAATATTCAGTGTATTGGCCGCCAGCGCAGGCAAGGCTAAAACGCTGAGCGCCACGGATAAACACAGGGTTAACCACGTACGACGATTTTCTTTCACTTCAGGAAACATTTGCTCTCTTCTCCGTGCTAGAGAACAGGATGACCGACCATCCTTGCGGTTGACGGCCATCCTGGTCACTTACATCAACAGGTTCACTGCATGAAATTACAGGCTGAACACCATCAGGCCACCGCCCATTTGTGTGTGGTTTTGCAGTTCTTTGAACGCACCAACCGCACCCAAACCAGCACTTGGGTCTGTCAGGTCAAACACCAGACCAACACCAGGCCAGCCTCCTACACCGTACATGCTGCCAACGTACTGCTTACCTTTGAAGGAGTAAGTCATTGGAGATCCGATACCACCGGAAGGCATCTTGAAGTTCCACAACTCTTTACCGTCTTTGTTATCCAAAGCCTTCAGGTAACCGTCAAGCGTTGCATACCAAACCAGGCCACCTTTGGTGTACAAAGTACCGCCCCAAGCCGCGAATTTCTCCCACTTGGTCCATTTTGCTTTACCAGTGGTCAGGTCAAATGCACGAATCTGACCCATTTCTTTCTTGGTTGGGCCGTTAGGGCCAGGGTACATCGCCAATGTTGCGCCAACGAAGAACTGACCAGCACGGTATGGCAGCATGAACGGCTCCCAATCCATACAAATGTGGTTCAGGCCAGCATACAAAGTACGGCTTTCAGGATCGTAAGAATCAACGCCCTGGTTGTGGAAGCCCATCGCTGATGGACAAATGTTGGTACCTTTATGGTCCATACGGGTTGCAAACTCTGGATCACGTACTGGTGTACCGGTTTTCAGGTCCACTTTTTTGAATACGTTAACCGCTGGGTCCACTTTTTCAGCCACCACCAGGTTGCCGTTTTCACGGTTCAGGGTGTACAAGATACCGTTACGGTCGATATGGCTCAGCAATGGCGTCATTTTGCCGTTGACTGGCTGGTCGGTCAGTACCATCTGGTTCACACCAGCAAAGTCCCACTCGTCATGCGGCGTCTTTTGGTAGCCCCATTTCGCCATCCCTGTATCCAGGTCACGACCCCAAATGGTCATGGTCCATTTGTTGTCACCAGGACGCATGGTTTCGTTCCATGGTGCAGGGTTACCTGAACCGTAGTAGAACAGGTTCAATTTAGGATCGTATGCGTACCAACCCCAGTTTGTACCGCCACCAATTTTCCAGGCATCGCCTTCCCAGGTTTTTGTACCCAGGCCGAATTGACCATAGTGTGGATTGTCTTTGTTGAAGTCTTTAGACAGACGCACAGAGTCATCAGAGCCCGTAGCAAATGCACGCCATTTCAATTCACCTGTTTTCAGGTCGAATGCGTTCACAGCACCACGTACACCCAGCTCAGCACCAGAACACCCCATCAACACGGTATCTTTCGCCACAAAAGGCGCTTGTGTCAGTGTTGAACCCACTTTTGGATCACACACTTCTACTTCCCAGTTGATTTTGCCGGTTTTGGCATCCAACGCCAGCAAGTGACCATTGGCTTGTTTTTTAACAATTTGACCCGCACCGTAAGCTAAACCACGGTCAACCACGTCACAGCACATTACTGCCTTGGTTGAAGCATCTTGCTTAGGTTTGTGTTGCCAAACAATTTTGCCTGGATCGTTAAGATTCAGAGCATAAGTGTTGTTTGGGAACGCAGAGTGGACATACATCATGTCACCAATGACTAATGGCGCACCTTCGTGACCATTCAATACACCGGTAGAAAATGACCAGGCCGCTTTTACGTTTTTAACGTTGGATTTGTTAATTTGTGCCAGTGGGCTATTGTGCTGGCTGTAATAGCCACCCGTTGCGATTGGCCAAGCACCGGCGGTATTCACCTGCTTGTCCAAGTCCGCATCTGCCATGGCTAAGCCAGAAAAACTTGCAAACAAGCCTCCGACCAAAGCACCAAGAATGGCGCTAGATGATGTTACTTTCATAGGATCTCCTAATCTCTCAAGAATGCGTTTTACGTGGTGTCGTGGACATCCCCCCGAATGCCCCACTGCACGACCGAAATTGTTAATAATTTGTAACATTGGTAATAGATGAAAGATTCCCTTTCATTGGTTCAAGAATTCATTTGTGCAAACTAGCCAACAACGGGAATCTTTCACGTCGTATTGAAAAGGGATGTGGTCTATAGTGACGCAGGTTTACACAGGGCGGGCGCAATGTGCCTGCTGCAACAAAGCTTCATAAAGCGTTTAGTCACTCCAGTCATGCATTCTTATCAACGATCTATGCCAGTCATTGCTGCTATTCACAAACTCGGCAAATTAAGCCGGGCCAGTCAGGACACGCTCATTGTGATGACGGGCGTGGCGCTGACATTTGCCTGCTCGTCGCAATTTGACCTGGCCGAGCGGGTCAATGCCTGGCTATTAACTTATGAATACGCACAACTGGACGAAGTACCGCTCACCTTGTTTGTATTTGTGTTGTTGAGCGTGTGGTTCAGCCAGCGCCGCATGCGGGAGATTCATGCCGAAATTCAGCGTCGGCAACGCACAGAGGCGCAATTAAGCAGTAGCCAGCAGCTCTATAAAACATTGTTTGACGGCGACCTGACCGGCAATGTCGTGCTGGATATTGATGGCAATATTGGTATGCACAATCGTGCGTTTGATCGTATCTGCCGCCCGACCAGCGATCATAAAAACGCCTGCGGGCTGTTTTCGTTCGACTGGCCAACGTTTGTCTCGCAACTGCAATACCACCAGGAGCTCAACTTCAACAAGCTGCAAATCCGGCGGCCAGATGGCCTGCCCTGCTTTGTCGGCGCGCGTTTTGTGCATGTGCCGGCAGCAGATCGCAAACCGGCACAACTGCATGGTTACCTGGTAGACATGACCGAGCAGTGCCTGGTGGAGCTCGACTTAGAGCGCACGCTCAAAGAAAACCGCGTGCTGGCCCGCCACGCCATGCAAATGCAGGAGCAAGAGCGCAAATATATTGCCAGCGAAATTCATGATGAAACTGGCCAATACCTGACCGCCATCCGCATGGATGCACTCACCCTGCAAAAAAGCAGCCCCGATCAGGCGCATGTGATTGCGGTGAGAATTGCCTCTAATACCCAGCATGTGCAGCAGTCCATACGTGCGTTAATCAAGCACTTGCGGCCACCGGCACTCGACTCGCTGGGGCTGATTGGCGCCGTTGAGCGCCTGGTTAATGACTGGAAAAAACTCAATGTGTCTGTTGACTGCCACCTGGCGCTAGACACAGGCGAACAGACTTTGAACGAAGACACCAATATTGTTGCCTTTCGGGTCGTGCAAGAAGCGCTCACCAATATTTCGCGCCATGCCCATGCCAGCGAAGTCTGGATAGATATTCACATCATCAAACGCCTTGATAAAGCCACGCTAAAAATTGAAATCCGTGACAACGGACAAGGCATGGATACCACGCAAGCCACCGAAGGCGTCGGGCTGGTCGGCATGCGCGAACGCATAGAATCGCTGCAAGGCAGCTTCAAACTCATGAGTGGCGTGCAAGCAGGCACCTTGATTACCGGCCTGTTGCCACTCAACTTGAGCAAGCAGGCGCGCCCTGCCTCATCTTTATTATCAGACCCGGGAGTGAACGACTATGCAACACCCTAAATGGTTAAGCCTGATTGCACTTGTTGTGCCTTTACTGGCGGCGCCGTTGTCACTGCTTGCAAAAGACCTGCAAACAGAAGAACAACTGTTTTTACAAGCCTATAGTGGTCAATCGCGCCAGTTTGTCGAAGAACAACTAGGCAAGCCAGTTAAAAAAGACGTCGCAGTCAAACCGCACAATGCCGATCAGATTTTGCAGGCACAACAGCAAGCGGCACCGGGCGCTGGCGAGCAGATTGAAATGTGGTATTACCGCGGCAAAATCCAATATGCGCCAAGCAAGTTTTTTAATACCGCCGAGCTCACCTTTGCCAATGACAAATGCGTGAACATCACCTTTGCTAATAAAAAGTAAGGCGCACGCAAACCGATGGCAAAAGTAATGATCGCCGATGACCACGCCATGCTCAGGCAAGGTCTGCGCACCATGCTGGAGCAAGCCAATCACCAAGTGACAGCGGATGCGCTGAGTGGCGAAGAGGCTTGCCTGCTGGTTGAAAAAAACCACCCTGACCTGTTGATTTTAGACCTCGACATGCCCGGCATAGGTGGTCTGGAAACCTTGAAGCGTATATTGCATCGCAAGCCGCAGATGCGGGTGTTGATTTTTAGCATGCATGATGACTGCATCTATGCCACGCGCGCCATTCAGGCCGGTGCGCGCGGCTATGTGACCAAAACTGAGCCACCAGAAGTGGTGCTGGAGGCGGTGCAGAAAATCCTCAAGGGCGGGCGCTACATTAACAACGAGTTGGCGCAAAGCTTATCCATGTACCATCTAGAGAGCCAGGAAAACCCGATCCAGAAACTATCACCGCGCGAGTTTGAGGTATTCCGCCGGATTGCACAGGGCGAAGCGCTGGCAGCCATCGCCAAGGGCATGCATATCGGCTATAAAACCGTAGCTAATATCCAGACCAGTGTCAGGCAAAAGCTGGGGGTAGAAACCACTGGCCAGGTGGTCCATATTGCCGTGCGCTTTGGCATTATCAAAGGCCTGTAGCGGCAGCGCCTATCATGATTTTAATCATCGCCCGCAAAGAACTGCGCAGCCTGTTTGCCACCCCCATGGGCTGGCTGGTGCTGGCCATTTTTCAAGCCATTGTTGGCACTTATTACAGCCTGAGTTTTAACCAGTATTTTGAAATCATGCACAGTGCGCAATGGCAGGTGCAGCGCATAGGCATTACCCAGTTTATGGCCGAAGGCGTGTTTGGCGTAGCAGCAGTCTTAATGCTGTTTGTGGTGCCACTGGTGAGCATGAAACTCATCAGCGAAGAACGTAAAAACCAGACCATGGCCCTGCTCATGAGCGCCCCTTTAAGTATGAGCGAGCTGATTCTGGGCAAACTGCTGGGCATCGTCAGCTATTTGAGCCTGCTGGTTGCCAGCATGGTGGTCATGATTGCCATGCTGTTACCGTGGGCCGAAATTGACCTGCCGTATCTGCTCACACATGCGCTTGGGCTGTGGCTGCTGATGGTGGCTAGCAGTGCACTCGGGCTGTATGTCTCTTGCCTAACCGCCAACCCGATTCTGGCCGCTTTTTGCAGCATGACGGCGCTGGCCATCTGCCTGTTGCTGGACAAGTTTTTTAGTGACGATCACCAGGCGTTGTTTCACAACCTGTCACTCATGCAGCATTACCGCCAATTCGCACTGGGCATTCTCGACAGCTACGACCTGATATTTTTTGTGCTGTTTGCCGTGTTTTTTGTGCTGCTTTCTATTCGCCGTCTCCATGCTGACCGACTCTATGGCTAACACTCTTCAGGCGCGCCGCCTGTCATTCGCACGCACCGCATTCAAGCGCCTGGCAAACTGGTGGCACCATCGGCTAGCCGTGCCTGCACTCTTGCTATTGACCTTAGCGCTAGGGGCGGCGGCCTGGCAGTTTAAGGTCATGGCCGACACCACACATAATCACCGCAATACGTTGTCAGCAGCCAGCATACAGGTGCTACAACAATTGCCAGACCGCATAGAAGTCACGGCATTTTGCAGCAACAGCCCCTACAAAGGCCGCTATTTCAGAAAGTCGATTAGCGCCTTGCTACAGCGCTATCAATCTGTGCACCCCAACCTGCAAGTGCAATTTATAGACCCGGCCAGCGCGCCCACCCTGGCGCGCGAGTGGCAGATCAAAAAAGAAGGCGAAATGGTCATTCGCTATCGCGGACAACAGCAACACCTTTACTTACCCTACACCGAAGAAGCCTTCACCAACGTGCTCTTGCAACTGCAACACGGTGCGCGTGCACCGCTCATTTTTGCTGCTGACAATGGTGAGCCCGCTTTGCAAGACAGCTCGCCGCAAGGCGCCAGCCAATTGGGGCAAGCCCTGCAAGCCGCCGGATTACGCACGCTCAGCGCCACATCGCTGACAACACTGCCTAACCAACAGGCATCGTTGCCCACCTTGGTGCTGGCCGGGGCAACCCACGCCTATACGGCGGCACAAAACAAGGTGATTCAAGCGCATATTGATCACGGCGGCAACCTGGTCTGGCTGCTGGACACGCCGCAACAACAAGGATTAGACACCCTGGCCACACAGCTAGGCTTCACGCTTAGCCCAGGGCTGATTATTGACCCCGCCAATCGCCAGTTTGATATTCCGCTGCATGCCTTGAGCACCCAGCGCTATGCCTCACAAGGCCCGACCCAGGACTTTGCCCTGCGCACTTTTTTTGATAGCGCACATGCCATTCAACGCCCCCGCCAGGCCGGCGACGCATGGCGCACACTACCGTTGGTCGCAGTGGCTGACCATGGCTGGGTCAGCGCAGCTTACCAGCCGATGCAACCAGCCAGCCAAGCACTATTTAATCCGAAAACCGACACCCAGGGCCCGGCCACCGTCATGCTGGCATTAGAAAAAGACCGTGCAACCGGCGAGCGGCAACGGGTGCTGATCATAGGCAGTCGCCAGTTTTTCACCAATGCGCAGTTACAGCGTGGTGGCAATCTGGCGCTCGGCATGCAAAGCCTGCAGTGGGTTGTCAATAATCAGCCGAGTGTGAGTTTGGCCGCGCCCCCGTTACGAGACAGCGTGATTGCCCTGCCTGCCACGCAAACCTGGCTGATGGTGTTGTTTAACAGCTTTCAATTTGGTCTGCCAGCCATGCTGTTATGGGCAGGCTGGCTAAGCTGGCGCAGAAAGCAGCGCGTTTAAGCAATGTGTTTAAAGCAATAACGCTGTTGCCATAGGCACTACAGCCCATATTATTTTTGCAATAAAAAACCCCGGCATCGCCGGGGTTTTCGCAAGAACAGTGCCTGAATTACAAACCAGACAGTCCTTTTTCGATCGCCTGATTATGGTGCGCTGGCTGCTCGGTGGTTTCAGACACAGGTGAAGCCACAGCTGATTCCGGTTTGGCCTCAGCAGGCGCTACCGGCGCGGTGGTTGCGCCACTATCCAGCGTCAGTTTTGAAAAGTCGCCGTAAAACTCTACTTTGGCATCTTTACGCAAGGTAGACACTTCGTTTTTAATCACCGTTTGCTGATTAGAATTCACCAAAAACTGTTGAATCACTGGTTTAGCTTTTTCCAAATCCACCGGTTGACGATCAACCTTGGCCAAGAACAGCAACACCAGCGCCTGTGGGCTCTTCACCACCAGCGTATCGCCCGCTTTCAAGGTATTTAGTTTTTTCAGCAGCTCTAATGGCAATTGTTCTGCGGCTTTGCGGCTGGCATTTGCGCTAAACAGGTAGTTATTGTCTTTTAACCACTTGGCTAAATCATCGGCCGTTTTCGCAGCGCTGATACCAGCTTCAATCTCGCTCACATGCTGGTTGCCATCTTTAACAGCAAACTCCTGAATCACATACACATTACGATCACTGAATAACTCAGGATGCGTATCGTAAAACTTCTTGATGTCATCGGCTGATGGTGCCGCTTGTTTGGCTGCGATCTTTTGCATGTAAGCCTGCGCCAACACTTGCTGCTTGGTGGCTTCCAGCACCTGCAATACATTCGGATCACGATCCAGCTTTTCATCGACAGACTTCTGCTTGAGCAGCTCCATGTCGACCATTTGCTGCAATACTTTTTCAGACGCAGCCTTGATTTGTGACTGATCCAGCTTACCCAGCTTGGATAAGGCAAAATTCAATTGATGCACGGTAATTTCACTGCCATTGACCTTGGCCACCACTTGCGAGCCTGCTTTGGCAGCGTCATCATGTTTACTACATCCGGCCATCACCAGCATCAGTGCTGGCACAATTAATGCGATTTTTTTCATCATCACCCTTTAAATATTTTGGTATTTTTTGTGTTCTGTTGCGACAGTACGCCCCACTCATTACGGCTTACTTGCGACGAGTCTTGAGCACTCATTGCTCCAAAATTCAAAACACATGCTAACACACTCTGGTTACCAGTACTGCCAGTGACCGCCATACACCACCCATAACCCAAGCACGGCATTGGTGGTCACGTGGGCCAGTATTGACACCCAGAGCACCTGAAATCGACGGTATAACCAGGCATATACCAATCCGGCCAACAGCCCGGCTAACCAGAGCTGATGTTCCACTGCAAATAATACGCTACTTACTGCAATTGCATAAGCGGTGACGGTAGCAGGCACCACTGACATAAAGTCAGCACTATCCAGCCTGCGCATCAAATACGCACGCCAGAACAACTCTTCGATCACCGGCACCACCAATGCCGAGCCACTCCAGCGGCACATTAACCAGAACACATCAGCACTACTTTGCATGGGCATCGCAGCGACAATACGCCCGTCATGCCCCCCCAGCCAGGTAGGGTAAGGGATGATCCAAAGTAAAAATACCAGCCAGCCAGCCAGCAACGCAGCCAATGCCTGATTAAAAGTGGGGGTGACGCGCAGCTCGAGGTAGTCGCGGCGAAAATACAGTAACAGCAACAGTGCACACACACTGCGCAGCAAATAAGTCGGTTCGGCACCGGCACCCAACCAGGTCAATGCAGCGGCCAGCCATGGCTCTAGCGCCAACAGCAGAATAAAACCGACGAACGGAAAAATGCGGGCACGCTCGTGCCGGGTAAACCAGGAATCCAATAACGCAGTCATCATGCCAGCCTATTCTCAAAAAGCATAAGTGCCTGACTTAAAAACCGTCAAGGTGACGCTATTGTATCAACTTTATTTTCCAGTAGTTGCGTCTGCTTAGCCTGCAAAATATTTTCTAGCTCGACCCGCTTGAGCTGAAAAAACGGCTCGGCACGCATCACCCGTTGATAAGCGCTGGCATCTGCATACAGGCCGACCAAATCATGCCCATAAGCATATAAGCGACTATTTTTTTCTTCGCAAGACAACAATTGCTGGTGCGCCGTACCCACCTTGGCCACCAACCCCTTACGCTGGTTGTCATTCATGTCGAGGTCAGCTTTAGCCACTTTCAGCTGCTGCTCGGTGGCTTCTAGCTGTTGGGATTGCGCGGCCAGTTGCGCTTGCAACTGCTGCAACTGTGCAGATAAAGCCGTTTTTTCTGTCGCCAGCTTCTGGTTATCCGTCTGTAACTGTTGATTACGTACAACCTGGCCTTGCAGCTTCACCGAATGCGTTTTTTGCGCGCTCTGCGCCTGATCCAGTGCCTGAGACAGGCCTTGTTTCTCCTGCTCAAACTGCGTTTGCAGCGCCGACTTCTCAGCCTCCAGATCCTGTTTCATCTTTTGCATTAAGATCGCCGCCCGTTTGGCTGCTTTGTCCTGCTTTTCGGCGGCAGGGGCATTCAAGTGCACGCTTAACAGCATAGTACCCATCATGATCACCAGAATCTGTTTCATCATGCCTCCTAGAACCTAGCATTCAAATCTAATAGCAGCACGTCGACCGAGAAAGGCAAGCCACTAATCGAATCTGCACTCATGTAACGGCCGCTGATCCAGGCATTTTTATCAATGGCATAGTTACCATACACATACCAACCTTTGGCATTGGTGCCGCCCAACCTAAAGTTGGAATCAGTAAAGCCATCCATGACCGCATCTGCCTCCAGGCGTTTATAGCCGACTGACACTTGCCACTCATGTGGCATCACGTTTTGCACGTACGGCCCCATAAAACTGTTATTGCCCACATCAACCCTGAAGTTATAGCCTTCATTCTCTTTTTTATAGAGATTACCAGTCCGCTTGAGAATTTCCTGTTGGTCAAAGCCAATATTGCGCACATAGTCACCAGTCAGCGTGACATGTACCGGGTCAAAGTTCATTAAATCCACTTGCGCCATCAGGTTAACCAGCTCAAACTTGGAAGCCAGGCCGATGATAGAGGTGCCCCCATTAGACTCGTTGATATTAAAGGTATTGTTACCACGCTGACGCCAAATCGGTGCAGTCGCATCGTAATAGTTTTCCCCGGTCACAGGGTTCGGTCTACCCTCAACATTGGTGAAATCGTGATAGGCCACTGCAATCTTTGCAGAGGATTTGTTATCCGCGGTCCACTTAATGCCGGTTTGCGCCGAATACAGCCATTTATCTTTTGCCTTGTTGATTGAAGAAGACTCGACTTCTTCAATCGGGAATGCGCCCACCGTGGTAAATGAAGACCAACGTTCATTGATTTTTGGTGTAAACGTGGCTGCAAAACCATCAAACGCCAAGTCAGGATCCCACAACATATCGGTAAACATAAACGGGTTGCCAAAACGGCCGCCAGTGACGGTTGCCCAATCGGTTAGTTTTGCCTGCAAGAAGGCGCGATCGAGCGTAAACAGGTATTTGCCCTGTGCAATGCCTTCAGTCTGATTCGGTGTCACAGGCGTATTTTGCTGCCCGGTGACAAACTGCAAGCCACCCGTCAACCAATCGTTAATACGCACATCAGCAGCCAAACGCGCACGTATCCTGGAGCGGCGGCGCTCTTCACTGGAGTTATTCAGGTTCATGGCGCGCGTAGGGTCGTCGCTCAACGCCTGGAAGTCGGCATTATCGCCAGGGAACTCATCGGCCTGGCCACGCAAACGGATATCACCGTGAAAGCTGATGCGGTCAATCCACTCAGGGACGCCAAGGCGCTCGCCTGCTTTATAGTTGAGCTTCTCCATCACATCATGCTCAATTTCCTCGCGCATGGCCTGCTTCACATGCTGTGGAATATATTGCACGCGCACGGTTTTTTCATCCAGTGCTTTATTCACTTCAGACTTCACATTGTCTTGCAAATCGGCTTGCTTAGCCTCGGCACTGGTCGCCTCTAACTTGGTGGCGTCAGCCTTGGCCTGTTGCAATAAGGCATCGGCCTTTTGCTTGGACAACACGCCTTCTTGTACCAGCAGTTCGATCAGGTTGGTCGTCGTGGCCCGCAATTGCTCCAGCGATTCGCGCTCTCCGGCCTGCAGATTCCCCGCGGCCAGTAAGGGCGACAACAGCCAGATAGCCAGTGTCATTTTCTTTAATGATGGTTTGAGAGTCTGCATATCCTCACTCACAGTGTTATGGTTTGTCACATTGATATGTGTATTCATGAATTAGCCCATTTTCTTTGCCGTAATCCGCAACCGGATAGGCATAGGCATACTTTCAGGCGGTGCTTCCTGCATCGCCGGTAAATCATTCAAGGCTTCCCGTATGCCTTGCTCAATTTCGGGCGTCGTATCTGACTGCTCAACAGACAGCCGTTCAAATTGCCCGTTGGGTTTTAACCAAACGCTGACCACGATCTTGTATTGCCCCTGAGTCAGCTTTTTATCGCGCTCAATCGCGCGCTCAATCTGTGACTTCACTAGCCCCGCATACCAACGAAACTTGACGCCGCCATCTGAGCCTATCGTTGCCACCGCACCGCCTTTGTACTCATTGTTTACTGCCCCGGCCTGAAACGGGCTAGGGCCATCCCCGGCCGCGCCTTCCATTTTCAGATTTTCGGCCGGGGGTGTTTCTGCTGGTTTTGGCTCAGGGGCCTTAATTTCCTTAGGCTGCTCTTTGGGCGTTTCCTTAGGCTGCTCTTTTGGCGGCGGGGGTGGCGGCGGGGGTGGTGTATCTGGCAATAACTTCACTGTGGTGATTTGCTTTTTATGCGTCGCACCGCCTGAAAACATTTTTTTAATGCCATAGCCAATGCCTGCCAACACGGCGAGCACCAGTAACGCAATGGCAATGCGTGTCGTCCATAAGCGTGTGGCAGACACCGGTGTTTCTTCTGCCATGGCATCCATGTCATGCAATGCCATGCTTATGTCCCTATCTTGCCGGTCACTAAACCGACATTTTCAATTTGCAGACGGTTGACCAGGTCAATCACGCCGATGACGCCAGCATATGGCGCCTGTGGCTGGCCTTTGATCATGACGTTGAACTTCGGGTCCATGACCTTGGCCTGGTTAAGCTGTGCTTCCAGCTCGGCCAGGCTCACGCCCACACCATTAATGGTGAGCGTGCCGCCCTGCTGCACCTGCACGATTTTGATGTCGTGTTTTTCGGTGCTGGGTTTGTTAGACGGCTTGGGTAAATTCATGGTCAGGCCTTGTACACCCGCGGTCGTCATCAAAATAAATATCACCAGCAGCACATAGGCCAGATCGAGCATGGGCGTGATGTTGATGGTGTCGTAAGGTTGGGCGTCGTTTTGAACCTGCATGGCTTACTCCACCACTTTCTTCGTCACCAGGCCGACTTCGGTGATGTCCAGCCGTTTACAGATTTCCAGCACTTCGGACACCTTTTCATAATGCGCAGCGGCATCGCCTTTAAGCACCACCGGCACCTCGGGGTTGCTGCTTTTGTAAGCGGCCAAGCGTTGCTCCAGCTGTGCCATGTCGACCGGAAACGCATCCAGGTAAACACTGCCATCACTGGTGACGGTGATGGCCCGCATTTGCGGTTTGGCCAGCGCGGCAGAGTTCACGGTATGCGGCATATCGACTTTGACGCCTTGCACTGACGCGGTGGTCATGATGATAAAAATCACCAGCAATACGTACGCCAGGTCCAGCATGGGCGTAATATTGATTTCATCGTATAGCTGGTTCTCTTCTTTGACGCCTTCTGACATCGCTTAAGCCTTATTCCTTACCGTACAATTCGGCGGTACGGGTAATGAATTCATCGACAAAAATCTGCATGGCGATGGTGATGTTTTTGACGCGGCTAGCCAGGTAGTTGTAGCCAAACAAGGCCGGAATCGCCACGCCCAAACCTGCAACCGTCGCTAACAAAGCCGCCGCAATACCAGGCGCAATCGCGTTCACGTTAACGTCACCTGCCGCCGCAATCGCCGCAAAGGTAATCATCACGCCGACCACCGTGCCTAGCAGGCCAAGGAAAGGCCCCCCAGAAATCGCAATGGTCAGCAATACCATCAGGCTGTTCAGGCGTTGCGTTTCACGTACCTGGTCAGCATCCACGGCCGCTTTAATCGCATCAATCGAGGCACCGCTCAACTGCACCTTGCCGTCATGCTCACGTTTTTTGATTTCACGTAAACCAGCTTTGTATAAACCGAACAGGTTGGAGTTTGCATAAGCCCCGCTCTTGTCCAGGTCTAATAAGTCCTGTGCAGAGGCTTGCTGAAAGCGTTTTAGAAACAAGGCGTTGCCTTTATCCGTCAACACCACCAGACGCGCTTTGCTAAACATCACCCATACGCTGATAAAAAACATCACCGCCAGAATGCCAATCACTACCTTGGCGTCCATCGTCAGGCTGTCGATCAAAATGCCCATGTAGTTAGCTTCACCGCCCTCGCCCTCTTCTTCACCATCGGCGGCGATGACTTTGACCATGCTGGCATCTGCGCCTTGAGATTTAGCCACCAGAGTCAGCCAGGCGGGACTACGTGCCGTGGAAGCCAGTTGCAACTCATCTACTTCTGCATTCAAGTTTTGCCCTAAAGTGAATTCCGCGTTCGCCTGCGCATCGCTCGCTTCCACTTGCCCAGCCACTTGACCATTGACATACACAATAGCCTGACCCGCCTGGAATACCACGGCAAGATGCTGCCACTGGCCAGCCTTCAACTCACCAGCTTGGGTGCTGGCAGCACCAGCATGTAGCGCCAGGGCGCTGCCTTCTAGGGTTAACTTCACGTTACCACTTTTGAAAATCTCAGCAGTTTGTGGCAAATTGGCCGGCTTCAGCCAGACAGACCAGGTCATGCCATTGGCCAAGACTGGTTCAGCTGGCAAGGCAATCGTTAACGGGCTGTTGCTTAAAGTGGCACTTTCGGCAATCAAACCCGCTTTTTGCACCACTGCATTGCCTCTTGCGGTCAATTGGGCAGGACCACTGTCTTTGAGCAACGCGTTATCGGCAAACGCAAAGCGGGCCAGTAAAGCCGAATCATTCAGGGCTTGACCATCACTGACCGATTTGGCACCTTCGTTACCGGTATACAAGCTGATCGCCAACTCTTTATTAGCGGCAGACACTTGCGGCAGCACAACCCAGGCCACGGCCAGCTCGTTGACAGCATCATATTTTTCAAGTGAGAACTTGAGTTCTGTCTTGTCATCTGCGGCGATAAAACGCAGGTCAGCGCCGTCTACATTGGCACCGGTAAAATCAAAGTTGCCAGAATGCAAACGGATTAATACAGGCGCCTGATTCACTGCCTCTTTAATATTGGCGGTTTCTATCGAAATTTTTTGTTGTGTCGCCCAATCGGCATTCCATGCTGCCATGACTGTCGTAGACAGGCTGAGCCCTAATAATCCAACCAATAAACCAAGTGTTTTCTTCATAGCTTCGCTGACGAGTTAATTCGAGCAGCAAGTCTATAGAGCGAATGTTGCAGACAAATTAAGATCGGACTAGTCGGACTATCATGTGTTGAAACATTGCTGGCAGAGACCAAAAAAGCCCGGCGAACCGGGCTTGTCATTGGGCGATAAACGCTGATGTCACTATGCTTGACGACGGGCAGCGATCAGGCCAATCAGACCCAATCCAGCCAGAATCAGGCCGGATTGTGTCGGCTCTGGCACATTAGCGGCATAGGCCAGACTACCGGTGCCAGACAGTCCCAACGCGGTGTCGTAAGCAAAGAAAGCATCTGAGTTATCGGCATAACCGGCAATCAGGCTAAAACCGATGGCTGGGCTGCTTGAGTCTACAGACCATTCCAGGCCAGTAAACACGCCATCTTGAAACACAGCAGTCGCATCAGCCAAAGCTGGGGTGGCCAGGTTAAACAGGCTGCCACCAAAGTTAAAGTTCAAGCTGCTCAGGTTGATCAGCTCAGTGCCTGATGCCAGCAAACCGGCATCGTCAAAGCTAAACTGGCCCTGGTAGCTGGTCCCGTTGTAATAACCGGACTCGACCTGGCCTGCAAACTGCAGGGATTGAATCGCTGCCTGGGCTGGCATGACCACTGCCAATAAGGCTGCCAGCGTGATTTTTTTCATGAATGTGTTCATTGCAAAATTCCTTTAGTAAACATTAAAGTATGAAATCTCTGGCTGGTGACACTTGTTTTGCGGTCAAGCCTTTGAGAGTCACTAATGATTTGGCGGCTGCCGGGCCTGCGGCACCGTCAGTATCAACCATTACCTGTACGCCACCAGTCACATCAACCAGGCTCAAATAGCCGCCTGTTAATACCGTGTTGGCAGAAATACCGAGTGAAGACAGCAAGGCCGTCAGCTGTAATTTGTCGGCATAAGGCGTGAAGTCAGTGATGGTGTCACCGGCATCGCGCATGCTGCTGTAAACAAACACATCATTACCAGCACCACCGGTCAGCGTATCCACACCCAGGCCACCATTCATCACGTCATCACCTGCTGTGCCCACCAGCACATCGCGGCTGGCAGTGCCGTTACGCGTCACGCCAGGCGTGGTCGCGGCAATGGCCAGATCGATCAAACGACCACCGTTGTCGTACTGGTTTTCCAGACCGTACAAATTGCCGGTGATTTCGTCGCCATCGGCATTATTCAAGCGACCCAAACCGCCTTCGGCTTTAGGTGACTGAATATAATTAGCCAATGCCTCTTGGTAGGTAATGGTGAATGGGCTGTCTTCAAACACAACTGCATTGGGCACGAATGGGAAGCCATCACCGCCTGCGGCAGTAAAGTCGATCGTGGTGAAAGAGAAGGTGCGGCTATTGTTCACCACCACGCCGTGATCAATCAGCACGGTGCCGTCATCCAGCACCACGCGTTGAATACGGTTACCTGTGCCTTGGGTCGTTCTGGCGGTATTGCGGCTGTCATACACCACTTGCATGCCGGAGATTTGCGGATAACGGCCATTGGCGCGACCGGTCGGGCTGGTGTCGCCATAACCGTGTTCCAGCAGGTCTTTCAGCTGCGTCGCATTCACTTCTGGTGCGCGTTTGACCAGGTTGGTAAATGGCAGCACATTGAAGGTGTCACCGATAGAGACATTACCCACTGTCGCAATGTTGGTACGGATACCGCCACCGTTCTGGATTGCGACCTCGGTTTTGCCAGCAAAACGCATCGCGTCAGCCACCAGGTTGCCCAGGCCGGTTTCAGCGTTACGCACACCGGCCACAAAGGTACAAGGTAATGCGGCACACGTAGTATGGGTCGGGCCATTTAATTTCACTGCGGTGGTGCCGATGATTTGCGCATTTAAGGCAGAGATATAGTTAAGCACGGGGGCAACCACTTGCGCCTGAATTGTGGCGTCACCACCCACGCGGTCTGCATCCGCAGCAGCACCGCTCACGCGCATCATTTTGCTCGATTCAATCGCCACAAACGTGCCGTGTGCGTCGTCTATGGTGAAATTCACCTGGCCGACGTAACGGTTACCAAAGTGGCTGGTGAGGACTGGCACGGTGCGGCCATGCGCATCCGTGGCATTCACTGGGTGAGAGGTGTAAGTCGCGGCGACACCACCGTTGATCAAGGCATCATCTGGGTCGACCATTAACTCATGGCCACCACCGGACAGCACCAGGTCAACGCCAGTCAAGGCCGGCACCACCACGCTGATTTCATTGGCCGCATTTTGCAAATGGCTCATCAAAATCACCGTGGTCACGCCTTGCTCACTGCGTAGACGGTTCACCTCTGCCTGAATCAGCGGAATCAGGGCTTGCAGGTTTTGTGCCTCGGTATTGCCAGCGTCGTAGCCAATCACATTCACCGCACCAGGTGAGGAGATATTAGGCAACAAAGGGGTGGTTGCACCCACCAGGCCAATTTTATGACCGGCAGTGGTTGTAATGACTTTAGAAGGCGCCACTTTACCGCTAGCCTTTAAGGCGCTGAATTCAGCGGTCGCATTGAAGTTGAGGTTGCTGGAAAGATAGGTGCTGCCAGAGACTTTGGCAAAACGGGCAGCCACTTGCGGGCCCAGGTCAAACTCGTGGTTACCAAACACCATGGCGTCAAAGCCAATCTGGCGCAAAGCGATTGCATCGTAAAAGTCCTGGCCGCCATCGCTGTAGCTATTCGACAGGTTATTCAGGCTGGCGGTAAAGCGCGGGCCAGGCAAAAAGGCATCACCAGCGTTTAATTTCAGCACGGTGCGGCCTTGGCCAACGGCTGTTGTTTCGGCATTTTTAATCACAGACGCCAGGCGGTCTATGCCGCCATAGTAAGAAATCGCCTGACCAGCGTTATCGCGCAGGTTGCCTTGTGCAGACAACAACCAGCTTTCCTGGTCGCCCACGTGCAACACCGTCACACCCTCAGCCCAGGCGGCGCTGGCGGTTAATGCCAGTGCCACGCAAGCGGTTAATTGTTTCAGTTTAAACATTGTTTTCTCCATGCCGTGCCGTGACGCATCACGGCACGCATTCATTCAAGTATTAACGTGTCTGATTAACGTGCTTGGCGACGACGTACCAGCGCCAACACACCCAAACCAGCCAGCAACATGCCTACGCTGTCCGCTTCTGGCACAGGGGTCACTGCAGCCACGGTAAACGCAGTGGTGTTAGGCACCAACGCGGTAGAAACACTGTTATTTACAGTGTCTACGTTCCAGTTGTTCACGTTTGCCACTTGCGCTTTGTAATCGGCAAAATTGTTCAGGCCATCACGCACACCGTTATATTCGGCATAGTCGGGCTCGCTGGAAGCACCGGCTTTGGCGGTTAATTCAATGGCATTGACACCGGCTGTCAACCCTGTGTTGGCCAAAGAACCATCATTCACAAATTTGCCGTTAGTGATGGCAGACAGGAACGTGGTTGGTGCTGTTGCACCAGAACCAAGGTAGGCGTATACAGTTTCGTTGCTGTTAGAGATGCCCCAGTTGCTGCTGCCAGACACACTCACACGGGACAACACGCCTGCAGAAGCTGACAGCGTGGTTTTATCATAAGCAGAGAAACGCACCACAGTACCTGCGGCAACCACATCAGCGGATACCCACTGGTTATAGCTTTCGCCAGTATTGAAGGCGCTGCCGGTCCACTCGTTATCGCTAAAGTAAATGGTGGTATTGGCGGCGATGTCAACAAAGGTCACAAAGGACAACCCATCTTCGTCGGCATTAAAAGCCGTGAACATGATGTCACCGGCATTCAGCGCCGCGTTGGCTTGGCTGGACAGCAGCAACGCTGCGATTAAACTGATTTTTTTCATAAAACTACCCTCTCACTGGATATTTAAAAACAAGTTGTTGATTGGTTATGGTTTGATTGATACTGCTTAACTACTTATATTGAATTACCAGCGCACCAAACCTTGCATTTCTGGTCTGTGTGCATCCAGTTGATTCATGGCTAATCCTTTTAAGGTCACCAGCGATTTGGCGGTCGCCGTACCCGCTGTGCCGTCGGTGTCGATTTGCAACTGCACGCCACCGGCCACACTCACCCAACGGGCAACGCCATCGGCAAACGGCTGGCTACCGCTGTAGCCTATGCTTTGCAGCAGCTCAGCGATGTCCAGTTGATCTTCGCCCGGCGTAAAGTCAGTGATGGTGTCAGTCGCATCACGCATGCTTTGGTAGACAAAGGTGTCACGGCCTGCACCACCAGTAATGGTGTCTGCACCCAAGCCACCGGTCAGCACGTCATCCCCAGGTGTGCCGATTAAGGTGTCACGCTGACCACTGCCTTGCACAGACTTCACCAGTTGCAAGCCGACGATCACTGGGTCATGGTCAGAAGAACGGTAAGGGCTGTCGGTGTAAAGGTCTTGTGGCTTGAACTCGGTGTTGTAGTCAATGACAAACGGTTCGTCTGCATTGATATGCCAGTGCACGGTGCCAGTGACTTGCGCCGCCAGGTCAGCATTTGCCAGTGCGTGGTCCAGGTAACCTGACTCACCATCAAACACATAGGAGTAACCGGCCTGACCATTAAAGCGTGCAATCTGGTCTTGCAAACCGGCGTTCTCCAACACCAGCACCGGGTCTTCCTTGCCGTAGGCGTTCAAGTCACCAATCACCATCACATCTGGATCATTGGCCTGGTTTTTAACGGTCTGGATGAATTGCACCAACTGGTTGGCTTGTGCCAGACGCTGCGGGTTGTAACAGCCTTGCCCGTCACCCTGGTCAGCATCGCCACCTGCTGCATCAGAGCAGCTCTTAGACTTCAGGTGATTCACCAGCACAGAGAAGCGCTCACCATTAGCCGCCTCAAAGGTTTGTGCCAGCGTCGGACGGTTATTGATGCTATTGGTATCTGACAAGGCCGCCGCTGTGGGTGTCAATTTGGCTGGTTTATAGATCATGGCCACCTTGATCGCATCGGTACCGGTGCCACTGGCTGGGTCCGCAATCACTTTGTAGGTATTAGCACCCGATACCGCATTCAGGCCATCGACCAGGTTTTGTGCCGCCACTGTGCCGTTGTTCTGGATTTCCATCAGGCCAACGATATCCGCGTTAATCGCAGTTAGCGCACGGATGATCTTGTTACGCTGACGGTTGAACTCCACCAGATTGTTGGCACCGCGGCAATTCGAAGCTGAAGTGCTGCTACCTAAACGGCAACCCTGGCTGGTTTGACCACTGGCGGTAGCGCCATTGGTAAACGTGGTGAAATAGTTGAGCACATTAAAGCTGGCCACTTTATAGTTACCGCCCACGCTGCCTGGCGCTGAAGTACGCACATTTTCGCGGCTGAAAGTCACCGGCTCAGTCGGATGCAATTTGTAGTCACGTGGCCCTGGGTTAGAGGCGGTAATCAAGCCATGGTCAATCACACCGGTCAGGTTTTCCACCACATCACCAGCGCGCAAGGTGTCATCCTCACCAATAAACGGGATAGGATTAGGGTTTTGTACGCTGCTGCCATCATCCAACACCAGACGGCGACGGGCATTTTCATCGGCCAGTTGCGCCGCCGGGCTAGAGTTTGCAGCATACAGATTGGTTGGCTTGATCATGCGGCCATCGGCAGACAGCGTCACCTGGCCATAACGACCCTGAAAGTAATTCTGTGAAGCGGTCATTGGCGTGGTGATGCGCACAAGCATGCCTTCGTAGGCTTCTAAATCACCTTCTGTGACTTCTGGCAGCGTGATGTCTGTGGGCAGAATGACATTGTTGCTGCTGAGTACTTGCAAGCCGCTGATATTGATCAGCTCGGTAATGGTGTTGAATTCAGTTACGCTGGCAGTCATGCGGACTTTTTGGCCCTTACTCACCATTGGTGTCACGCCAGTGCCCAGATAGACAAAAATACCGTCAGAAGTCAGTGGATTACCATCGCCGCTGACATCTTGCATGTAAAAACCATTCAAGCCAGGGAACACGGCGGTGACTACGCCTTCGGTGGTCACCGTTTGACCATTGAGCGGGCTGACAGAACTCACACCCAACTCACTGCCCTGAATCTGAAAAATACGGGTAATGCTGCTGCTTTGTACCGTGACATTCACACTGCAAGTGGCGGTTTGCGCTTCATTGTTGGCAAACTGCACATCTACCGCATAGTTACCTGCGGGCAAGCTGCCATCGAGTTGCAGGCTGGTGCTGGCAGATTGGCCATCGCTACCGGCAGCCACAAAGTTGCTCAAACTGACCCCGGCTGGCGCAGAGGCAGACAGCGTGGCCGCATTGACGATGCTGTCGGCGTCAGACGCTTGCAATAACACTGAACCAACTTCGCCCACTTGCAATGTGACTGCCGGGCAAGAGGTGACTATCGGCTGATTAGTGCCCGTACCGCCACCACACACGTTGACAGCGCTACCGCTGTTGCGTGGTGCAGGGGCACCGGTCGCAAAATCACTGCCGTTCTGGTTGGTATCTTGGCAACCATTGTTTTTACGTAATAATGCTGTGCTGCTGTTAATAGCTGGTGCCACCGCGCCTTCAAAAAAATTCGCTGTGCCATAGCCGACCAGGTCCACAATCTGTGCTAACTGGGCCGGGCTACACACCACAGAGCCGCCATTACAGGCCAGGCCAGTGCTGTTATTGACCAGCACCACTTTGCCATTGGTGCCGCTCATGTCGGTGGCGTTATTGCCCACGTCAGGGGTTGGTAAGACGAGGCCATTGGCGGCACTGCGCAAACCCACCAGGTAATATTGGCCAGGTTGCAACACGCCTGATAGCGTGGTCACACCGTTAGCAGAAAAGTTACCGTTGCCAGTCGCACTGCCATATTGCACCGACCAGCCATTGATATTCACCGCGGCTGCACCGGCATTGAATAACTCAACAAAGTCCTGGTTATAAACACTGCCCTGGCCGCCATAAATCTGGCTAATGACCACCTCGGCATAGACAGGAAGACTTAGGGAAGACAGGCCTAGCCAGGCCAGTGCCCAATGGATTTTTTTTAATTGCATTCAGGACTCCGAAGTTTTTTAACTCGATAAAAGCCTGAACACTTTAGCAATTTAGATTGCCGTCAATATTAAGTTTCATACCAATGCACTAGGCAGGTCGGACTAGAAAACCAGCCACAATTGGTACAGTTTTTGGTCAATGACCAGAGCAGTTCACTAGTCACATGCACCAACATTGTGCCGGATGGCTTGTCCTACATCAGATTGCTCCCATACCGGACAGCCATGCCCCACAAGCTGGTCTAAAGTTTTATTTTTACAAGCTTGAGACCAAGAAAGGACGCAAAATGGCGAACACACATCCACATGAATCTTTACTCGACAAAGTCGTGGCCATGGTACCCAGCATTGAGGGCGCCGCCCCTTTGGCTGAAATAATGCCTCCGCTGCCTGAACCACCGCAGGCAGACCCGGACATGCAATTAGTACTTGATGCATTGACCGCGCTGGGTGGCAAGCCAATTGAAACCTTGTCACCCACTGAAGCCCGCCAGCAGCCAACACCAGCAGATGCCGTCAAGCGCGTGCTACAGCAACAAGGCCGGTTCCCGGCAACCGCTCAAGTGTCCAGCCACGAAATCAGCATCCCGGGTGGCCCGCTAGGCAGCATGCCTGCACATGTGTATACGCCAGTAGGCGAAGGGCCTTTTCCAGTTATCCTGTATTTTCACGGTGGTGGGTTTGTCCTTGCCGACAGTAAAGTCTATGAGGCATCCATCATTGCCCTGGCACAAGGCGCGCGGGCGATTGTGGTGTCAGTCGACTACCATCTGGCACCTGAGCACCCATTTCCGACCCAGCCTAATGAGGCGTTTGCAGCCTACCAATGGTTGCGTCAACATGCTGGAGAGTTAAATGGTGACCGCCAGCGCATTGCCGTGGCCGGGGAAAGCGCAGGGGGCAATCTTGCCGTAGTGACCTCACTCATGGCGCGAGACAAGGATGTACCCTTGCCTTTACATCAACTGCTGATTTATCCGTTAGTCAATAACGACACGCAGAATGCATCCTATGAAAATAATGCCCATGCCAAACCACTGAATGCCGCCATGATGTACTGGTTTTTTGGACACTACAGCCAACCTGCTGAGGCCGAAAGCGCCTATGCGCTACCCGATAAAGCACAGTCACTGAAAGAGTTACCTCCTGCGACTATCATCACGGCAGAAATCGACCCTTTATATGAAGAAGGCAGAGCCTTTGCCGAACGGCTGCAAAACGATGGCGTACCAGTGGCTTATCGCCATTTTGATGGCGTGGTACATGAGTTTTTTGGCATGGCTGATGTAGTCGCCAAAGCCAGGGAAGCACAAGTGTTTGCGATTGCTGAACTGCGCAAGGCTTTCGATGCTTTCAAAGCCAGACATTAATCTGGCAGCAATAAAAACGCCCACCAGAGGTGGGCGTTAAGAGGAAATGATGAACTGTTGTTATTGTTAGCTTTATCGACCAAACCCGAGCACATCGACCGAAATAATAGATGGCAACACCGGTTTGACCAAAGCGCTATTGACCGCCGAGTTGGCCACATTTTGTGCAACCGCCTGGCTTGCCGCATTCACGCTATCTGGGTTAGTGGTGGTGCCGAGCCCTGCAATCGCCGTTGTGGCGGCGACAGGAATGCCTGTAGAACCATTACCGGCCTGGATATTGCCTGCGTTGAGCACCACAGGTGAAACAATCTGGATAATGCCTTGAATACCTGCCTCACCCGCATCAACAATAGGCGCTGTCAAATACACATTGCCTTGCGTCGGTGCCTGCTCCGGCCCATTTGGACCATCCGGGTCATAGGTTTGTGCGCGGATACCACTACCTGAGGCAACGCCCCTGACTTCTACCCGCGTATTACCGTATACATCGGTCTGCACGATACGCTCAGGCACGGAGGTGGCTGTTTTGGAACCACGCCCTGCATCAATCGTACCGTTTGTAGACCAGATGGCAATGTCACTCCCAAACTGCGTAATCACTTTGGACTGATTGACAGAGAAATCACCATCGGCAATCGCACGAATCTCACCGCCTTTTTCGGTAATGATGCCAATATCGTCGCCACCTTGTCCTGGCACCCCGACGTTTATCAAGCCACCAGGCGCGATCAGATCAATACTGCCGCCACTGTTCGTTGAAATCTTGGAGTTAAACAACAAAATATCGCCAGCATATTTGGTCGGATACAAGGTATCCAAGGCATCATAACCACGCTGATGACTATCCGTTTTGGCAAAGTTTTGGGCAGAGTTAATCAGCTCAGTCGTCAGGTGACGGTTGACGAACACGGTTTTAATCGCTGTAGACTGCGCATTAAACTGCGTGTAAGCCTGTGCTTGCGTCAAGTCATTATTACCGGTGAGTTTTTTCATAAACGCCAGCAAATACGCGGCCGTTTTTTCTTTGTAAGTTGCCAGGGCGCTAGCATCATCCTCAATCACCTCCGGCCCTGCGCCTGCAGGTGCGATATAGCGATCAATGTAGTCTTGCACTTTGCCACCCGCCCCTACCCCCGCTAACAGGCTGATAGACGAACCTGTGGTAGGCAGTAAAGTATTGGCACGGTAAGCCGGGGTAAACTCAAAGTCGCCATTGCTGGTGCCCGTACTGCCTACTGCCTGAATAGTGCTCACATCATTGTAAACCAGGTCCACATTTCTGCCAGCTTGCACCAGCAACTCGCCAGGACCAGCAATCACCACATTTTTGGTATTCACATCACGGCCAGCGGCAATCACACTGATATCACTGCTACGGTTATTTTGCAGCGCAATATTCAGGCGTGTCACATCCTGGCCAGCCACAATCTGAGTCACTTTTGGCAAATAAACCAACCCAGGAATCAGGCTGTCATATCCACTAATATCACCTGTTTTAGTGACGATCAGAGAAGTTTGAAAATCGTTAGCATGTAACAGGCTATTGGCATGGTTATTGAAGTAAGGCAGATCATTCGCCAACAATCTCGTTTCGTCATTTAAGTCTGAAGACCTAACAGGGGTATTCACTGTAGGCAAGTCGCTAACATTGGCATCAGACATCATCAACCGGCCAATCTGTATATTCTGATCTGCCAACAATGACAGATTGCCCTGGCTGGCCGAGACCAGATATGCCTGCCCCAACGTAATGCTCCCGTTATGTGCAGCCATGGATACCGTCCCCGGATTCAAACTGACTCCACCGAAGACATTGGCCCGCAGTCCTGTAGAAGCTGCAATCAAATCGTTGAGTTGTGTTGCATAGCTGATACTACCGGTCAACGCAGTCAGACTGACTGCCGCTGTTTCACTGTAAGTATTGAAATAGCTGTTGTGCGCAGCACTGTCACTATTCGGTGAGTTGGTGGTTGATTGCGGTAATAGCGTCGGATTAAACGTGGCTTCTATACGTACATCTTTACCCGCACTCACATCAAACTTGCCATCCATCATCGCCAGCACGGTGCCATAGAGTTTATCTGGTTGCGCAGTAATACTGCCTCCAACCTTGATGGTCCCCTCACCCTTGCCAATAAAATAGACACCGCTATACAAGTCACCCCCTGCCGTGACATGCAAATCGCCGCCACCATTCACCACACTATTACCTGTAGCGCCGTCACCGAAGTTATCGTAACGAGCAGAGGTCGGCACAGAGGCTGAGAAATTTGCAATATTACCGCCAGCATTGATGGTCACATTACCACCACCCAGCGCACCCAGGCTTTGCTTGAATTGATCATTGCGTATCCACCAGGAGGCATCTTTCAATTGAGTGTTACCCGCCTGGCGGAACAACCACTGATTAATCACCTGACGGCTATCGTTTTCTGAGCCATTGATATTACCGCGAACATTCAGCGTAATATCACCCCCATTGTCCAGGTACAACGGACGTTGTGCGACAACTGGCGGCGTGAAACCGGGCAACGCAGCCGCTTCAACCCCGGCTGTATAAATAACAGCGCTGGCATTGCCCATCACGAGATCGCCACCGGTGGCGATCTCAATATCACCAGTGCCTGTTCTCACCAGCTTGTTACTGGCCAGCGTCAAATTGCCTGACTCACTATTACCATCGATACCGATGGTAGAGGGTGTTGTATTCATCACATTGGCCGACGTCATATCAGCGCCCGCCACCAGACGGTAGCTCCAGGAGTCACCTGTACCGATGGTGGCCGTGGTCGCCGCATTAGCGAAGCCATCACTGAGCGAGCCGTTCAAGGTGAGATTGTTGGCTGCACGCAAGGTGAGAATGCCCGGCTCATTACCGGTGCGGGAATCTGAATACAAGTTCCAGTCGGTACTGACAGTCAGGTTACCGTTAGAACGAACTTCTTGACCGGCACGCAGATGGAAACTGCTATCCCCCGTTTTGCCAAGGCTGGCCAGTATGCTGGCCTGGTTGCCCATAAAACTGCTGACATCGTTTGCCAGGGTGGTATAGCCCAAAGTACTGCCATTACCACTGCCTGTGGTCAATGTAGTCACATTGTTAAATACCCTGAATGCTTCCAGCACCACAGACTGTGCACCGGTGATCGTGGTATCCAGACTATTGACCGCCACCCCTGTGCCAGAGCCAGCCCCCGTACGCGGCGCGCGTAAATTCACAGTGCCGCCGGCACCATTGCTACCGCCAGCGACCTGTATGCTAGAGCCTTGATTCAAATTGAGCGCACCGTTGCTAGTTGCCAGCACCACCTTGCCGCCTTCTGCACCGGCTTTTGATGAGTTAGCGGTTAACTGTGCCGTGCTTTCCAGCGTTAAATCACCTGCAGCATACAATCCAATACTGCCTTGCTTGTCACTGTTGGCATTCACTGTGCCAGACACATTAATCGCCCCCTGGTCTGCCGTCACGCTAATCTGTTTGGCCGTGAGTGCTTGTGTACCAGTACCGTCAACATTGACATCGCCGGTGCGTACACGATAACTGCGACTTTGACTAAAGCCTTGTGCCTGCTGATCAACCGCAACAACAGAAGGTAATGTGCCAACATCTACTTCAAGCGCCCCACCCTGCCCGGTGCCCAGTGCACGGCCATCTAACTGCCCTTGCAACTGGATATTGCCGGTAGTCGCTGACAAACTGATTTTGCCTGCATCCGCATCACCTTGTGCGCTCACGTTGACCACGGCACCACTATCGACAACGATATTGCCACCACTGCTGAGCTGTACCTTGCCAGCATCAATATACGTGGTTTTATCTGCATAGGTTTTGCTCGAAGACGATGCAACCACCGCAGCCTGGCTACCCAATTGTAACTGGCTGCCACCCTGCAGATTAATTTGCCCAGACAAGGCTTCGATACGGCTGTTCACATGCAGTTGATCCGCTTGCAAGGTCAGCGATCCGCCGATATTGCTATTGGCTGTGAGACCTGTCGTATCGCCTTGCGTCGTCGTCAACGTGCCTGCCGTCGCCACGGTGTAGTTGGCAGAACCCTCAGTGGTGATTCTGCCCACATTCAACTGCGTTTGATTCACTTGCAAGTCAAGTGCGCCACGCTCGGCCACGGTTAAGGTCTTGGCGTTGATCTGCACACCGTCAAAACCACCGATGGTATTTTTATCAACACTGGCAATGGCATTATTTTCAAGCACACCTGATGGGTCGCCTTCCAACCGCACTGATTCCGCATTGATCTGCAAGGTTCTGCCCGATGGATCAGCCACACCCGCATAATTGGCATCCACTGTATTTTTCAGGGTGAAGGTCTTGGTATTAAAAGTCACCGTACTCCCCACAGGCGCCGTCGTTTCACCGTCTGCCAGATGCCCGGCAATGCCCGCTGCATTTACGGTGAGGTTCAGTTTGTCATTACCAAACGTCACATCCCCATAAGTATCGACGGTGCTGTAACTGTTCAGAGTGAGGTTAGCCACATTATCCAGTTGCGACAGGGTTTGGTCATTCACATGCAAGCCTGACTCCCCGGCTGGTGCATCGCCAATCAGGATGCGGTTAGAGCCCAGGGTGGCACTGGCACCATCAGCCAAGGTGATATTGCCAGCAAAACTGACATTCTGGCTGCCATCCATCACTAACGAATTACCTGCAGAAATCTGTGCATTTTGTGCAATATTCAATACGCCACTTTGTGCGTTAATTGATGTGCCGGTGCGGGTGTACTGCAGCTGATTCACCGAAGATGCACCGAAAAATGCACCGTCGCCACTGGTATTGATATTCACCGTTTTAGCGTTCGCATTGCGCGTGCCGGTATCAATTTGTGCCCCAGCCGCCATACTGACGCTGTCACGCGCAGTCGCCATAAACTCCACGGTATGTAACACCTGGCTGGCATCGTTTTCAATACTGACCGTGCTGGCAATGGTATTAATATTGGTCGTGTTATTACTTTGGCTACGTACGCCCCCCAGCAGGATACTGTCCGCGTTCAGCGCATTTAACTGGCTGGCCTGTAACTGCAAACTGCTTTGATCACTACTATCTACGTGGCTGACAACACGAATGCTATTGGCACTGATATCAACCATCAGACCATCTGCGCCTGTGATTTTGCGGGCAGTCACAGTTCCCTCCAGTGCCAGCTGCTGTGCCTGCAAGGTCAGCTTGCCTGCATCCTGGGTATTTTTGACATCGGCGCCACCGGTATGCAGCGGGTCAGAAAAATAAGTGCTGGCATTGGTCACCACATATTGTGAAGGCGCTTTTGAAACCGCGCCCTCAGCAGGGCGTAGCACACTGCCGTCAATCACACGGAAGGTAGACCACTGCGCGTCTTTAGCACCCGTGCTCAAATCAGACATGTAACCCGTGGTCAGCATGCTGCCATCCTGCATGGCAGAGGTCTGGCCACGGACTAAAGCCGCATCGCTGCGCTGCACAATAAAAGCACCTGGTACTAATGCATATCTGGCAGGCATTAATGTATAGGTGCCTGTTGGAATACCGGCAACACCCGTAATGTAAATGCTCTGACCAACATCGACACCCGCTGAACTGCCGCTATAAGTACGATCGGTAGCAGAATAATCAGACGCCATGGTCGGGATCAAAGCATAGGTGTTCGGTTGCGCCAAAATATCTTGGGTGCCGCCAACGCCACCACTGACCCACTCGTAAGCAAACAGTTCGCCACCACCAGACAGATCGACCGTAGCACCTTCACTCAACTTGGTATCTGGCGCTTCAATTGAAATCTCTTTATCAATCAGGTCACGGCTTTCACCGTTGCTCGGGTTGAATACCTGTCCAGCAGACACGGTGACGCCAAAAGGAATATTCTGGCCGGTGCCGGAAACGGACGTCAGGCTGCCCGCCCCCAAAGTAACGCTTTCGCTGCCTATGAGGTGAATCTGGCCAAACGGTGCTTTCAATACGCCATCTTGTTGAATATGGCTAGCCTGCAAAGTGAGTATGCCACCGCCGGAGAGCACATTAGAAGGGGCCAACCCGCTGGAGCGCACATTAATCTGGCTATTCGCACCTTCGGCAACAAACGTCAGCTGCGCCCCCGAATCAGGGTAGATTTGCCTGGCGGTGAGATTGAGTTCACCTTGAGTGGTTAATCCTGCTGGCGTGGCATTCAAGCCAAGCTGCACATAAGTGCTCGCTCCCTGGCCGTGGATATCCCGTAACGCATTGAGGTTGGTGCGGCTCACGCCACTGGTGGCGACCAGGCCATCAAGGTAAATCTGATTAGCATTCAGGGTAAGCTCACCATTGCCGCCCAGCACTTGCGCGTCTACATCATTTTTGCGGCTATAAAGCTGCAAATGGCCTGCACTTAATTGTGCATGGCCATTATCCAGCACCTGCAACACCGGGCTATCCAGGCGCAAATTACCGGCGACTGACAAATTCAGATCTGATGCAAGCAGCAGGCGGTTATTGGCATTTGTCTCGCCAGTGATAAAACTGCCTAAATGCACATTATCAAATCCGCCGGATTCAATTTGAGCGGCAGAAATTTGTGCCCGTTGCAATTGCCCGGTGGCTGTCGTCACAGACGTTGTGGTATCTTTCAAGGCATCACCGGCTTGAATATTCGTTGTCAGCAATTGCTGATCATTGGTGACATGAAAACGGCCACTGTCATTGACATAAGGGTTGCTGGCATCATAAGCCACGGACTGAAACAGCATGTTCAGGCTACCGCCGCGCCCGGTGCCTTGTGCATGACCGGAGAGTGTGCCATCGACCAACAGGCTGCCATAGCCATATAAATTAATCTCACCGGCATCGCCATAGAGCGTCTCGGCAATATAGCCACGATTAGTCAGCGTATTGGTAGCAACACTGGTCGCAGACACATTCAACAATGCACCCTGCTTGATGACCACGGCCCCTTTTTGTTCGTTGTCAGCACTATTCATTGTAATGGTGCCGGCATTCACAATTTGATTCTGTTCCAGACCCGCACGCGAGTTTGGCAAACGGAAGCTGGTGCCTGAGACATCTAATGTCGCGTGGCTGCCCACAAACACCATCTGGCTAGGATCTTCAGGCATTGTGGGATCGTTATCATTGATTTTCAGGGTGATATTCCCCCCTTTGGCAGTGATATCGCCTAGTACATTGACCTGCTTGCCTGCCGACAGTTGCACGCTGCCACCTGCATCGGTCTTGATATGGGCATTTTCATGCACCGTCAATACACCTAGCAGATCACCTTCCCGATGGCTGGCAAAATCAAAAGAAACTGCCTGCCTTAAATAGTCAGGCAGTGTGGTTAAACGCGTCACACTCAACAGGTTATTGCTACTGGCGGCAGTAGAGTATCCTGACTTCATCTGTAGCGTCTGCGCCACGCCATAGACCAGGCTGGTGGTGCCGACATTATCGGCACCAATGTGTACATTAAATGCACCCAGATGATATTTGGAAAACCCGCCCTGGTTGAAAAAACTGTTATTCAGGCTGAAGTTCAAAGCATCGGTGGCAATGCCATCCACCCCGATATATAAATTGGTAGGATTACCCTGACCAAACTGGATACTCAGCTCGCCACCGTGATCGAAGCCATAGGCGCGCAGGGCCAGATTGGTAGGTAACTGGCTTTGGGTGGTAAAGCCGATATTGCCTGCATCGCCTGTGTGCACCGTACCGCTGCGATCGACATAAGCACCGGCAGAGGCATCCAGTGTGACATTCTGGCCAAACTCGATCACCCCAGCCTGAATGCTGCCGGCATTTTCAGCCGTCTGCTGTGTTAATGCGCCCTTCATGCCGATTTTGTTATTCACAAAATTGCCTGCCGTCGAGATTGTCACGTTGTTTGCAATTCTGGTCAGGCCTGCATCTAAATGCACATCGGCGCCGCTGGCTATGATGTTCTGGTTAATATTGACAGTGGTCAAACCGCTACGACTGAGCGTGAGTGAGCCATTGGCATCCAGATTAAGCGCTGTATTCACATTCAGCGTTTCAACATCATGCAAATCAATCTGGTTAAATCCCTGCGCCAGAAAGCCAGTGCCTATGCTGGAGACAAAACTGTCGTCACCCGCGATCACATCCTCAAAGGCAAAGCCACTAGACAAGCGCTGTATCGAGCGCACCAGGTCGAGATTGCGAGCACTGGCTTCAAGCGATGCCCCCAGTGGCACATGTTGTGAAAGTAACTGCTGCTGGCTGACTTTGGTATTACCAAGCAAAGTACCATCTAACACCAGCTTTTGCACATAACCACCTGACACTGGCGTAACTAACTTGACTGCACCGGCATTACCGCCCTCAAAAAAGCTTTGAACCTTGTAACTGAGGTTACCCAAAGTAAAGGTTTCTGACGTGCCCCATTTGGCATCATAAACGGTCGTACTATCACCAAGACCACTGTAAGCCACCCCAACCTGTGCCTGGGAGATCGGCACCAGCTTGCCGTTAAATAACAGCTGCGACTCTTTTAGTGCGCCGCCGGTATAAGTGGTTGAGCCGCCAGACACATTAATCGTTGAGCCTTTTGCCGCGATAATTTCGTTCGGGTTAGAGAGCGTCACTGTACCGGCGTTAGTCATCTTCTCTGACACCGTCGCCATGCGCGTCGAATCAATATACGGCTGCAGGTCAAACAGGTCGGTGCCTTTGCGGGCATCCACAAAAACCTTTTTACCAAACAGGTTTGAGCCACGCAAAATCGGGTTGTCTTTCAAAGCGTCAGAGTTCAGCTGCACCTCTAGCTGAAAGCGAGACATGGACGCAACAGCATCGACGCCAGAAACATCTATGGTCGCATGCTCACCCAGATAAATACGACGTGGCACCTGGCTATTGAGTATAGAGGCCGCATCGTAGGCGCTGCTCACCGTGACGTTACCACCCTTGGCGCTGACCAGCCCGTCAATATTGACCAGGCTACCTGCAATACTGATATCCGAGGTTTTGAATGCCAATGATGCCAACACCTCCTCTTTATCATTCATTTCAGGGGTCACTTCAGTCACACTACCAGTACCCAAAGTCACAATACCGTCGTATCGCTGATCAGATTCCCCATTGGTAACCGTAGCATTGGACTGAGCAACCAGCCTGATGGAGCCGTTAGCTCGTACAGAAGTGGTTGCTGAAAGTGTTCCCATCTGGTTCACGGCCAGGCCCATCATGGTAATGTTGCCGCGCTCGGCTACAATTTTACCGAGGTTGGTGGCCGTGCCGCCAGAAGCCACTTCGACCAGCATACCAGCTGGATCCTGGCTACCTTTAAGGTAAATCTTTTTACCTGCGGCCAGAATGGTCTGGCCGTCTGGGGTTTTGATCACCGCATTTTTTTCAACTTTAACGTTAGGTGCAAACAGCATCACCTTGCCGCCTTTGGCGGCATTAATCTGCGCACCGCTCTCTACCCGGACCTCGGCATTATTCACTTTACTAGCCTGGTCTGGCGTCAGATTGATGGTATCGACCAACTCAAACACACTGTTATAGCCAGCCTCATTCACAAACCCAGATTGAAACAGGGCATCGGTAATATTCAGTGTCCCGGCAAACAGTGAGCCCACGTTAAACACGGCGTCTTTACCAATAATCACGCCATTGGCATTCACAAAATAGACATTACCTGCGGCATTCACGTTGCCATTCAGTATGCTGGGGTCCACACTATGCACGCGGTTTAACATGGACCACCCGGCCTGCATATTGACGTTAAAGTTTTGTCCTTTAGCCAGGTCTAACTGGTTATAGTTAACAATCGCCTGTGGCTTGATTTGCTGAAACGTAATGTTGTTGATGTCCGAGCTAATCACACGCGTAGAGTCATTGACAATGTCGCGAATACTGATACCCGCAGGCATATCCGCCCAGGCACTCATCACCGCCCATGGACCAGGTAGCATACTCAGCGACAACCAGATAACGGCTGCACCGCGCGCGCGGGTACGCCCTTCACCCGCACGTGAAGAAGCAATCTCAGCCACCACCACCATCGCATGGTGAATTTTGCTGAATACCAGTTTATATAGTCCCTGATTCATATCTCTACTCCGTTTACTCGCTCGCGGTTACCATTCATAGCCAACACGAAAGTGCAGCCTGTAATCTCCATGCTTGACCAGGGGCGCATCATTCATGGCCTGCGCATAATCGAGGTAAGAGAACCAGCCGGTTGTGGTCTTCAACTTGAAGCCCAAACCAGCAGAATACAATTCGTAAAAAGGCTCCAGCCCGGCTGAATTTTTGACTTGCACACGACCAGCATCCATAAAGGTGTAGGCATACATTTCTTTGATATAGTCAGCAAATGGTGAGGCTTTAAACGCGCTCGCAAGCGGTGGTGTGCGTAGCTCAGCAGAGCCGGAAATACCGCTATCCCCTAAACGGCTGGACTCCAGATAACCACGTACTGACTCCACACCGCCAATGGTGAACTGCTCGGTTGAAATGAGCGGATCACTGGCCAGCTGCGCGGCCACCTTGGCTTGCAATGCCCAGCCGGAAGCAAAGGTATAAAGATGCTTGGCATCTGCGCGCACATAGAAAAAATTGGCTTTGGCTTTATCCCGCTTGAGATCAAACTCAGCGTCGCTGTTGCCCATTAAACGCGGCGCCATATTCAACACCATGCTGGTTTGTGTCTGGCCATAAGCTGACTGGATATTGGTGTCATAGCCGATTGAGGTCGCCCAATAACTAATTGGCGTCTTGGAGGTTAAAGGGCCTGGTGATGTCGGATCAGTGCTTGGCAAAAACAAAGTTTCTTTAAATTCTTTATAGTCCATGCCAAATGTCAGGCTATGATAAAAACCATCGGCCAGCGGTAGTGGATGAATATATCTTGCCCCAAGAATATAGCCCTTACCAATCACGTTAATATCACCTACAGCCGCGATATTACTGTCTGACACCACCGCATAAGCGGCAAAGTAATCGCCATTCAAGCGTGGAATCACATAAGTGCCAGAAAGCACCTTGACCTCGTTGGTATCTTCCGGCGACACCTGAAGATTCAGCCCCAGACTATGGTCTTTCTGGAACAGGTTCTCATATTTAACGCCGGCATTCAGGCGTAACTCTGTCGTGTTGGGTGAGTAGCGGTCATTCAACTCTATGTTGGCATGTAAAGGCAGCTTGTCTTTGACTTGCAAATCAATCTCAACGGTACCCGGCGACTTGCCAGGACGCAGAACCGGCGTCACCTGACGGTTCTGGTTACGATTAAGCGTACCTAGCTCTTTTTGTGCTGTTGGAAAGTGCGGTACCGAACCTTCGGCAAACTGCGGTGCGCGTGACTTGATTTCACTCAGGGTGTGATACTGCGCATCCACCACCTGCAAACGATCAACCTTGCCCTCAGTGACCTGCAAACGCACAACACCTTGATCCACTTCTTGCTGTGGAATACTGACGGAGACGGTCAAATAGCCAGCCTCCTGATAGGCTTTCTCAAGTGCAGACCTTGCCTGCTCAACATCCTGTATGGTCTTTTGTTCCCCCATAAATGGATAAACCGTTTGCTCAATGGCAGCACTATTGAGCACGGTATTACCATCCACCTGAAACTCAAATACATTAAACGTGAGCTCGTCTGCAGCGGCATTTGCGGGCGCAACCTCCGCCATGACCAAGTCAGGCTGTTCTTCAGCAAAGATGGCCTGAGACATGGCACACGCCAGCACAGACATCCATAGCAGTGGGGATTTCAAATTCAAGTTAAAGACCTTTGTAAAATCAGACGTTTGGCAATTTCAACAGACCTGCATTTTCTTAAACTTTTATGTCATGCACATGAAACGGACTAGTCCATAAACACCCGCCATCAAAAGAAAAACGCACCCCCTTTTGAGGGGTGCGTTTATTAGGTACTTATCCTGATTGAGGATAAGTTTTTAACTTTTATTACTCATACAACACTGCTGGTGCGCAGTTGTTGCCAAAGTTAGTGAACTTGGCTTTTACAACGCCTGCTTCACAAGTGGTGTTGCCACCGTCTGGGTTCAATGTCAAACCACGTGGCAATGTTGCGCAAGCAGCCGCCGTTGGGTTTTTCAAAGCGTTAACGATAGTACCAACGATGTTTCTCTGGAAGCCAGCTGGTGCTGTGTTAGCAACGAATGCTTTCATTTCCATATGGAATGGATAAGTACCAGCAGCCGCAGCAGCACGTGCATTTGAAACGTCGCCCGTTTCTGGGTGTGAACCGTCAACTTTGATGTAGCGATAGCCGTTGTTAGCTGCATTCTCTACTGTTGGATCATTTTCCAGAGACAATACACCGATCGCATAACGTGAACCAGCAGCTGCGTTAGACGCTGTTGTGATGTTGGTTTTTACGTTACCGGAACCGGAGTTAAGCACCACTTGGTAGTTACCAGTTGAAGTGCTTGAAGGCAACAACAAGCTGCCACCCAGACATGGGTTACCCAGGAAGAACGCATTTGAAGAAGCTTGTGAACCGGAAGTATCTACACGGCGTTGGATAATCACTTTTTCGCCATTGTCGTCACCGATAATAGGCAACCATGATTCAGCTGTCTGTACAGCACTACCTTCAGCCAGAATAGAAGCGATTTGACCTTTAGTCAAAGAAGGTGCTAAAGCTGCGCTGTATGAAGTACCCGCTTCAGTGATGCCTTGCACTTCTTGCAGTTTGCGGTACAACGGTGTAGACACAGCAACACCAAAAGCCTGACCCAGGAACGCATTGCTAACAGTACCGAAGCTGGAAACATTACCACCACCGATAGTGGCAGAGAACAATGTTGGCTCAACGTCAGAGAAACCACCAACGATTTGCTGAGGTGCCAATGGGTTGGCAGTTAATGCAGCGGCGTTAACTACGTTGTTTGCAGCGGTTTGTACACCAGTTGCATCCAGAGCCACGGCAGCACCTGATTGCGCGCAACCTTTGTATACATCGGCGTTGTTAGCAGTGTTAGTTGCGTCTGCGTAACCTGTTGCCAGTTTGGTACAGGAAGCATTGCCTACGTAAGAAACACGTGCCAGCTTGGTGCCATTAGTGAATGGTGTATAGGCATTCAATGAGCCGCCGTCTACAGTGTGATACAACACAGAAGTACGTGTACCACGCACACAAGCGTAAGCAACGAAGTTACCCAGTGAGCCTGGTGTCACTGCAGTGCTTGAAGTTGCTTGAGAAGTAAAAATAGAACCAGTACCAGCCTGGCAACCTTTTACCCAACCTTCATAGATAGACTTGGTTGGTGCAGAAGCACCAGCAACCCATGCTTGGTCCAAAGTACCTGCACCACGTGCAGTTTCAATTTGAGCTGGTGTCACACCTGCTGCAGCCAATGTACTCACAGACAGCGCTGCCAGTGCCATTGCGATTTGTTTGATTTTCATCATAGTTCCCTTAAATTTGCTGAATCAAATAGCGTGAAAGAGCAGAGGGGCTCCAAAGAGCCCCTTTTTTTAATTATTTTGCAGATTTACGACGACGTGCAGCTGCGGCAACAACACCCATCCCCAAAGCCAGCAAAGCGAAGTTTTCTGGTTCTGGTACTGGTGTAGCCACGGCTACAGAAGAGATCGTCAACAAACCAGCTTGTGAGAATGTCACTTTAGTGTTGTCGTACAGGAAGTTAGTGCCCGCACCGTTAGTTGCTTTTTGCACGGTTTGGTACAGGCTCATTTCACTGCCTACCAAAGCGATAGATGTTGGGCCTTGATAACCATTGTTATCATTCGCAAAGTATGTGAATGGGTCGTTGTTCTGGTAAACCAGTTGGTTAAAAGCACCAACTGCAGTCACCAGTGGTGACTTGGAAATAGCAAGTGCCTGCTCATTGGTAGGATCGAAATAAGTCGTGTCGTATGAAGAAATCATGCCACGTGCACCAGCTGCAGCGCCAGCACCCAAGGTGTCACCAGCAAACACGTTGTAGTAAGTAGTGCTCAGGTTGGCACTGCTAATAAATGACTGAAAAGCTGAGTTTGAGCTCAGATCAAATGTCAGTGTCGCGCTTGCGCCATCAAAGCCAGAATCAGCAACATCAGTACCGATTTCATTCAAAGTGCTGTAGAAAGAACCTGTATCAATCACCAACGCTGAGCTCGTTGTACGATCAAAAATGGTCAAAAACAAAGAACCATTACCACTTGCTGGAACGCTAGCCGCGCTGGCCACGCCAGATACTGTTAAGGCCAATGCAGCAACCAATGCTTTTACTTGAAATTTCATATACTTCTCCTTAAATTTTTTGAGCAAACCGATAGAAAGAGCAAACTACTAAATACCTGAGCGAATACGATGAACCTCATCCCGAAAAAGTATGGAGCAGCTAGATGACAGCCTTATTTTCGAAACATAGTCCACATGGACTAGTCCGCTTGAGCGCCACACTCCCCCTCAGAAAACCATCAGAGTCTACGAAGAGCTGATGACAATCTGCAGTACATCCATAGTCTCAACGGACTAGAGCCGGCTAAAAAAGCAAAACAGACATGTAGCAAGCGAGGTATGAATAATCGACTGCGTTTGCATTTACCCATTTAAACCGCTTGACAATATTTCCATATTTATGGAAATATAATAATATGAATAATAAATTAGTGGTTTTACAGTTGGCCTCTATTGCGCAGGAAGCGCGCTTGGAGATATTTAGACTCTTAGTGCAGGCAGGGCCTGAGGGGCTTGCGGCTGGCAGTATTGGTGAGTCACTCGCCATCCCGCCGAGTACACTGTCGTTTCATTTAAAAGAGTTGAGTCATGCGGGTTTGATCAGCTCAAAACCAGTCAGCCGTTTTATTTATTACTCGGCGAATTATGCCGCGATGGAAAGTTTGCTTGGCTATCTGACCGAGAACTGTTGCGCGGGTGCGCAGCGCTGTTGCCCGGAATCACTCTGCGAAAGCAAATAAGGAGTGTTATGAAAAGAATGCATCTACATGTCTCAGTAGAAGACTTATCGCAAAGCATAGGCTTTTATACACATTTGTTTGGCGCGGCGCCCTCGGTGGCAAAACCGGATTACGCCAAATGGATGCTGAATGATCCATTGGTCAATTTTGCGATTAGCCAGCGTGGCGCCAAGCCTGGCCTCGATCATATCGGCGTTCAGGTAGAAACAGAAGCGGAACTGGCAGAGATAAAAACCAGACTTGAGCAGGCAGAGATGGGCATATTGACTGAGGAAGGCACCACCTGCTGCTACGCCAAATCGGACAAACATTGGGTGCAGGATCCGTCAGGCATCGCCTGGGAGACATATCGCACCCTGGATAGTGCGCCGACCTTTAATAATCATGACTCAACAGAAAAGAGCAACGCAGCCTGTTGCGTCCCTGCACCGCAAAAAGTGCAGTTTATTGCCAGAAACAAACCCTGAACAGGCCAGAAATAAAACATAGATTGAATGACATTGGGATAAATCATGACTGATCAGCAGACAAAAACCAAGCATACCGGCATCAGCTCTTTTGAACGCAATCTCACCTGGTGGCTACTGGGCTGTATTGTCGTCGGCATTGGCCTAGGCAAACTATTGCCGCAATTTTTTCACGCCGTGGGCGAGTTAAAGGTTGCTGAGGTTAACTTGCCGGTGGCGATATTAATTTGGCTAATGATCATCCCGATGCTGATCAAAATTGATTTTTCTGCCATGCGCGAGGTGCTGACGCACAGCAAAGGCATAGGCGTGACACTGTTTATCAACTGGATTGTGAAACCGTTCTCAATGGCTTTATTGGCGTGGCTGTTCATACGCCACTTTTTTGCCGATTGGTTGCCCGCTGAGCAGATTGACAGCTATATCGCAGGCCTGATTTTATTGGCGGCGGCGCCTTGCACGGCGATGGTGTTTGTCTGGAGTGGCTTGTGTGGTGGCGAGCCCAAATTTACCTTGTCGCAGGTTGCGATTAATGATGCCATTATGCTATTTGCCTTTGCGCCACTGGTGGCTTTGCTGCTTGGGGTATCCAACATCAGCGTACCATGGACAACGTTGTTTTTGTCTGTGCTCTTGTTTATCGTGGTGCCTGTGATCATCAGTCAACTATTACGCAAAAAGATGCTCACCAAGGGACAAGCGGCGCTGGATCGTTTGCTTAAAACAACACAGCCTATCTCGCTCGCCGCTTTATTACTGACACTGGTCTTGCTGTTTGCTTTTCAGGGCCAACAAATACTTGAGCAACCAGTCGTGATTGGCTTGCTGGCCATCCCGATCACTATTCAGGTTTACTTTAATTCGATGCTGGCTTACTGGCTGAACAAAAAGCTCAAGGTCGCCCATTGCGTGGCTGGCCCATCAGCACTTATCGGCGCCTCTAACTTTTTTGAACTGGCGGTGGCCACTGCGATTGCCCTGTTTGGCTTTGACTCAGGTGCCGCACTGGCCACAGTTGTCGGTGTATTAATTGAAGTGCCAGTAATGCTGTCTGTGGTCGCCATCGTCAACCGTAGTCGTCAGTGGTACGAAGCCGCCTAATTAAAAATTGACCCGATAGAAAGAAAAGCCATGAATATTCTGTTTTTGTGTACTGGAAACTCCTGCCGCTCGATTCTGGGCGAAGCCACTTTTAATCATCTTGCACCGCAAGGCTGGCAGGCGATGAGCGCAGGCAGCAAACCCACCGGTTATGTGCACCCTCGCTCACTCGCGCTGTTAGCCAAAGAAGGCATCGCCACTGAAGGCTATCACAGCAAGTCCTGGGACAACCTGCCAGTCACGCCCGACATTGTGATTACCGTCTGCGGCAGCGCGGCTGGTGAAACCTGCCCGGCATATTTGGGCCCGGTGATTCGCACGCATTGGGGAGTTGAAGACCCGGCACATGCGACAGGCACCGAGGCAGAAATCGAAGCCGCTTTTTATCAGGCATACAACACGCTACGTGCACGCATTGAAGCATTTTTTGCTTTGCCACTTGAGCAACTACAACATGATAAAACCGCATTAAAAGCAGCCATGGATCAGATTGCTGCCAGCGTCACCTAAATAAATACGCATATCACTCAGGCCATTTTGCCATTCGCCACCTTGTAGCATTGCGCCTCAAGCAGCCCTTAACTTAATACACACTACGACTAGACACGATGATTAGCGATCGGGCTTATTGCTTGCGCGCAATCAGCCCCAGTTTGAGTGCCTTGCTGGCAGCCTGGCTGCGGTTTTCTACATCCAGCTTGCGCAAAATGTTCTGGACGTGGTTTTTAATCGTGAGCGGGCTGACCGTCATGATATTGCCAATCTCCCAATTGGTTTTGCCGGCCTGCAACCATTCGAGCACTTCAAGCTCACGCTTGCTCAATGGTTTGATACGGCCGTTGCGCGCGGTGGTAGATAACACGGACGGACATTTATTGGCGGTGACTTTGACAATCGCGCAATGCAGGTGCGGCATCAGTAACTCAAGCAAATGCGCCGTTTGTGCATTGGCAGCCGAGCTTAAGCGACCAAACATGACCATGGTGGCAATACGGCTATGCTCGTTGCCAAAGCCGTGCACCACAAAGCGCTTGAGCTCAGAGGCCAGCATGCGCTCAGCCTCTACATGCTCAACGGCATAATGGTTATATTGCTGCGAGGCAAGCTCGGTATGGTAAAACACCGGCATGCCCAGCTTGCTCCAGCGCGTAAAAGCTTCACTCACCAGGCCATCGTCCTCATTGAGCACCTGGTCAAACTGGGTGTCACCAAAATAGCGGCTGGAGGTCAGGTATTCATAGTCATAACTGGCGCGCTCTAAACCGCGCACACCAATGATCACCACCTCGTGCGCCAGCAAACACTGAAACCCTCGTTGTAGCCAGTTAAAAAGGTGTGAGCGATGCTGCAAACGCAACGATTCCTCAATCACCTCCATAAATAGCGCGCGTTGCTCCTCATTCAGTGCCAACGTCCACTGGTCGTTGGCCTGATCTATCCCTGTTATTGTTGTGTCCATGTGTTAACCACATTGATATAAATGCAGCAAGTGTGCTCAAAATTTGTGACAGAAAAATGATTCCGGCATGTCAGTTGATTGATAAATTAATGACAGCGGATTAGTGGCTAAGACTATGACTAAAAAGTACTTTTTTGAATGGCCTGCATGGCAGCAGGCGCACTGATGAAACGTGACAATACTGTGAATAGATTGGCAAATATTGGTTAACCACACAAGGTCAAGTGTCTTTGCACTGTCACATGTCTGTGACACAATGATCCCATCATGCATTTAGCCTTTTTGCTGCCACATCGTCATACGCTCGCCATGTGTCTGCTGACAATCGTTGGCCAGCATGGCATCAGTCATGCAGAGGCTGCTGGCGGGCAACAAATACTTGCCGAACAGATTGTGCTGGATAATACAGATGCATTGGAAGTGGTGATCAGCAATACAGACACCGAAGCCCCGGAGCCGTCGGTCACGTCCGACCAACGCAGGCCTCTACACTGGCAGGCAGGCAATATTCCCTATCAGTCTGAAGTGCAAGCCGCAGCCAGGATCACCCAGGTAGACCCGGCCCTGATCCATGCGGTGATTGCCACAGAGTCTGGCTACAACCCCAGAGCACTGTCACCCAAGGGCGCCTATGGCCTGATGCAAGTGCTGCCAGCCACGGCACAAACCATGACCACGATCCCGGTCAGGCAATGGTCTGTGCCGCAGCAAATATTATGGGGCTCTCATTACTTAAAAAGAATGCTGGATATGTTTGAAGGCAATGTCACCTTGGCACTGGCTGCGTATAATGCCGGGCCACAAGCCGTTAAAACGCATCAACACGCGGTGCCCCCTTTTGCTGAAACCCGGCAATATGTTCCCAAGGTTCTTGGTTATTATCAAACCTTTAAAACCCGGCTCGCGCCCAGCAGTTACGCCAGCCAACTCAGCAACTGATACCGTTTTAACGATTGACCCAGGCCAGCTCCAGATCGGCCAAGGTATTGGGCTCATACACAAACTGCCACTCACGATAATGCTTGGCGCCATGAAAGCCTGATTGAGACTCCTGATAACCACTGCTGCGAATCGGCGCTAACAACGACTGGCTATGCACGCCAACGATACGTCCATCCCTGATGATTAGCGCCATGCCCTGCTTCACAAAAAACGGGTCTGCATACAGCTTGCGTAAATGCCGTTTAGACACAGGAAATCGCTTGTCTTCTATCAGGTCTTCCAAGCGCGACGGATACTGTTTGACCGGCTGTGGCGTGGCCTCGTAATAACGCCCAATCGCCAGCCGATAAGCCTCACCGGCTTCTAGCAACAACGTTTCATTGCTGCGCTGAGATTGCTGCTGCCACATCACAGCGGCCCCCTGCATGCCGATCGCTGCAATCACCAGCGTCACTAACACGCCAATGTAGGAAAATCCTCTGCTGTAAAATAATCGTCCGTTAAGCATGCAACAACCTGTGGCGCTACCAGTCGGTATACGCCGAACCATCATCGGCCTGCCCGGTCGCACTGCTATGCAGGCTGTACACGCCCCCCACCAAAGGTAGCTCTGGCGGCGTAATCACCCAGGCATCATTGCGCTCGGCAATCGAGTCCCACGGCAATTTGTCCAGATAATGCTTGTCGACCAGCCCCTGTAAGGTGTCCGGGTATTGCCCCTGATCAGCATAATATTCATCGAGCGCTTTGCGCGTGGTGGCCAGTTGCTGCTTGAGCGCCTGCTCTTTGGCGCGCTGCACCCCATAAAAATAACGCGGCACCGCCAGCGATAACAGCAAAGCCAAAATCGACAGCACCACCAACAGTTCTACCAAGGTAAAACCGCGCATTGTTTGCCACCGCTTACCACTGCGCATAAGGCACTCCATTGATTCCAGTCTGCGTGCTTAATGAATATACATCGTACAAGTCTTGCGTGTAACGCGGCTGCTCCGGCGGGCTGTCATAACTACGCAGGCCCCAGCCCACCGTTTGACCCAAGCCAGCACTGGCTTGTCCAGTCAGCATCGGGTCTTGCGGAATACGCCGTAAAAAACGCAAGCGCTCATGTTTAGCACTCTTGGCATCGTCCACACCGTCTACCAACACCTGTAAATTGGGCGGATAACCACTGGCATCAGCATTCTTTTTTACCCGGCCTTCATCGGCTGCTTTTTTATAAGCATCAATTGCGCGCCGCATCTCACGCAAATGCTCGCGTAGTTGCTGCTCTTTTTGTCGCTGCAGCGTCAGCTGTATCATCGGCGTCGCCACACTGGCCATAATCGCCACAATCACCAGCGACACCATCAACTCAATCAGGGTAAACCCGGCCTGTGCACTCAGGCGACGTTTAAACGGATCACACAAGCGCATTAAGGAATCACCTTGGGTGCCGGTAAGGTGGTCGTGCCCTGCTCAGAGATCCCATTCACGTTATTAGACAATCCCGGCATGGCTGGGGCAGGCTGCATAGACTCGGTATTGGCAGGCAGTGCATCTGGGGTAGGCAAAGCCACTGGTTCTGGTGCTGGCGCAGCGTCTGGTGTGTCATTGACTGGTACATCAGCAGCATCATTTAACTCGCGTTGACGTTGCTGTTGTTGTTCACGTGCCTGCTGGCCACGTGTGAGTGTGTTGCTCGGCATGCTGTTTAACAACGGCTTGTCAGAAATCACCGTGTCAGTCCCGCTCCAGTACTCGGAGAATGTTGCTTCTGGCAACGTCACGTTACTGATCACTTTAGGCGTGATCGCCAGCACAATTTCTGTTTTATTTTTTTCATCAATATGGCGCGAAAACAAGCGGCCCAAAATAGGGATCTCACCTAAGCCCGGCAGTTTGTCTGCGTTTTTGCGCTCTGAATCCTGAATCAGGCCTGCCAGAATCTGCGTTTCGCCGTGCTTGAGTCTTAGCATGGTGGTCGCATTGCGGGTGCCGATGTTATAGACCTTAGAGTTATTACTCAGCGTAATGGCTTCACCCAGCGAGCTCACCTCCAGGTTGATTTTAATGCTGACAAAATCATCCAGCATCACACGTGGCTCCACCTCAAGCTTGAGGCCAACATCCACATAAGATACGCTTTCTGAGGTGCCCACGTTAGCCGTGGTGTTAGTGGTAATCACCGGCACCTTGTTGCCGACCAGCACTTTGGCTTTTTCGTTATTTTTAACGCGGATACGCGGGTTAGACAGCAAATTTAAATCGGTATCCGTGGTTTTAAATTGCAAGCTGGGGTTAGGGCTGACGCCAATATCAGACGACTTGATGCGTTTGAGCGCCTCCAGCGTCAACTGGCTGTCCAGCACGGTGAGTGACGACGGATAGACAATCCCCAACTGGTTCATTTTGCCGCGCGTGATTTCCATCACCTCGATTTCCAGCATCACTTCGGGGTCGGCGATGTCTTGCGCCTTGATCATTTTTTCTGCCAGCGCCAGCACTTCTGGCCGGTCTCTCAGCACCAGCATGTTCAGGCGCTCATCGACATACACATCACGTATTTTCAAAATAGTGCGCAACATATCGGCGCACTGCTTGGCACTGGTATTGGCAAAGTAAAAATTGCGAATGAGCAAGTCCTGGTAGTCTTTGTTTTTTTGCTGGGTGGCCGGATACACCAGCATGCTATTGGCTGACAGCACTTTTTTTTGCAAACCGTTACTGGCCAGCACCATGTCGATCGCTTCTTCAATCGGCATCTTTTTCACGAATACCGAGGCTTTGGTCTCAGGCTTGATGTCTTTATCGAGCACAAAATTGACGCCTGTGGCGCGTGACAAAGCCTCAAAAACGATTTTGATATTGGCATCGCGCAGCTCCAGTGTCACTGGCTTGCTCAAGCCAGTTTGCAGTTGTGGCAAAGCGGCACGCGCACGTGGCTCCATCGCAATCAATTGTTTTTCCAGGGCTTGCGCTTGCGCATTGGTCGGCTGTTCCAGCAACACATCACGCACCTCTTTCAAAGCCTGTTTCGGGTTATCCATATGCTGTTTAGCGGCGTCCAGCTGTTTGCGCAAGGCAATTTCACGTGCACTGGCATTTTCATAAGCCAGCGCTTTAATGTGGTGCGCATCCAGCGTTAAAATACGCGCATACACTTGTTTGGCTGTGGCAATATCGCCTCTGACATCGGCGGCTTCTGCCTCGGCTGACAGCGCATTAATCGCTTGCTCACGCTCGCGGAACCAGCGGTTACGCAAGGTCACATCGGCCGGGCGCTCCGCGACTTGTTGCGCCAGCTCATGCACTTTGCCTTCTGGCGTGGTGGCACTCAGCTTGGGTGGAAACAGGCCGCATGATGACAACACCCATGCCGACAAACTAATGGCGACGTAGCGTGGAATCACGCTACGCAGGGTCGCATTTACGTTAAAAGCGTTCATTGATTAAGCATTTCTTCTTGAGGATTATTGTCAGCATCGGCCATGGCCTGGCGTTGGCCAGCCGCTGCCGCTGTTTTGGTTTTACTCAGCACTACCACTTTATTCAGTGGCAAATAAGTGAAATACACGGCTTGCATATCCTCACGGTCCAGGCGCCACTGCGCGGTGACGTTACTCCCCAGTTTGGGCAATACCATTTTTTTCTGCTGCATTAAAATCACCGCGTCACCGCCTGGCACATCCTGCATGCTACCAACATAGATATAAGGCAATGGTGGCGCCTCAGGCGGTGGCGGCGGTTGTGGTTTAGGCGGTGGCGGCAGCCATTCATGCGCCACAAACAGGGCATGACGCATTTTTGCGGCAGGTAACTGGCGCGTAAAATAAGTGCTCTCCGTAGCGGATATTGCAACGGAAACCGGCGCAGTGGCTGACTGACTAGCTGGCTGGTTATTTAGCGGTTGCGACTCAGGCGCAGCCTGCGTCGCTGATACCGGCTGTGCCTGGCTATGATTCACGGCCACGACCTCAGGCACATCAACTGCCTCGTCTTGCGCCCATTGCCAATACACCAGGCCCAGCGTCAGCAGCAAGCCCAGCCACAACAGTGGTCGCGTCGATGCGTTGGACTTAGGCGCCATGTGCACGCCCTCCTCGAATAAACACCGAGAACGTCAGTGTGGCATCAATCACTGGTTGCACGGTCTCGTTTTTGCGCAACTCCAGGCCGGTCAATGCCATAGACGGATACTGTCTAAGGACATCCAGCATAAACTGACGACAAGTCGCATAGTCGGCCTGTATGGTAAACCGCATATCAAACTGCTGAATGTCATGCGTCATGTCGCTGGCCTGATGCGCTTGCCACTGATAATCGCCGACATTGAGTGCAATCTGCCGTTTTTGCGCCATGCTGGCGATCGTGATCATACGCGGGGACAGGTCGGCAAATACTGGCAGCTGCTGCCACAGTGTGGCTAATTGCACAGGCTGGTCTGGAGTGGCGCTGTCTCGTGCCTCGACCTTTGCCACGTCAACAGGCCTGGCCTGTGCCGGGCGCGCGGGCTTAGTCGCCAACTGGTGAATCTCTTTTTTCAGTGCATCCAGCTGTGCTACTTGTTTAGACTGCTGTTGTAACAACACGCCCCATAGGATAAATAATGCCAGTGATAACAGCATAGGCACCCAACCGACATACCACGCGCAACGGCGCAGCAGCCAGACCAGCGTCATCGGCGCAGGCAAACGTAATGTCGTCACGGTTGCCACCCGCCTTGGATCTCAAAACTCACCGGGCGTTGCGGATGGCTTTCGTTGACCTGGTGCTTTTGCAGATGCACTTGGCTGAGCGCAGGCAGCGCTTGCAGCTGGCTCACATACTTGAGCAAATCCTGGTAACTTTTGGCTTCACCTGAGAGCACAAACTGACCACGGTTGGCATCTGGTAACAATTGCAATAACGCAATCTCTGGCACTTGTTGTGACTCTAATGCCTGTAGCAAATCAAACCAGCGCACATTGAGCTGCTGCACCACTTTTTCGGCCGCTTTTTGCTGCGGCTGGCTTAATACGGCAACGGGCAGTTTAGCCGCCACTTTTGCCACAGGCAGATGTTCGACCGTCGCAACGGCATCTCGCTGCACAAGCTGTTGATGACGTTGCGCAAGTTGCTGCAACTGCGCCTCTGTCTCAGCCAACCCGGCATAGTTGACGGTCACTAATACGGCCAATAGCATCACCAGTACCCCACCAGGCCAGCGCAAGGTTTGCCAGGCAAAGGCTGGCCGTGAGAACTCCAGCTGGTAATTGGGGTTAGGCCACATGCACGGCCTCCTGATGCAAGCTGGTAACCGCGCGCTCGGCGAGCAAAATCTGCCACGGCATTTGGCCTGACAATGCCTGTTTTAAGCGGCGTCCGCGTTGCACCATTGCCTCACAACCGGGCTCCTGCAACCAATAACAGGTGCTGGCCTGTGCACCGAGCAACGTGCGCTCGCGCATTAACCAGTCGGCAATCGGGGCGACGTCGGTCATATTTGTCGCTAAACTGGCAACGTGGCTAATCCGCCCCTGCGCGAGATGCAATAACCGCAGCATATGTGGCTCAGCAGTCAGCACCGTGCCGCTCGCCGGTAAACGGGTGCGTGCCCACAAGGCGCATGCGTAGGGTTGCGCCGCCCACTGCATGGCTTTGTTAGCCAGCAATGCAGGTAAATCCAGCGCTTGCAAAGCAGGAATAGCGGCCAGCAGGCTGTCCTGCGGTTGCTTGAGATCTTGTAATCGAAACGGCCAGGCCCGGGCGGCTTCACCGTAGGTTTGCATCAAAATAGCACGTGCATACGCCTGCTGCTCCTGGCCAGAAAAATCTAGTGCTTGCATGGTTTGCGCCATGGCGGGCAATCGCAGTAAATGCACATGCTTGTCTGCCAGATAAAGCTCAATGCGCTGCCAGCGTGTGGCGGGCAGTTGTGCCAGCAACGCCTGCAATGCCGTTTGCAAATCGGTACCAACCCAGGCGGTTTGCGCCAGCACCCTGCGCGAACGTAGTCCGGCAGGCCAATACTCCGCCAGCAACTGGTCAGCCAACACCAGCACCCGCGTTAAGCCTCGCCAATGCAATTCAGGCAATGAACGTGACACGGTTAATCTCCTGTAAGCTGGTCATGCCTGCGGCCACTGCACTGATCGCGGCCTCACGAATAGTGCGCATGCCATTTCTGGCCGCGGCTTCTTTCAGTTGCCGAATCGGCTGCCGGGCAATAATCATTTCACGTAGCTCATCATTGAGCACCAGCATTTCTGCCACCGCTTTACGCCCCTTGTAACCGGTGCCGCGGCAATGGCCGCAGCCCTGTGCATGCTGAAACTGCATGGTCGCGGCTTGCTCGGTACTCAAGCCAGAGGCACGCAACATCTCTGCGTCTGGTACAAAAGGCTCGGCACAATGCGGACACAAGGCGCGCACCAGGCGCTGGGCAATAATGCCATTCACGGCCGACACAAAATGGTAAGGATCCACCCCCATATGCATAAAGCGGCCGATCACATCCAGCACACTGTTGGCGTGCACGGTTGAAAACACCAGGTGCCCGGTAAGCGCCGCTTGCACGGCAATTTGGGCGGTATCGGCATCACGGATTTCACCCACCATGATTTTGTCCGGGTCATGGCGCAAAATAGAGCGCAAGCCGCGCGCAAAAGTCAGGCCTTTTTTCTCATTGACCGGAATTTGCAGCACACCAGGCAACTGATACTCAACCGGGTCTTCAATGGTGATAATTTTGTCAAAGCCAGTATTCACCTCTGAAATGGCCGCGTATAAAGAGGTGGTTTTACCGCTGCCGGTAGGGCCGGTCACCAGCACCATGCCATAGGGCTCACTGGCCAATTTTCTAAAGCCAGCAATCACCTGGTCATCAAAGCCCAAAGCTTTCAAACTCAGGCCCTGCGCCTGTTCGGTCAGCGCCTTGCGGTCTAGTACACGCAATACCGCATCTTCACCAAAAGCGCTCGGCATGATCGACACACGGAAATCGATCAAGCGACCCATGGCATGTACTTTAAAGCGGCCATCTTGCGGAATACGGCGCTCGGCAATATCCAGTTGCGCCATGACTTTAATCCGCGAAATGGCTTGCTCGGCACTATCGAGGCCAGGGCTATTGGCAATGCTGGCCATCACACCATCAATACGGTACTTCACCGCCAGGCCACCAGGGTGCGTTTCGAGGTGAATATCACTGGCCCCGGTTTTGAGTGCATCGTATAAGGTCGAATTGATCAGCTTGACGATAGGGTTGGCATCTTCATGAATAGACTTCAGCGACAATTGCATGACGACTTCTTCGTCGCCTTCTGCGGCTGCATGCTCGGTTGAGAGTCCCACGCCATCCATGGCGCGCATGGTTTCTTCTTCACCAGCCAGATAGGCACTGATTTCCAGCCGGTGCGCCAAGCGCCACTCAAACGGTACTTGCACTGCATGCTGTGCCCATAATGGTAACTGGCGGTTAAACGGGTCAGCAAACACCAGAATGAGGGTTTGTGCCGCATCATAAAATGCCAGACACTCTTTCTGCTGCGCCTCGTTATAGCTCACTACGTCAAACGCCACTTGCCACTCGCGCATGTCGCGCATGGTCGCCACAGAATAATGCAGCAAATGCGCCAGTTGGCTGACCATCATTTCGCTGTCTACCGGGGCCATGTCTTCCAGCACCTCAATCACGCGGCGCTGTTGCTGCAAGGCCTGTGTTTGCGCGTGGGATAACAAGTCGGCCGATAACATGGGCAAAGGCTGATTCATTGAATTTGCCCCGCCAGCTCAAAAATCGGCATATATAACAACAGCACGACCACACCAATGACCAGGCCGATAAACAACATGAGCAAAGGCTCAAACAATTTGGTAAACCAGTCTATCCAGCGTGCCAGCTCTTCATCATAAAAACCGGCAATGCTGTCCATCATCTGCGCCACATTGCCACCGCGTTCGCCAACCAACAGCATGCGCTCGCCAATCGGCGTAGTCATACCGACCGTCTGAAACGCATGTGACAGTGGCTGACCCTGGCTAATCATGGTTTGCGCCTGCTGCAGACTGCGCGCCATACTGCTATCCAGCAATCCGCCCAGCGAATCAAGGGCGGTCATGATCGGTGTACCGCCTGCCAGCAACATGCCTAATGTGCGGTAAAAACGGGCGAGCTGGTAGAGATGGAGTTTTGCACCAATGGCCGGAATACGCCAAATTGCTTTGAGCATAGACTGTCGCGTCGCAGGCGTTTTGAAGAGCAGTACCAGCCCAACCACCAGTGCTACCAATATCGCCAGCATGGTCTCACCATGTTGTGAAATCAGCGTGCCCCACTGCAACATCACTTTTGACATCCAGGGCAAATCAGCGCCAGTGCCTTCATAGACACTGCTAAATTTGGGTACGACAAACCCCATTAAAAAGGCAATCACTAGGCCGCCCACCACAATCAGCAACAAGGGGTAAATTGAGGCGCTGACGATTTTCTTTTTGAGCAATGAGACCTGGTTGTCGTAGGCAATATAGCGCGTTAGAGCATTGCCCAAATCGCCAGTACGCTCAGCCGCTTTGACGGTGGCAATGTAGAGCGGCGGAAACACCGCTGGCTGGCGCTCAAGGGCGGCGGAGAATGACTTACCTTGCTGCAGAGACTGCAAGATGCCTTGCAATACCGTACGCGTATGATCTTGGCGCAGTGCCAAGGCATCGACGGCCTCGACCAGGTTCAGGCCAGAATCCAGCAAAGCCAATAACTCCTGGCTGAACAAGGCCAGTGGAAACGCTTCACGCCTGGATACCTTGGCCGTTTTTTGCGCATGCAGAGAAACCGGCATCAGGCCTTTGGATTTCAGTTGCGCGTATGCGTCCTGCTCATCGTCAGCCTGTAGCTCTACCATTGCCAGCGTAGAACCATTGAGAACTTTTGCCTGATAATGCATGGCAGTCTACCAGTTGGTAATGTCCTGCGCTTCGTCGCTGCCGCCGACCTGGCCGTCTTTACCCAGGCTGAATAAATCATATTCACCATGCTGGCCGGGGGCTCGATATTGGTAAGGCTTACCCCACGGGTCATTCGGCACGTTTTTTTTCAGGTAAGGGCCGCTCCAGTGTATATTGTTATCTGCATTGCTCATCAAGCCCAGTAAACCCTGCTCAGTCGTCGGGTAATGCCCGACATCCAACCGGTATTGATCCAGCGCCTGCTCCAACGCCGAAATTTGCGCCTTGGCCGTTTTCACTTCAGACTTACCAATCTGCTGAAAATACTTAGGCCCAACATAGCCCGCCAGCAAGCCGATAATGACCATCACCACCAGCAACTCCAGCAAAGTAAAACCGCGACTGTTCCGAACAGAACGACAAGGCATCGCTAACACTCCATGAAAATTTGATGACAATACTAAGCAGATTAGATTGCAGAAAAGTGGCGGCAATATGACACGCTGTCACAGTTGTAATGTTGAATTAACGCCGCCAAGCTGACTGAAGATGGGATAAACGCTCTGACTGGGCGGTCAACACCCAATTAAGAGTAACATTTATTGAAATTTTTTTAAATGGATTAAAGAATTGTCGCGAGAGAGTCGTAACAAGGGTGGCCGTTCACTCGCCCAAAAAACCGCCACTCTGATGTGTCCACAATTTGGCGTAAATGCCATTTTGCGCCAGCAGTTGATGATGGGTGCCGGCTTCTACAATGCGACCCTGATCAAGCACGATCAGCTTGTCCATGGCAGCGATAGTCGATAATCGGTGAGCAATCGCAATCACTGTTTTGCCTTCCATCAATTGCGCCAAATGATGCTGAATCGCCAATTCCACCTCAGAATCCAGCGCACTGGTCGCTTCATCTAACACCAATATTGGCGCATTTTTAAGCATGACGCGTGCAATGGCAATCCGCTGACGCTGCCCGCCAGACAGTTTGACGCCGCGTTCACCTACATGCGCATCATAGCCGGTGCGACCTTTGGCATCGCGCAGGGTGAGAATAAACTCATGCGCTTCCGCACGCTTGGCTGCCGTGATCATGTCTTCATCACTGGCATCCGGGCGACCATATAAAATATTCTCGCGCACCGAGCGATGCAGCAAAGAAGTATCTTGTGTCACCATGCCAATCTGCTGACGTAAAGAATCCTGTTTAACGGTATCAATAGCTTGCCCGTCAATACGGATATGCCCCGCCTGAATATCATAAAAGCGCATCAGCAAATTAACCAGTGACGATTTACCGGCACCAGAGCGCCCGACCAGGCCAACACGCTCTCCTGGCCGAATGTGCAGGTTAAAATCTTGTAGCAGCGGCGCCTGTTTGTCATAGGCAAAGTCCACTTGCTGAAACAACACCTCGCCTTTTGGCACATGCAATGTCAGCGCGTCCGGCACATCGACCACACGATTTTCGACTGATAATGTATTCATACCGTCTTGCACGGTGCCAATCTGCTCATAGAGCGAGGTCAGCTCCCACATCACCCAGTGCGAAATGCCGTTCAGGCGCAAGCCCATGGCCATGACGGCGGCCACTGCGCCTGCTGCCACCAGGCTTTGTGACCACAGCCACAACACCATGCTGCCGCTAGCAATAATCAAACACATGTTTAAAAAGTGATTAATGCTTTCGACACAACTGACCATGCGCATTTGCCCATGCACGGTATCTAGAAACTCCTGCATGGCTGATTGCGCATAACCGGCTTCACGCCCGGCATGCGAAAACAATTTCACAGTAGAAATATTGGTATAGGCATCGGTAATACGGCCTGTCATCAGCGCACGCGCGTCCGCCTGATGCTGGGAAACCTTTGCCAGCTGCGGGATAAAATAGACCAGGGCACATGCATAAAGCAGTAACCAGCCCAAAAACGGCAACACCATCCACGGGTGAAAGCTGCCGACGACAGTCACAATCGTGGTGAAGTAAAGCAACACATACACCATGATGTCAGCCAGAATAAACCACACTTCGCGCACAGCCAGCGCGGTTTGCATTACCTTGGCTGAGACACGGCCGGCAAACTCGTCCTGATAAAAGCCCATGCTTTGGTTGAGCATATGTTGATGAAACTGCCAGCGTAAACGCATGGGAAAGTTACCCGCCAGCGTCTGGTGCTTGATCAACGTTTGTAACACGATGACCAGCGTACTGCCCATCAGAATTGCCGCCACCATCCACAAGGTGTCGTGGTGGATGCTCCAAAGTTGGCTGGGCGTAATGGCAGTCAGTTTATCGACCACTTTACCCATCAGGGCAAATAACAACGCCTCAAATGAACCGATACAGGCAGTAAGCACAGTCATCGCCAGAATATAGCGGCGCATGCCATAAGAGCATGCCCACATAAAGGGCCAAAAACGGGTGGGAAGCTGATTAAGTATCTCGCGCGGAAACGGAGACACCAATCCTTCAAAACGGCTAAATAATCGCATGATCACTACTTGGAATAAATGGTACAAACGGCCTCGGCAGCAATGCCTTCGCTGCGTCCGGTAAAGCCAAGTTTTTCTGTGGTGGTCGCTTTCACGTTCACCTGGTCGATTGCAACATTGCAATCAGCTGCAATATTCGCGCACATCAGTGCTGTGTGCTTACCCAACCTGGGTGCTTCACAGATTACCGTAGCGTCAATATTACCGACCTGATAGCCCTTGTCAGCAAGCAATACTGCTACATGGCGTAATAATTCACGCGAATCTATGCCTTTAAAGCGCATATCGCTTGGCGGAAAATGCTTGCCAATATCGCCCAAAGCCGCAGCGCCGAGCAAGGCATCACAAATCGCATGCAACAAGACATCAGCATCCGAATGGCCATCCAAGCCGTGACTGTGCGGGATATTGACGCCACCGATAATACAGTCGCGGCCAGTCACCAGTGCGTGTACATCAAATCCGTGGCCCACTCTAAAAGGGATCATTTTGCATCCTGTTCGCTCTGTGTAGCCTGCATCAGTGCCAATACCACGGCAATATCGTGCGGATACGTAATTTTTAAGTTTTTCAAATCACCCAGCACTAGTTTGGGAGCATAGCCCGCCCACTCCATGACCTGCGCCTCATCGGTAGGCTGACGCGGCAAATGTGCCGCCAGTGCCTGCTGCAACATGCCGGCTTTAAACATTTGCGGTGTCTGCGCCTGCCACAATGATTCGCGTGGAATCGTCTCTGCGACTTGCTGTGTCGTATCGGCGCGCTTTAGGGTGTCTGCCAGCGGCAAGGCGAGCAAACCGCCGACATCCGTCGAGCTGATAGCAGCGATTAAACGCTGTACCATCGCAGCATCCAGGCCAGGGCGTGCCGCATCATGCACCAACACCCAATCATCCTGATTAACGTATGACGCCATGGCTTGCAAGCCCTTATACACCGATGCCGCCCGGCTATCACCACCACAAGACAATACCTGTGTTTTATGACAGCCCTGCAAAAGGTTCTCCGACCAATAAGCATCCTCAGGCGCAATCACAATAAAAACCTGGCTAATCTCGGGCATCGCCTCAAAGGTATCGATAGCGTGACGCAAGATTGGTTTCCCATTGAGCGGCAAATATTGTTTTGGAGCAGCACTCTGCATGCGCGAGCCGCTGCCGGCGCTGGGAATCAGGACATGATATTGAGTCATCCCGTCATTTTATCATGCCGCCCATACGTTTCTTTTGCGCTGATCACACATCGCTTTTATTCGCAGCCGATCACTATATTCATACATAGCCATATGCAAAAAAAGCATTTTATAATCAAGCAGCAACAGCCGACACAACAATATATATTCTCTGGCACCATCATGACGCATACGAAATGCATAACCAGCGGCTTATTACTTATCTCCTGGCAGCATCTTTAGGCACCAGTTACGCAGATCCACCGGCTCACGCACCGGCCCATGGCTGGAGAAAAAAACATGCCCCTTATTATCAAGGTTATTCAGGCTACCAGTGGCAACGAGACTACGGTGTGATGCGTGGTGAGTGCCAGTGGCAGACCGTGGGAACCGTCGCCAGTGTCCGCGAAGGCAGCAATAAGCCCATTGCCGTTATTCTGGGCTCAGTGATTGGTGCCGTCATTGGCAACCAGATTGGTAAAGCCATAGACAATAATGACAGAGGCTGTATTGGCCACGCACTTGAACTTGGACGCATCGGGCAGCCAGTACACTGGGTCAACCCCAATAATCGTGTTGAATACCACCTGACACCAACGGCAGACTTTATGCAAGGCAATCAGAAATGCAAATCTTACCGCCTGGAATGGGTGGAACAAGGCAAACGGCTGCAAGCCAACAATCGTGCCTGCTTAGCAGAATAAGGCAAATGGCAAACCATCAATTAGCCGATAACGGTTTAAATAACAAAGCCTCCCTAACAAGGAGGCTTTTATTGATAACTGCAGCATAGAGCAAAGCTACATTTGATTTTTGCTATTGATTTCAGGCAATAAAAAACCCAGCACTGTTGTGCTGGGTTTTTAGAATAGGAGCTTGGGGATGACCTACTTTCGCATACGAAGAGTACACTATCATTGGCGCAAGTTCGTTTCACGGCCCTGTTCGAGATGGGAAGGGGTGGTTCCAAACCGCTATTGTCCCCAAACATAACTGGTAATGTTATGCATGGTGCCGAAGTTACTCGGCCTGCTTTAACAAATTGGAAGAAGTAAAGGATGCAAGCGTTTCTGCTTGTTTTTCAATGGGATTAGGGTATGAAACAACTTGTGTTTCTTATTTCTAGATGATTGCCAAATCATATTGCTTTGAACTACACCTTATCAGATTATTGATAGTTACCTATCAGGTCATCTAAGTTTTAAGGTTATAGGATCAAGCCTCACGAGCAATTAGTATCAGTTAGCTTAATGCATTACTGCACTTCCACACCTGACCTATCAACGTCCTGGTCTTGAACGACTCTTTAGCTGGCTTAAAGCCAGAGGCAAGTCTCATCTCGAGGCGAGTTTCACGCTTAGATGCTTTCAGCGTTTATCTCTTCCGCACTTAGCTACCCAGCTATACCATTGGCATGATAACTGGTCCACCAGAGGTGCGTCCACTCCGGTCCTCTCGTACTAGGAGCAGGTCCCCTCAAACTTGCAGCGCCCACGGCAGATAGGGACCAAACTGTCTCACGACGTTTTAAACCCAGCTCACGTACCACTTTAAATGGCGAACAGCCATACCCTTGGGACCGGCTACAGCCCCAGGATGTGATGAGCCGACATCGAGGTGCCAAACTCCCCCGTCGATATGAACTCTTGGGAGGAATCAGCCTGTTATCCCCAGAGTACCTTTTATCCGTTGAGCGATGGCCCTTCCATACAGAACCACCGGATCACTATGACCTGCTTTCGCACCTGCTCGACCTGTCCGTCTCGCAGTCAAGCAACCTTATGCCATTGCACTATCAGTACGATTTCCGACCGTACCTAGGTTACCTTCGCACTCCTCCGTTACTCTTTGGGAGGAGACCGCCCCAGTCAAACTGCCTACCATACACGGTCCCCAGTCCGGATTACGGACCTAGGTTAGAACCTCAACAACATCAGGGTGGTATTTCAAGGATGACTCCACGATATCTAGCGACACCGCTTCATAGTCTCCCACCTATCCTACACAAATCTTGTCAAAGTCCAATGTAAAGCTGCAGTAAAGGTTCATGGGGTCTTTCCGTCTAGCCGCGGGGAGATTGCATCTTCACAAACATTTCAACTTCGCTGAGTCCCGAGAGGAGACAGTGTGGCCATCGTTACGCCATTCGTGCGGGTCGGAACTTACCCGACAAGGAATTTCGCTACCTTAGGACCGTTATAGTTACGGCCGCCGTTTACTGGGACTTCAATCAAGAGCTTGCACCCCATCATTTAATCTTCCAGCACCGGGCAGGCGTCACACCCTATACGTCCACTTTCGTGTTTGCAGAGTGCTGTGTTTTTATTAAACAGTCGCAGCCACCTTTTCACTGCAACCCCATCACGCTTCTAGAGCAAGTCTATACACGTTACCGGGGCGCACCTTCTCCCGAAGTTACGGTGCTAATTTGCCGAGTTCCTTCTCCCGGGTTCTCTCAAGCGCCTTAGAATTCTCATCCTGCCCACCTGTGTCGGTTTGCGGTACGGTCTTATACAACTGAAGCTTAGTGGCTTTTCTTGGAAGCATGGTATCAATCACTTCATCTGCAAGCAGACTCGTTATCACGTCTCAGTCTTAGCTCTCCGGATTTGCCTAAAGAACCAACCTACACGCTTGAACCGGGACATCCAACACCCGGCTGACCTAACCTTCTCCGTCCCCACATCGCATTGTATAGAGGTACAGGAATATTAACCTGTTTCCCATCAGCTACGCATCTCTGCCTCACCTTAGGGGCCGACTCACCCTGCGCCGATGAACGTTGCGCAGGAAACCTTGGGCTTTCGGCGAGGGAGCTTTTCACTCCCTTTATCGCTACTCATGTCAGCATTCGCACTTCTGATACCTCCAGCATGCCTCACAGCACACCTTCGCAGGCCTACAGAACGCTCTCCTACCATGCCATATAAATATGGCATCCGAAGCTTCGGTTACGTGCTTAGCCCCGTTACATCTTCCGCGCAGGACGACTCGACCAGTGAGCTATTACGCTTTCTTTAAATGATGGCTGCTTCTAAGCCAACATCCTGGCTGTCTATGCCTTCCCACTTCGTTTTCCACTTAGCACGTCATTTGGGACCTTAGCTGTCGGTCTGGGTTGTTTCCCTCTTGACCACGGACGTTAGCACCCATGGTCTGTCTCCCGTAATTGCATTTCTCAGTATTCGGAGTTTGCAATGGTTTGGTAAGTTCTTATGAACCCCCTAGCCATAACAGTGCTCTACCCCCGAGAATGATATACGAGGCACTACCTAAATAGTTTTCGGAGAGAACCAGCTATCTCCAAGTTTGTTTAGCCTTTCACCCCTATCCACAGCTCATCCCCAAATTTTTCAACATTTGTGGGTTCGGACCTCCAGTACCTGTTACGGCACCTTCATCCTGGCCATGGATAGATCACTTGGTTTCGGGTCTACACCCAGCGACTAATTCGCCCTATTCGGACTCGATTTCTCTACGCCTCCCCTATCGGTTAAGCTTGCCACTGAATGTAAGTCGCTGACCCATTATACAAAAGGTACGCAGTCACCCCCGAAGAGGCTCCCACTGTTTGTATGCATACGGTTTCAGGATCTATTTCACTCCCCTCCCGGGGTTCTTTTCGCCTTTCCCTCACGGTACTTGTTCACTATCGGTCGATTACGAGTATTTAGCCTTGGAGGATGGTCCCCCCATGTTCAGACAAGGTTTCTCGTGCCCCGCCCTACTTTTCGTTACCCTAGTTCCACAGACGGGATTTCGTATACGGGACTATCACCCACTACGGTCGGACTTTCCATTCCGTTCTACTATCGCATCTGCTAAAAATAACAGGCTATTCCATGTTCGCTCGCCACTACTTACGGAATCTCGGTTGATTTCTTTTCCTCGAGTTACTTAGATGTTTCAGTTCACTCGGTTCGCCACTACCTCCCTATATATTCAGGAGGAGTTACCCTTGCGGGTGGGTTTCCCCATTCGGACATCTCCGGATCAAAGCTTATTTGCCAGCTCCCCGAAGCTTTTCGCAGGCTATCACGTCCTTCATCGCCTGTAATCGCCAAGGCATCCACCATATGCACTTATTCACTTGACCCTATAACGTTAAAACCTAAACCCTTTTTAAATCTAGATTTCGTCGCGCATGAGACGCGCGTTACAGGTAATTCTAAAGCACTATCAAACCTCGTTAGATTTGCTTCATTTATGATTACTCATCAATGTCGCGTCTCAACTTGCGTTTAATATATTTATGATTTTGCAATCAATCGATATTATTTCCGGTTAAAAAATAATATCGCCCATTGAATATAAGTTGTCATCACACAACCTATATTCCTTTACTTCTTCCATTTTGTTAAAGAACAGTCTAGTAAAAAAACTAGAAGCAAACACTACACAAGTAACGCTTGCTTCTAATCTCTAAACTACAACAAAGATCTACTCACCCAAACCATCAATAAGGTGGTGGAGGATAACGGGATCGAACCGTTGACCCCCTGCTTGCAAAGCAGGTGCTCTCCCAGCTGAGCTAATCCCCCAATATAGAGTGGTGGGTCTGGTTGGGCTCGAACCAACGACCCCCGCCTTATCAAGACGGTGCTCTAACCAGCTGAGCTACAGACCCTAAGGCGGTTTGCCTAAATCTTTGTTGCTGCTTATATTTCAGATGACTGATAAGAGTGAATGCTTGAAGCCGAGTGATCTTCTCTAGAAAGGAGGTGATCCAGCCGCACCTTCCGATACGGCTACCTTGTTACGACTTCACCCCAGTCATGAATACTACCGTGGTAATCGTCCCCCTTGCGGTTAGACTAACTACTTCTGGTAAAACCCACTCCCATGGTGTGACGGGCGGTGTGTACAAGGCCCGGGAACGTATTCACCGCGACATGCTGATCCGCGATTACTAGCGATTCCGACTTCATGCTCTCGAGTTGCAGAGAACAATCCGGACTACGATCGGCTTTCTGAGATTAGCTCCCCCTCGCGGGTTGGCAACTCTCTGTACCGACCATTGTATTACGTGTGAAGCCCTGGCCATAAGGGCCATGAGGACTTGACGTCATCCCCACCTTCCTCCGGTTTGTCACCGGCAGTCCCATTAAAGTGCCCAACTAAATGATGGCAATTAATGGCAAGGGTTGCGCTCGTTGCGGGACTTAACCCAACATCTCACGACACGAGCTGACGACAGCCATGCAGCACCTGTGTCCACTTTCTCTTTCGAGCACCTAATGCATCTCTGCTTCGTTAGTGGCATGTCAAGGCCAGGTAAGGTTTTTCGCGTTGCATCGAATTAATCCACATAATCCACCGCTTGTGCGGGCCCCCGTCAATTCCTTTGAGTTTTAATCTTGCGACCGTACTCCCCAGGCGGTCTACTTCACGCGTTAGCTGCGTTACTCATGGATTTTACTCCACCAACAACTAGTAGACATCGTTTAGGGCGTGGACTACCAGGGTATCTAATCCTGTTTGCTCCCCACGCTTTCGTGCATGAGCGTCAATATTATCCCAGGGGGCTGCCTTCGCCATTGGTATTCCTCCACATCTCTACGCATTTCACTGCTACACGTGGAATTCTACCCCCCTCTGACATATTCTAGTCTTGTAGTTTCAAACGCAGTTCCCAAGTTGAGCTCGGGGATTTCACATCTGACTTACAAAACCGCCTGCGCACGCTTTACGCCCAGTAATTCCGATTAACGCTCGCACCCTACGTATTACCGCGGCTGCTGGCACGTAGTTAGCCGGTGCTTCTTATCAAGGTACCGTCAGCCTCACACTTTATTAGAGTGTAAGTTTTCTTCCCTTGCGAAAGAGCTTTACAACCCGAAGGCCTTCTTCACTCACGCGGAATGGCTGGATCAGGCTTTCGCCCATTGTCCAAAATTCCCCACTGCTGCCTCCCGTAGGAGTCTGGACCGTGTCTCAGTTCCAGTGTGGCTGGTCGTCCTCTCAGACCAGCTACTGATCGTCGCCTTGGTAGGCCATTACCCCACCAACTAGCTAATCAGATATCGGCCGCTCTTATAACGTAAGGTCCGAAGATCCCCTACTTTCCCCCTCAGGGCGTATGCGGTATTAGCTAGTCTTTCGACTAGTTATCCCCCATTACAAGGTACGTTCCGATATATTACTCACCCGTTCGCCACTAATCCCCCTAGCAAGCTAAGGTTCATCGTTCGACTTGCATGTGTAAAGCATTCCGCCAGCGTTCAATCTGAGCCAGGATCAAACTCTTCAGTTTAATTCCTAACTATTACTTTTTTACCTCTTTTCAGAGGCGGTATTCGTTTCGCTTTACTTACATAAATGTAAGTACTCAAATTCATTTCAAGGTATGTGCGTTTTTACACTGTACATACTTGTCATAAATCTAAGTGTAAGCATTTGTATTTTCTGAGTTTCTACGCATTAAATGCGCTTCACTCAACTACAAACACCCACACTTATCAGTCATCCTAATTTTTAAAGAACAGTGCCTCGAAGGCTTTTCGCTGAACGTTTCGTTTCAAGCGAAGGGCGCATTATACAGAGGTTTTTTGATCGGTCAAGCATGAAATTTATTTAATTTTAAACTCATTTTTTTGCTTGGTTGCGGGAACAGGATTTGAACCTGTGACCTTCGGGTTATGAGCCCGACGAGCTGCCAGACTGCTCCATCCCGCGTCCGAATCGACTTGTAAAACTTGTGTTGCGTCGAGAGGTGAGACTATAGCAAACTTTCAAAAACAGTGTCAACAGTTATTTGGCTTTTGTATGCATATTGTAGAGCGCGGCATATTTGCCGCCAGCCTGGATCAGCTGCGCATGCACCCCTTGTTCTACGATTTGACCTTGATCCATCACGATAATTCGGCTGGCATGTTGTATGGTGGTCAGGCGATGCGCGATCATGATGGTGGTTTTACCTACCATGAGCTGATTCAAGGCAGCTTGCACTTTATGTTCTGATTCGTTATCCAGTGCCGAGGTGGCTTCGTCAAGAATCAATATAGGTGCATTTTTGAGCATGGCACGTGCGATGGAGAGGCGCTGACGCTGGCCGCCAGATAGACGGAGGCCACGGTCGCCAATATGGGTATCTAATTGCTGCGGCAGTTTTTCGATAAATTCCCAGGCATACGCCGCCTTTGCTGCAGCAATGACCTCTTCTCTTGAGGCGCTGCGCAAGCTGCCATAGGCGATATTATGATAAATCGTATCGTTAAACAGTACGGTGTCCTGGCTAACCAAAGCAAACTGCTGCCTTAAATGCGGCAATGCCAGTTGCTGAGTATCGACCCCATTAATAAAGATATTGCCTTGCTGTACCTCATGAAAGCGCGGCAACAGATGCACCAGCGTAGATTTGCCGCCACCAGACATGCCCACCAGCGCAATACTTTCACCCGCCTGTATGGTCAGATTAAGTTTTGCCAATGCGGCATGTTGCCCATAAGGATATTTAAAAGCGACATTCTGGAACTGAATCTGTTTGATCGGCTGCGTGAGCGTCAGCTCGCCCCGATTAGCTTCTGCCGGTGCATCCAGCACGGCAAACACGCTCTGGCAGGCCGTGACGGCAATTTGCACATCTTCATTGACTGAGGCAATGGCTTTCACCGGACCGATCAACATGAGCAAGGCGCCAATAAATGCCGCAAACTCACCGGCAGTAAACTGGCCTGCAGAGTAATAGATGACCATACCCAGTGCCAGCGCAGCCAGCATTTCAACGAACATACTATTAAGCCCTGAAATCCGCCCCAGCCTCACCATCATCTGCCGATTCTTGGCCGCAATGTGGCTGAAACGCTGATATTCGTAAGCCTGCCCGTTAAATACCTTGACCACACGCTGACCACTGGCAGCCTCTTCAATCACCTGCGTCATATCGGTCATGCTGGCTTGCACCTGCTTACCGGAGTTGCGCAGTTTGGGCGTCATTTTTTTAAGATAGCGGGTAATGATGGGTGCCAGCATCAAAAATACTAGCGTAAGTTTCCAATCCAGATAGAGCATATAGGCCACAATACCAATAATGGTGAGGCTATCGCGAATGGATGAAATAATGACCTTGGTGACAGCGCTATACAGTTGCTCGCAATCAAAAGTCATTTTGGTGGTGATATTGGCGATGGCATGCTGGTCAAAAAAACTGGCAGGCAGCATGAGCATATGGCCAAACACGTGATTACGCACATCTTCAATCACGCGTCGTCCGACAATACGCACCAGGTAACTGGAACCAAACCCGGCCAGCGCCCGTACAAACAGCAGGCCACACAGCATGGCAGCCAGATAAATGCGCGAACTGTTTTCGGCATGCCCGGCAAAGCCTTCATCTGTCACATGCTTGATCGTGCTCAAAAAACCGGTGTTGCTGGCGGAAAGTATCACCAGGCAACATAGCGCCATGGCAAAGGTCAGCCAATAGGGCTTAATGTAGGCCATGAGTCTGGCCAATTGTGTATAAGTGCTTTGCGTATTGTGCATGACGGATTATTTATTGCGGCTTGATGTGCATGGAAGTCAGTGCCGCCAGCAATTGCTGCTGTAGTCGGTCTTGAGAAAAATAAGCGCTATATAAGGTATGAGCAACCTGGCCTTTGTCGCGTGCGCAATGCGACCACTGCATCACCGCTTCGGCCAGTGCTAGCGGATTCGTCGCTTCGATTTGCCATAAACCGCTATCCGGGCCATTATTTATTCCTACCGGGTAAGCTGCACTAGCACGCGTGATCACTGGTTTTGCGCATGCCAAGGCCTGAAACACTTTATTGGGGATCACTTGCGCGGCTTTCTCTGAATCACTAAACACACCGAGCACAATGTCGGCTTGTGAAATACGGTGTGGAAGCTGCGTATAAGACATCGTTGGCTCGAAACGCACATTAGCGAGCCCTGCTGCCTGCTGCTGGGCACTGGCTTTGGCCGGGCCATCGCCCAGTAACACCCAGCGAATATGGGGCTGGTTGCTCATCAGCCTGGCGGCAGCAATCACTGTCTCTACGCCATGCAGGGCAATAAAGCTGCCATAAAACAAGACTTCGACCAATGCTGGGGCGGCCTTAGCATCGGCCGGGGCAAATAGCGGCTGCTCAGCACCAACATAGACACAGGCGGTTTGTGCGGATGTTAGCTTGAAGCGCTTCATGAACATTTGCCGCTGTGGTTCGGTATCCAGCAATACCATATCCACCGTTTGCAGCCATTTGGTTTCACGGGTTAACAAACGTTTTGCCGATGCACTCTCGGCAACATATTTCTGCCGCTCATACACTTGCTTTTGCCAGGCACTAATCAAAGGGTCAAACAATACCGGAATCTTTTTTTTGCGCGCCCATCGGCTGGCGGCCGCCACATCGCGATGCCTGAAACAAGGCACCCAGACCAAATCAGCTGTGAATCCTTTTAATTGGGCCTCAATATCAGCCAGGGCGCTGACGCGAGGTGAAAAATCAATCACGTCATAGCCCAAGGATTGCAACAACTGCCGACAAATACGGTTGCGGGAATAATTGAGGTCAGAACGCCCCCACCAGATGACCTTAGGCATGACTTGACCTAGGCAGAAATGGCAGCAGGCGCTGTGGTGACAATTGCTGCATGCAAGAGTGATGACTACACTGCTTGGCATAACAATTTTTGCAGGGCAGGTCGAGTTGCAGCGCAAGCACATGCTGCCCAGGCGGCTTGACCCGCAACGGATTGGTCGGACCACAAATCACCGTCATGGGGGTGTGAGTCGCTGCGGCCAGATGCGCCGTCCCCGTATCATTGGCCACAATCGCGCTGGCATGCGCACAGATCACTGGCACCTCAAGCAAACTGGTTTGCCCGCATAAATTCACTACTTGCTGCGGATATTGGCGGGCAATCGCCAGGCATTCATCCGCCTCATCACGTCCGCCAAGCAAGACCACTCGCTCGCCTCGCTGAATATAGTCGGCAACCAAGGCGGCATAGTGTGCAGCCCCCCAGCGTTTGGTCAGGCCACTGGCATGGCTACCGCACAAAAAAACCACAAACGCTTTGGATTGCAACCCATGTTGCGCCAGCAACTGCTTAGCAGCCACCACTGAAGATGGCGCAATATGCAGCTTTGGGCCGTGAGTGCGTAAGGCAATACCAGCTGCCAGCAAAGTTTGCTGCATGATTTGAAAACTGTGCGCTTGCGGCAAATGCTGTCGCTGTTTAACCGTATAAGGGTATCGCGGGTGATTGCCTAGCAACCAGGCCGGCGCTTTGCCCATTAGCCTGAGCAGCGCCAGCAAGCCGCGGCTTTTATCGTTGGTTTGCAGGTCAATAATCAGGTCGTATTGCATGGCAGACACCTCGGCCAGCCACTGTTTATAAGCACGCCAGCGGCCTGGCTTTTGCTGCAAGTTAACGCACCACACCCGCTGAAACCTGGGGTCATGGGCAAATAACGATTGCCAGGCTGGCATGGTATTCAGGTGCAATTCTGCCTGTGCGAAAGCCAGCCGAATATCCTCCATGATGGCAGTGCTGATGACGATATCGCCCATACCGCCCCATTTCATGATGAGGATGCGCTTGATGGCGGGATCGCGTGGCAAATCACGCGCAATGGTGTGATCCAGCGTGGCGTTCAAACAATCGCTATCCCGGTATTGCATCAGCCTAGGCGGCGCTGTCATGACTGCTGCTCCGCTCCAGGCTGGCGACAAAAGCGCAGGCCAGCAACATCAATACCGGGAACCACCATGGCACCAGCATAGGCTGGGTGGTGTTAACAGGAAAATAAATCACCATCAATGGCAAGGCATAAGGCCATGCCTGGTGCTGGCTGAGCATATCGGCCTGCCTGAACCAGCGCACACATAACACCACAATCGCCACCAGACCCAAGCCTCCGACCAGCCCGGTTTCCGCCAGCCATTCGACATAAATATTGTGGCTATGCGTACGTCTAGCGACAAAACGGTCATCCGCGCGACTGGCATACTGCGCATAGGCATGCTTATAGTTATTGCTGCCGATGCCGGTGACTGGCTCGGCCTGCCACATATGCAAACCGGTTTCCCACAAATTGAGGCGATAGGTCAACGCATGATTAACACGGTCAAATGTAGACTGCTCTGATGCTGCCACTGCTTGCGTGGCCTGAAATTTGGTCTTTGCCAACTGTGGATTGAGCATGCTAGAACATAGCGTAATCAGTAACGGGATGCACAATACAGCCAGCCAAACCTTCCAGCCCGGCTGCTGCCGCCACAGGCCGAGCAACAACATCAGCATATAAATATAGAGATAGCCACGCGCACCAGACAATACAACAACAACGCCAGCACCCAGCAACATTGCCCAGGCCAGCCAGCCATGTTTGGGCTGCAGGTGATAAAAAGTAAGCGGCAACACCGCCAACATCAATATGCCCTGGTGCAAATCACTAAACATACCGGTAATGCGTCCTTCCGGCGTTTTAGGCATACCCAACACATCCAGGCCAAACAAATACTGGATGGCACTATCCAATATCCACAGCGCAATCACCCAACTCACGCCGCGCGCGAATAGCCGCCTGTACGCGGCCTGTTGCAACAGCACCACCAGCGCAAGGCCAGCCAGATACATCAGGCTAAACCAGGCAATGGCTGCAAGTGTCGCTTTCACATCAAACGCATGTTGTAAAGATAGCCACATCGGCAGCCACAACAGCAAGAACACGGTCGTCCAGCGGCGCACCGCCAGTTGCTTGCTTAAGTCTGAAAACTTAGCCAGAAATAGCCCGGCGCCAACAATAGCCAGTAGCAAGGTAGGCAACCGTGCGCCGCCAGAAAATGGGCTCCAGGCGATGATCATCACCGCAAACAGCAAGCAGGCATTGATCAACATACGCGGCATGGCGAGGGAGTTGCCTGGCTTAGCTGACAAAGTTGCAAACATGCTCAATCACCCCACCCTGCGCCAGCGATCACATCCTGATAAACATCCAGGGTTCTCTGTTGCATCGCGTGTAATGAAAACTGCATGTTTGGCAGTACCTTTGGCGGTTGTGCCAGCCAGCTCAGTGTGAGCATGGCGACTTCTGCCACATTACCCACGGGCACGGCACCTTCTGGCAATAGCGCTGCCAACTGCTCTGCGACGCCGCCATGCTGGTAGCCGATCACCGGTACACCGAGACTCAGCGCCTCCAGGGTAGTACGGCCAAAAGCCTCTGGTTCGGTAGATAAGGAGTAGACAATGCTGGCCATGGCCATGATCTGTTTGACGTCCTGGCGATAGCCAGTCAACGTAATGTGCTCCGATAACCCCGCTGCATGAATTTTCTGCTGCAACTCCGCGGCAAAACATTGTTTGTCACTCGCCACTTCACCCACCAGCAAAGCATGAACATCTTTATGTTGCTGGCAGACGATACGCAACATCTCGACAAAGTCTGTTGCACCTTTCCAGCGCGAGAGTCTGGCAGGCAATACCAGTAGACGTTTGCCCTGCATGTGCGGATACTCAGCAAACCAAGCCTGTTTCCAATCGTCGTCAGGCTGATAGCCAAGGGCGTATTGTGAAGTATCCACCCCACGGTAAATCAGCTGCAACTTGCGTTTGTCCACCTGATACTCCCGCTGCACATAAGCCTGTATCGTTTTCGAAATCACAATCACCCGCTCACCACAAGTCATGATCCGGCTATACCAACCAGGGCGATAATAGCCATGCACCGTGGTCACCAGGCGTGGTCGTTGCGCAACCGGTATGCCTTTCCAGGCCAAATAAACCACCCATGCCGGAAAGCGTGAGCGCACATGCACGACATCTACCTGCTCGCGCTGCCATAACGCACGTAATTGGGGAATCAATAAAAACGTCAGTAGTGACTTGCGCCCGATGGGGTAAGTGAAATGGCTGCTGCCTGCGGCCTCTAGTGCACTCACCATGCGGCCGCCTGCCGACATGACTAAAGACCTGTGTCCCTGGGACACTAGATGCGCAGCGATCTCCAATGTGCCCCGCTCCACCCCGCCCGATTGCAAGGCGGGTAATATCTGTAAAACTGTCAGTGTGCGCAAAACAAGAATTCAACAACTAAGTTAATCGTGATACCAGGCGACGTTTTGTCGCGTGACTGTTGAAATAGGCCAGCAACGCCTCGCAGCAGCGGCTGGCTTCATTAAAGCCCAGCACGGGCCGCATATATTGGCGATATAAACCATAAGGGTCATACCGGCTCACCAACTGGCGGTCGATTAACTTTTCAATGCCCCGGCTGACGCGGCTGTTGCCCTTGGCAGAGAGGTTAATCAGCCCGACTGCTACCTGCGCCGTGAGTGCTTCATACACCATAGACACAGAATCTTCAGTCACCCAGGCGTTAGACACGTGTGCCAATGTGGTTTGTACCCAGTCTTTATCAGTGTCAGCAATCGGGATAATGGTCAGGTTGACCAGGCTGACGCGCTGCATGGCCGACACAAAACTGGCGGGCGTACGTCTGGAAGTGGTCAGTATAAAATGTACCTCAGCATGCTTGCGCACCAGGTCATACACTTGCGCAACCACCGCCAACTCGTCCCAGACAAAATGCTTGCTGGGGCCACCGATCATGATCAAGACATCACTGCTGTCTTTTTTCTCGGTCGCTGTTGGCTGTATATGATTGATGACACCACGTGTTTCGATAAAACTAGAGAAGCCACGGTATTGATCGTGCTCGGGAATCAGGCAGACATCGAACATTTCGGCAGGCACGCTGGGCTGCATCATGCAGACAGTCTTACCGCCATAGGCGCGCTTGGCTGCCAGCATATGCCCGTGTGTGGCATGCCCGGCCCCCACGATCATGTCCGGCTTGGGCAGGTGTTTACCAGTTGGCCAAATTCCAGCCACCAAAGACAACCAGCCTGAGCCGCCACGGCCCACAGGCACATCAATCACGTCCACCGGTCGCCGCTGTTGCATGGCAGTCACCAGGCCTTGCGATTGATGCTCATGTCCGGGTTTACCATCTAGCAGACGCCAAACCACGAGGGAATTATTTGAACGATTTTGACTGATCATTTGCACCGCCTACACATGCCGTGCAGATTAGAGGTGCATCATGACAAATTGATTAAAATAAAAAGAAGGAATTATGTCCAGGCCAGCCGCTCTACTGAGCAGACATAACCAGGACACATTTAAAATCAACTACTTGGCAGCACCAAATACTTTTTTGAGCAGACTACTGGCCTGGCCCACTGGGTCTTGGCGAATGGCTGCTTCTTCTTTGGCAATCATCAGGTAAACGCCGTCTAGCGCTTTTTGCGTCACATATTGGTTAATATTGGCGTCCTCTTTTTTAATCACGCCAAACTTGCTGCCCATCTCGGCATATTTATTATAAGTATCTGCCAACTGCACATTGGCCGTGGCTTTTTGCACGATAGGCAAAAATTTAGCCGCCATGTCGGTTGCAGTGGTTTTTTTAAAATATTGGGTGGCAGCATCTTGCGGGCCGGTAAGGATATTTTTAGCATCCGTCACACTCATTTGCTTGACCGAATTCACCAGCAGTGTTTTAGCTTCGGGCACCGCCTGCTCCGCCGCGCGGTTCATTTTTAAGATCAACTCATCGGCCTGACTGCCCATGCCGACCATACGCATGCCTTTTTCTACTTTTTTCAATGAGTCTGGCAACGGGATCTTGACGTCTTTATTGCCCATAAAACCATCCGTAGCGCCCAACAGGCCAACGGCTTTACTCACGCCCTGGTTAAGTGCCTGCTTGAGACCATCGCTGGTTTCCTGCTCGCTCAGGTTGCTCACAGCACTACTGTTGCTCCCACTGCTGCTTGCAGAGCTACCCCCCACTTTTTCTACAATATCGCCCAGGCCTTTAAGGTCTAATGCCTGAGCATCAGTGATTAACAAACCGGCCAACAATACCCACGCTGTGTTTTTCATAATAACGCTCTTTAACAAGTTAAATGCAGTGTACCCATAAAGCACAAAGCAAGTCCAGATGGACTTGCTTTGTATCGCGACAATTAAAAAAAGATCAGGCTTTAAAAGGGGCAACTTGCCAGATACGCTGTGCGTATTCTGCAATGGTACGGTCACTGGAAAATTTCGCCATGCGCGCCACATTTAAAATCGCCATGCGTGACCAAGCCTCTTCGTCTTGATATAACGCGGCGACTTTTTCTTGCGCGGTGACATAAGCGGCATAATCTGCCAGCAACAGGTACTGGTCACCTTTGTGCAACAAGGTGTCGACAATGGCCTGGTAGCGTGCGGGCTCTTCTACCGAAAAGAAGCCGTTACCTATCATGTCTATCACTTGTTTCAGCTCGGTGTTGCCATGGTAATAATCCCACGGGTTGTAGTTGCTGGCTTTTAATTGCGCCACTTCGGGCGTGGTCAGGCCAAAAATAAAGATATTGTCGTCGCCCACTTCTTCCATGATTTCAACATTGGCGCCATCCAGCGTGCCGATGGTAAGCGCGCCATTGAGCGCCATTTTCATGTTACCGGTGCCACTGGCCTCGGTGCCTGCGGTCGAAATCTGCTCGGACAGATCAGCCCCCGGAAACAGAATTTCTGCCGCACTGACTTCATAGTTGGGGTAGAACACCACTTTCAACTTGTCGCTCACGGCCGGATCATTATTGATCATGGTCGCCACATCGTTAATCAGGCGGATAATCTGCTTGGCCAGCCAATACCCAGGCGCAGCCTTACCAGCAAAAATAACCACGCGTGGCGTATGCTGGCTAGCATGGCCACTACGGATGCGGTTATACAAGGTGATCACATGCAGCACATTCAACAGCTGGCGCTTATATTCGTGGATGCGCTTGATCTGCACATCGAACAAGGCATCGGTGTTGATGGCGATGCCGGTTTTTTGCAGAATCTTATCGGCCAGGCGTTGCTTGTTGGCTTTTTTCACCTCACGAAACGCTTTTCTAAACGCGGCATTATCCGCAAACGGTTCTATTTGTTTAATCAGGCCCAGGTCCTTTTGAAAACCCGTGCCGATATGCTTGGTTAACAAGCTGGTTAACAAAGGATTGGCCTGGTTTAACCAGCGGCGCGGGGTGATGCCATTGGTGACATTGGTAAATTTGCCCGGATAGATTTTAGTAAAATCGGCAAACAAGGTGGTTTGTAACAGCTCACTGTGCAACGCAGCTACCCCGTTGACGGTATGGCTGCCGACAATCGCCAGATGCGCCATGCGCACGCGGCGGCCATGGCTTTCATCAATAATAGAGACGCGTTGCAGCAGCGCAGTATCGCCCGGAAAATGCCGGTTAACCATCTGCAAGAACTGATGGTTAATTTCGTAAATGATCTCCAGATGCCGTGGCAATAGCTGCTCAAACAAATCTACCGACCAGGTTTCCAGCGCCTCTGGCATCAGCGTGTGGTTGGTATAGGCAAACATTTTGGTGATCAATTTCCAGGCGTTATCCCATGGCAAATGGTAATGATCAACCAACTGGTGCATCATTTCGGCCACGGCAATCGCCGGATGCGTGTCATTGAGCTGAATCGCCACTTTTTCCGGCAAGGTGTTCCAGTCGGCGTTGTAATTGGTGTAGCGGTGCAAAATATCCTGCGTGGATGCTGACACAAAAAAGTACTGTTGCTTTAAGCGCAGCGCCTTGCCCGACTCGGAAGTATCGTTGGGATACAGCACTTGTGAAATCGTCTCTGCACTATGGCGGCCTTCAACCGACTTCTCGTAATTGCCAGCATTAAAATACGCCAGGTCAAACTCGTTAGTGGCCTTGGCCGACCACAAACGCAAATTGTTCACGGTTTGCGTGCCATAGCCAGGCACCGGCACATCATAAGGCATGGCCACCACGGTTTCGTGATCGACCCAATGATGCTCAATACCGTGCTCGGTATGCACATGCAACACGCGGCCATAAAACTTTACTTCACAGGTGTGCTCGGGCCGCTGCACTTCCCAAATGTTTTGATAACGCAGCCAGTTATCCGGATTTTCTTTTTGCTGGCCGTTTTCAATGGTTTGCCTGAACATGCCATAGTCATAACGAATGCCATAACCGGTGGCCGGAATATCCATGGTTGCCATCGAGTCGACAAAGCACGCGGCCAGTCGCCCCAGGCCGCCGTTACCCAAAGCAGCATCCGGCTCCATCTCGGCCACACCCTCCAGCTTTTGGCCAATCTCCTGCAAGCCATCGCTTAGTTCCGGTGCAATGCCCAAATTGAGTGCGGCGTTAGACAGCATGCGGCCAATCAAAAACTCAAGTGAAAGGTAATACACACGCTTGGTGTTGGCATCACGATACGCATCGCGCGTATTCACCCAACGGCTCATTAAATGGTCACGCACCGTAAAAGCGGCGGTTTGATACCAGTCGCGCGTGGTGGCCCAAGAGTTTGATTTACCGATAGAAAACGTCATGTGGTTGCGTAACGCCTGTGGAATCGGCAGTTGCTCAAGCAAGAATTCATCGACGGCTTGCGCGGTGTCAGGTTTATCAGTTTTTTTAGGTGTTTTTTTCACATTGGCAGTCATACATCTTCCCCTGAGGTGTTGATCACAAATTTGCTTTAAGTGAGTCAAAAGCAAAAAGCAAGCCTACAACAAGAATGTGTCAGACATAAAAAAAAGCCACAAAATTCTTGTTGTGGCTTTTGATTATAACGCCCGAAAGCGCGCGGATAAAAAAGTTTTACAGTTTCCAGGTGTAGGCCACACCCAATGCATCCTGATACATCTTAATATTCGCCTCGCCACCACCAAAGGCCGCCGGAATCGAGTTGCTGCCATTCACGCTATTTTCAAACGCATGCGTATAAGAGAATGACAACTCGGATTGCGGGCTCAACACCCAGCTTGCGCCCAATGACAGATGGTCTTTCACCACGCCCGGCGCCAGAATATTCAGCAAGGTATCACCGCGACGAATTGGCTGGTCAACATGGTTAAACCCCGCCCGCAAGGTTAAGGCCGGGCTGTATTGATACAGTGCGCCAATCTTATACACCTTGGCATCTTGCCAATTAAACCCGGCGCCATTGTCATTGCCCAGGCCATTAAACAAATTGGCCTGTGAAGCATTGCCTACGGCATCCACCTCACCGTAATTAATGCGCTGAAAATCTGCCGCTAAGGTGAATGCTGGCGTCACCTTCACCGCCACGCCCACACCATAAGTCGATGGAATATCAAAGTCCCCCTGCTCGGCAAACAGGCCTTTGTATTTATCAAACTTGCTCATATAAGTGCGGCTCTGATAAGTCGCGCCCAAGGTCACCGTATCTGTAATCTCGCCCAGCCAACCGATATGCACACCTGCACCATACGAGTTGTCATGGCCATTATTGGTCACACGCCCGGGCGCTGCGCTAAATGTTGTGTTATCAAAGCCCTGCAAACCCTTAGCCTCAAAGCGCTGATAAGCCAAGTTTAACGAGGCGCCAATAATATGCTTCTCAGACACTTTCCAGGTCGCCGTCGGCGCCACAAATACCTGGATCAGATCCACCCCGGCACTGCCCTGGCTTTGAAACAACGGAATACCATTTTTGTAATCAGTATTCATGCCGCCATTGCCATACACACTCACGCCCAGCGTTACATCCTCGGAATATTGTTTGTTATAGCCAAACTCAGGGATAAAAAAGTGCTGGGTATCGTTGCCTTTGTAAGTACCATTAGCACCTGGTGACGGGCTGCCTTCCAGCTCAGACTCACGCACTGGCCTAAACCAGGTAACACCAGCATCAATGCGGTCACCCACCTTGCCCATGCCAGCCGGGTTCGCGGCCGCCGCCAATGCGTCTTGCGGCAAGGCAATGCCTACACCCGCAACGCCCTGTGAGCGCACGCCATAGCCATGGGAAAAATAACCATCAGTCGCCCAGGCATTGCCAAACGAAAAAGCGATTGCTACCGGAATAATCTTTGACCACTGATGCATTTTCAATCCTTCAATAACCATCTTGTATTGAAATATATCAAGCGATCTAAATTCAAATAAATAATATATAAAAATATATTTATAACTTAAAAATATAAAAGCCCGTATGACGGGCTTCTGTAAATAGTGGTTTGATTAATATATTCCATTCGGCGGACTATAAATTAGTCCGCCCTACGCGAGCTATCCATTACGCATCTGTAGCCTCAGCGGGTTTCAATACCTCTGCAAATCTGTCTTTGAGTCTCGCAAAGGACTTGGAAGTAATTGAAGTGCCGGCTAGCAGCATGAGTCCTGTAGTACCGGTAAATGTGTATATGGGGTCGTTAAATCCCGGGACCAAAAGTATTACGGTCGCACCAAGACCAAGAGCATAGCCAGCCGCAAACATCAAAGTGACAACCCGCCTAGGACGCCGCTGACTGAGAGCGAACAGAAACAGGACTCCTACTGCGAAGCCTATCAGCTCATAGTCGTGAAAACGAAAATCGTACAGTAAGCGAAAACTTATACCGGGCAGTAAGAGCACGCAAAGTGCGCCGCTTAACATACCCGCGACAATGCTTATGGGAAACACTATAAGCACGGCATTAATAATGAAGTTTCGATCATTCGAGCCAATTGATCCGGGAAGCGGACTTTCTCCAGCTTCGTAGCGAAGCCGCCCCAGCGTGGCGAGATATAAAAGGGAGATGACTGACCCAGCGCCAACAACAATCAGTCCGGGACCAACCATAAGTAGATCGGCAACTTTATTACCGAATACCCCAAGACCGAATGCCAGTAATGCCTCCATTAGAAGAAACGCGGCGTAGAGCGGTTTATTTCTCATAGCTAATCCAAATCGTCTCTTAAAAAGATTCCATCGAGAATGGTCTAACGATGAAGTAGCTGCCCAAATGACAGCAGCTAAATGAGCAGATTTTATCCATTTTCATATAAAATACAATTACTTATTTTAAAAGTAGATGTTGTAATAAAGAAAATACTACTTAAAGTAAGTTCTTACTTAATTGTCAATGAAAGATAATGCCACAAGCATTAAAAAATCAGCAAAGACTATTTTTGAATTCAATACAAAAGGTCTGTTGTTTAGGAACGCTAACGGAAAAGACAATTGATACACCTTTTCACAGGAATGACGGACCTTAATCTTCTCAGAATAAAAAAGCCACCTGACGCAGGTGGCTTTCTCATGATTACCAATTCAAACAATTACAAAATCAAACTGTTCATCCTCTTCACAAAACTGGCCGGGTCTTCCAACTGACCGCCTTCTGCCAACAAAGCCTGATCAAACAGCACATGCGCATAATCTGCAAAACGTGCATCGTCCGCTTCTGCCTTGAGTTTTTCCACCAGACGATGCCCAGGATTAATCTCTAAAGTAGGCTTGCTGTCAGGCGCTTTCTGGCCGGCTGCTTTGAGGATACGTGCCAAGTTGCCAGACAAGTCATGCTCGCCAGCCACCAAACAAGCGGGGGAATCAGTCAGGCGGTGTGTGACTTTGACCTCTTTGACCGCGTCACCCAGCGCAGTCTTGATGCGTTCAACCAGGTCTTTGGCTTGTTCTTCAACCTGTTTCTGCGCCTCTTTGTCTGCTTCATCTTCCAGCTTACCTAAGTCAAGGTCGCCTTTGGCAATCGACTGTAATTTCTTGCCTTCAAACTCGGTCAAACCACCCAACAACCATTCATCTACCTTGTCAGACATCAACAATACTTCAATGCCTTTTTTACGGAAGATTTCCAGGTGCGGTGAGTTTTTCGCCGCAGCAAAGGTATCGGCCGTGATGTAGTAGATGGCTTCTTGCTCAGGCTTCATGCGCTCGATGTAAGCCTTGAGCGACACATTTTGCTCTTCGGTATCGGCGTGAGTAGAGGCAAAGCGCAGCAAGCCAGCAATTTTGTCTTTATTGGCGAAGTCTTCGCCCGGGCCTTCTTTGAGCACGCGGCCAAACTCGTTCCAGAACTTGGCGTAGTCTTCCGGTTTGTTTTCGGCTACGTCTTCAAGCAGGCTCAATACTTTTTTCACTGAGCCATTTTTAATCGCTTCAACATCACGGCTGTCTTGCAGAATCTCGCGTGATACGTTCAACGGTAAATCGGCTGAGTCAATCACGCCGCGCACAAAGCGCAGGTATTGCGGCATCAGTTTCTCTGCATCCTCCAGGATAAACACACGCTTCACATACAACTTGATGCCCTGGCGGCGATCGCGGTCATATAAATCAAACGGGGCTTTGCCCGGCACATAGAGCAATGAAATGTATTCCTGCTTGCCCTCTACGCGGCTGTGCGTATAAGCCAGCGGGTTTTCAAAGTCGTGCGAAACGTGTTTATAAAACTCGTTGTACTCTTCTTCGGTGATGTCGCTCTTGCTGCGCGCCCACAAAGCCGAGGCCTTGTTGATGGTTTCGTCTTCATCGGTGGCCACCATCTGGCCGCCTTCGCCGTTTTCGCCGTCTTGCCATTCGGATTTTTTCATGACGATAGGCAAGGTGATATGGTCAGAATACTTGCGGACGATGGTTTTCAGTTTCCAGTCATTGAGGAACTCATCTTCGCCTTCGCGCAGATGCAAAATCACCGTCGTGCCACGTCCGGCTTTTTCAGTGGCTTCGATGGTGAAATCACCTTCACCGCCGGACTCCCATTTAATCGCTTCGGTTTCACCAGCGCGGCGGGTGATCAGCGTTACTTTGTCAGCAATAATAAAGCTGGAATAAAAACCCACACCAAACTGGCCAATCAGGTTGGCATCTTTGGCTTGGTCACCGGTCAGATTCTGAAAGAATTCCTTGGTGCCCGATTTAGCAATGGTGCCGATATTACTGATCACTTCTTCGCGGCGCATGCCGATGCCGTTATCGGCAATGGTCAGCGTGCGTGCGTCTTTATCAAAGGCGATATTGATTTTTAACTCGCTGTCATTTTCATACAGGCTGCCGTTAGAAATCGCCTCAAAACGCAGCTTATCAGCCGCATCCGATGCATTGGAAATCAACTCGCGCAACACAATCTCTTTGTTGCTATACAGCGAGTGAATCATCAATTGCAGTAACTGTTTGACCTCGGCCTGAAAGCCCATGGTCTGTTTAGATTGCGATTCTGTTGTCGCAGTAGTCATGACAATTTCTCCAAAAAAACGGGGTTAAAACACAAAAATTTACGTTTAGATGGGGAAGCAAAAACCGTTTTTCAAGAGGGGCTTTATCAAACATGGCAACAACGGCAATACAACTCACCATTTAACTGCTGGCTGCCACTACTGATTGTTTGGCTGAATAGCCAAAACACCCGCTTGTTCAAGCATTTGCGCCCCATATATTTGCATGCTTTTTGCTAGTTATTTTTTGCAGCAGCATTCTTTGTTAGGCGGTCAGATCAGGAGCGTAGCTTATGAATCTCTTTCACACCTTAATTGAGCAAATGCAGGTCATGAAACTGCCATTATATGCAGTCACCCTAACCGCCGTGCCACGGGCAGACACGCCTTTACTACTCATGCTGCACTGGCATGGTTTTCGCAAACAACCCACCGCAGCCCTGCCCATGCTCAAACCGATTCTGCAACCGATTCCAGGCTCTGCGCTACAAATTAATGACCGCTGGCAGCAACCTGAAGTGGTGGAAGAAGCGATTCTAGACGCCGCCTGGCAGCTCGGTGCCTGGGATGTACAGCGCGAAGAACACCGTGCCTGCACCTACGTTGGTGCCAGCGAACATGAAGCGCTGGCCTGCAAGCAGGCATTTGGCAAATATGATGAAGAGCTCGAAAATGAGTTACTGATCAGCGAAGCGCCAGACCGTGACGAAATGTTGCACCTGGGTGCCAAAGTCGGCTATATCCACTGGCAATTTCGCCCGGTGAATGGGGGTGTTTGGCAGTCGACGGCAGAAGATGACACCCTGCTTGAAGATGGGCGGCGTATCCCGCCCTGCCCGATTCGGCCATTGGCACTAAAAGGGGGCAAATTGAGTAAAACGGCGTTTAGATTGGGGCAGATTAATCGGATTATTTTGTTGAAGTAGGTTTTGGATGGCTAGATTGGAGTGTTGGCGATTTTAGGAAATGTTTTCTTTCGCCTTGTTGGCGAGTTACTTTTTTTGCTTGCCCAAAAAAGTAACCAAAAAGAGGGCCCCCAGCCATCACGGCCTGCGGCTCCCTTGCGTTGTTGGCTACGGCCGCTACGCTTAACATCGCTTCGCGAGTTAGCCTACGCCGTAACAGACTGCTGCGCAGTCTTAGTTATCAACAAAGTGGGCGTCCATCGAAACTCGCCCTAGCGGCTTGCAAAAGGCGCAAGCCGCCGCGGAACTCGGACAGCCGATGGCCGACTACCCCCACTTCGTCTCCGCTACTCAGCGTGGTGGAATGGGATTCTTCTCGCCAAACTCACATTGGCGAATGTTTGAACAGTTCAAAAAAACAATTCTTTTCTTATAGCCATCGATGATCGCGGTCGCATGGTGTTCGGGGTCCCCATCTGACGCGCCGAGCAACGCAGGGTTGGCGGGAGCTTTCGGCCATCGGCTGTCCGAATCCCGCAGCAGCTCACGCTTTGTGTGAGCTGCCAGGTTGAGTTTCGATGGCCGCCCGACAAGCCGAGTAGCACAGGAAACAAGCGGAAGCTGGGGTGCATTTCTTTTGGTTACTTATTCTTTGTGCAAGCAAAGAAAAGTAACTCGCCGAAAAGGCGAAAAGCAACCGTTCAAACAACCACAAACGCGTGGGCAAAAATGCCCACCCTTGTATTATCCCCCTATCCTGATTTAGGATGATTGAGAGGCATCTCAATCGAAGGCTAAGATGACGAGCCCACCCTTGGGATAAGCATGCTATATGTAAGCCCGCAACGTAGATTGTCACTTAGCCTTCAATTTCCATCATTTAAAATCGAACGGTATCTTGGGCGCAATTACTTTCTGTTGTAGCCCGCATTCACAAGGTTGATTCTATGGAAAACACTCAGTTAATCACTACACAGCCTACGATATTGGGGCTCGACATCGCTAAAGATAAAGTTGATTGCGCATTGTTGAGGCTTGGTAAAGTCAAATCTAAAGTGATTCAAAACTCACCTCAAGGCTTCGCAGAATTAGCTGCCTGGCTTGAGCGCCACGACGTTCATCTCATTCATGCTTGTTGTGAAGCCACAGGCGTCTATTGGGAGGCCGTTGCATTGTTTCTGTTTGAGGCAGGCCATCACGTCAGCGTCGTCAATCCAGCGCAAATTCATGCCTTTGGACAAAGTCGTTTGCAACGCAACAAAACGGATGGCATTGATGCTGCCCTGATCGCAGCGTTTTGCGATACATCGCACCCGCCTTTATGGCAACCTCCGCCACTCGAAGAGCGCTCCTTGCAAGCCATGATTCGTGATTTGCAAACCTTACAGGATATGCAACGCGCTGAATCCAATCGCTTGCTAGTAGCGCATGCGTCGGTTAAACATCGCATACAGCGCCATCTGGATTGGCTGGCGGCTGAAATCGCTCGACTGGAACAGGATATTGACCAGCATATCGATCAGTATCCTGAATTAAAGAGTAGGCGCGCTTTGTTAACGTCTGTTCCAGGTATTGGCAAGCGATTATCTAGCTGGTTCTTGGTGATGCTGGGTAATGGACAGCGATTCAATACGTCAAAGCAGGCCGTTGCGTTTACTGGCTTATCGCCAAGATTATGGCAGTCAGGCAGCTCTGTGCGTAGTAAAACACGTATCTCGAAAGTGGGAAGTGGCAGTCTTAGACGTTTGCTTTACATGCCAGCTGTTAGTGCCTATGCGAAGTTGGATATCTACCAACCTTTTATACAAAGACTCAAATTGGCCGGAAAACCGCCAAAAGTCATTATCGTGGCCATCATGCGCAAGCTCGTCGCAATCGCTCAAGCTGTGCTCAAAGCAAACAAGCCTTTCGATAAAAATATCTATCAAAAAGCTTGTCTTTTATAACGGTATCTACGAAAACAAGCCCCTAAGGCGTCCACCTCACCCCAATCGACAACCACTGCGTCTGGCTATCCCCATTCACCTGCTGCCCCAGCGTGCCATCAATCTGAAACACCTCCGGCACCAGCGAGTAACGCACGCCAAACTGATAAAAAGGGCTTTGCGTGTGGTCACCAAACACTTCGGCAATGCCTTTAAAGTTTCCACCCAGTTTAAACTCTGATCCCACGCCCATACTGACCTTATTGCGGTCTTCTTGCCGGTCGCGCAGCATGCCAACGTTGACATGCACAATGACATCATCATCACGCAGTGAGAATGACACTGGAATATAGAAATAAGTGTTGCCCAACTGATTAGGCCCAGGCTGAATATCCGGGTGCATGACACGCCCGGCGGCAAAGCCTATGCCCCAGCCATTGGTTTCTAGCGGCTTGAACAAGGTTTTGAATTGGCCGACCCAGTCTTCAGTGTGATAGTTGTCATCATTGTTACGATAGCTGCCACCACCCAGGGTAATTTCAAAATTCTCACCGAGGTTACACGCAGGCAGCGCCCAGAGCTCTTGCCCGCCTTTGTAGCTACGCATCCAGCTTTCGAGCTGGCAACTGTGGGCATTGGTTAGGCGGGCATCATCAGTCACCAATGGGCGTGCGGCGTACGCAGGCTGGGTAATCACAAACAAAATGAATAGGTAAAATAAAGTGCGCATGGGGGCTATCTTGAGTTTTATTTGATGGTATTTGCATGGCATGACGGTTTGATGAAATCCACCTCGCACTAGCGTTTTATTTTCATATTAGTTTCACTGGCCTATGCCAACATAACGATTTATACTGTTTGCAGAACTTGCCCAACAAGGCAATCATGGCGAGACAATCATCGTGGAGGCAAGCATGGCAACTATTGAGGTGACTGAAACCAGTCCAAACTCGTTTTCTGTCACCGTACATGGATCGCATACCACCACGCATCAAGTCAGTGTCAAGCCTGATTATGCGGGCCAACTGCTCGATGCCACGCACAATGCTTCACAGTTGGTAGCAGCCTCTTTTGAGTTTTTGCTCGACCGCGAATCTAACACCAGTATTTTGAGAAGCTTTGATTTAAGCGTGATTGAACGCTATTTTCCAGAATACCCCAAGGCCATTAACCGCTACCTTAAGTAACCTATCCCCGTATTATCGCATGCTAAATATTACTCATGACACCCAACTTGCTGCCGTAGATTTGGGTTCCAACAGCTTTCGCCTCGAAATCGGGCGCGTCGTTGACGGCCAGATTCTGCGTGTCGACTATTTAAAAGAAGCCGTGCGACAAGGCGGCGACCTGGACGAAGAGCGCAACCTGAAGCCACAAGCATTTGAGCGCGGCCTGAAATGCCTGGCCCGCTTTGGCGAGCGCCTGAAAGGGTTTGCACCTGAGCATGTACGCGCGGTTGCCACCCAAACCTTGCGCGAAGCCACCAATAGCGAAGACTTTATTCGACAGGCGCAAAAAGTACTCGGCTACCCGATTGAGATTATTTCAGGCGTGGAAGAAGCACGCCTGATTTACCAGGGTGTTAGCCGCATGTTGCCACAATCAGATGAAAAACGTCTGGTGGTGGATATCGGCGGCCGCTCTACCGAATTTATCCTCGGCCAGCACTTTAAAGCCAACGTCACTGAATCATTGCGCTTAGGCTCTGTTGGTTGGTCGCAAAAATACTTTGCTGATGGCCAATTTAGCGAACGCAATTTTGAGCGCGCTGAAATCGCTGCCGAGTCGATTATCGACATGATTGCAAATCGCTACGTTGGCCAGTCAGAAGTGGCTTATGGTGCCTCGGGCACGGTGGGTGCAGTCGCCGATGTGTTAGCAGGCTCAGGGTTTGCCACAGACCGTATTGAGCGTGCGCAACTGGAGTGGCTGAAACAGATATTGATTAAAGCCAAATCAGCCGACCGCCTGAATATGGAAGGCCTGAAAGATGACAGGCGCGCCGTGATTGGTGGCGGGCTGGCAGTATTGACGGCAGTATTCGACACCCTGAAAATAGACACGCTGATGGTAGCTAACGGTGCCCTGCGCCATGGTGTGCTGTATGACATGCTGAGCTCAGATAATGCCACCGAAGATTTGCGCACAGCATCGATTGCACGGCTGTGCAAACGCTTTGGTGTCGAGATGGATCATGCCAATAATGTCAGCAAGCTGGCATTGTATTTTTATGACGCCATGCAGGCGTGCGATAGCCAAAAACCGCTATTGCACTGGGCGGCCTTGTGCCATGAAGTCGGCTGGGCAATCTCACACACCGACTGCAATAAACACGGCGCCTACATTCTGGACAACACGGAGTTGATGGGCTTCGCGCAAAGTGAGCTGCATACCATCAGCCTGCTGGTGCTCGGCCACCAGGGCAAGTTACGCAAACTGGCAGCCGATTTTGATAATCAAGACCTGGTATGTCAATTAATGGCTTTACGCCTGGCGGTGATTTTTTGTCACTCGCGTCGCCTGCCTGCGCTAAAACACTTACAGCTCGAGCGGCATAAACAGCACTTCATGCTGAGATTGTCGCCACAATGGGCCAGCCAGCATCCACAAACACATTATTTGTTAGAAGAAGAATGTTTGTTGTGGCAAAAACTGGGCTGGCAGCTGGATATTCAGCATCAATAAAAAAACGGGCATGAGTGCCCGTTTTTTTATTGACCTTAACGCAACATCAGTCTTGTTTGTTTTTAGTCTTTTTTCTTCTTATCGCGTTTTTCATCTTCTTCGCGCAGCTTGACTACTTTATCGCGCCACTCTTGCAATTGCTCATCTTCAATTTCCAGCTGCAAGGCAAGCGCCTCTTCCTGAGTCAGTTTTTCCTTGATAAAACGTTTAGGTAATTTGCCACCCATGCGTGACAAAATACGTTCAGCCTCATCTGCGCTCAATTGTTTTACTTTTTCCAGATACTCTGGATTCACTTTGTCTTTCATAAGACTCCCTTTAATTGCCTGCTTATCACCTGCGGTAACAGGCATAATTTAACTGTTTTGCAAAATCCAGTCGGTGACCGGATTCCACTGTGCAATGTCGACCTCTTTCAGAGCGTTCGACAATTCAAAAATACTTAAGCCTTCCTCTGCCGCCGTCACGTAAATTTGCGATGAACGCAACATAGACAGGACAGCAAAGCCTGACTCATCCATAAATGCCAGCAGGCGCTCTGCTGAACGCGTGCGTGGCATGACACGCATGCCAACCAAACCAACAAACGTCTTGTGTTTGCGCACTGCTTTTTCTTCGGCCAGCAACTCTAAAAAGTCTTGCGTGGCGCCAATATCAAACGCTGAAGGCGCAATAGGCACCAACACTAAATCAGCCTCGGTCACCGCGTCAGAAATCTTTTTGTCCCGCAACCCGCCCGGCGAATCAGCAATCACCCAGTCGGCTTTTTGCAAGGCAGATTTACCGAGGTCTTCGGCATTAAAAACCGTAGCGACATGCGATGGGCGACGCGCTAACCAGCCTGCAGAAGATTGCTGCCGGTCAAGATCTTCCAGCACAATTTTGTGCCCGAGTTGCGCCAGATAGCCAGCAAGATTAGTGGCCAGAGTGGTTTTGCCGCAGCCTCCTTTGGTATTTGCCACTAATACCCTGCGCATCTCATACTCCCTGATTAAAGGTGTTGCATTTTGTCATGAAAAACAGCCTCTATGACACCATAAAAATATGAAATATTTATGACAATTGACGTCAACAAAAAACGGTATAAACTGTTTTCACAATATCAATTCAGGAGATTCACATGGCGAGCAAACCAGAAGCAAAGCCCTTGACGACGAATAAACCAGCCACTGCCAAAGTAGCAAGCACCGCCAAGCCGGTGGCTACTAAAGCGGTTGCCCCTGCCACCGCAAAACCAGCAGCTGCCAAGCCAGCCACGGTAAAGCCTGCGGCCAAACCTGCTGTCAAACCAATCGCAAAAGCCGTGGCCAAAGCCGCTGTAGCCACAAAAAAAACAACGCCCGCCACTGCAATTAAAGTAGTGAACAAAACAGGCGCCGCCATTGAAAAAGACAAGCCAAAAACCAGCAAGGTCAAAATGGAGCGCGACAGTTTTACCATGCCAAAAGAAGAGTATGCGCAGATTGCTGCACTCAAAAAGCGCCTGGAAGGCCTGGCCAAACCCGCCAAGAAAAGCGAGCTGTTAAGAGCAGGTTTGAAGTTATTGTCAGCGATGGATGACACCTCGTTGAAAGCAGCCATGGCTGCCGTGCCGACCATTAAAACCGGCCGACCAAAAAAATAACGACCTGTCACGCATCTGAACTGGACACAGTCGCCAGATCACCGTTACAAGGTTATTCAATCAAATCGGGGCTTTGCACGCTATACAACTTGTAGGGTGGCCCCGATTTTGGCAAGCGTAACCACCAGACTGCGCCTTTTTTGATACTAATTTGCCCATCCGGCATGCCCAGACTTTGCGCTGCCAGCTCACCAATCCACGGCTGGTGCCCAACCAGCATCACCGTTTCAAACGGGCTTTGGGCCAACAGCTGCAATAAGGGCGCCAACGGTCGCTCAGGCGCCAGGCGACTATCTTCTTGCCAGTCATCCCCCCAGTAAGCCACCGTTTCATGCGTGCGCACAGACGGGCTCACCAGCACATAGGTTTGTTTGGGCAGGTATTTTTTAAGCCAACCAGCCATTTGTTTAGCCTGCTTGTGGCCTTTTTTGGTCAGCACACGCTCAAGATCAGAGGCGCCATGCAACAACACTTCGGCCTCGGCGTGACGCCATAAAATGAGATTCTTCACTGGCATGGGGCGTTACATCGAATGATATTGTTGTAATAGCAGGTTCTGGCAAGACAAGGACTCAGCGTCCACTGCTTGTTGCGCAACAGGCGCATACTGGCCTTGCTCTGCCAATTGCCAGGCATCTTTATTGTCCTGCAGATATAGCTGCAAGCTTTCACGGTAAATACGGCTTTGCATGGCCGGGTCTTTAATTGGCCAGGCTAGCTCTACCCGCCGCATCATATTGCGGCTCATCCAGTCAGCACTAGAAAGCCACATGTGTACGTGGCCATCGAGCTCAAAATAGAACACGCGCGAATGCTCAAGCAAACGCCCGACAATCGAACGCACGCGAATGCGCCCTTTCACTGCAGGCGAATCGACTGGCAAGATGCAAGCACCACGCACGATCAAGTCGATCTCAACCCCGGCGCTGGCGGCTTTCATCAAGGCAACAACCAACGGCACATCAGTCAGAGCATTCATTTTGGCAATCACCCTGGCAGGTTTGCCTTGCTTTGCCAGGCGCTGCGCTTTTTCCAGTTGCTTAATCATGCTGCTTTGCAGCGTAAATGGCGCGACCAGTAAATGTTTAAGTGCTGGAATCGGCAACTCGCTGGTCAGATGACGGAACACAGCCTCCATTTCACGTGTCAGGTTGGCATCTGCAGTCAGCATGCTCCAGTCGGTATATAAACGCGTGGTTTTAGGGTTGTAGTTACCAGTAGAAAGATGCCCATAACGATGAATGGTTTTGCCTTCGCGGCGCATGATCAATAACATTTTGGCATGTGTTTTCAAGCCAACTACGCCATACACCACTTGCGCACCGACCGACTCCAAAGCCTCCGCCCAGTTGATATTGGCTTCTTCATCAAAGCGGGCTTTGAGCTCTACCACCACCAGCACCTCTTTACCACGGCGCATCGCTTCTTGTAGCAAGCGCAGCATGCGCGGGTCAGAACCAGTGCGGTAAATCGTCATGCGAATCGCCAGCACCTGTTCGTCTTTAACGGCCTCTTCAAGCAACTGGATCACCACCTCAAAGCTCTCGTAAGGCTGGTGAATGAGCAAGTCTTTTTCACGCATCTGCGCCAGCAAAGAGGTGTTTCTCTTAATGTGTTGCGGCCAGTGTGGCTGAAAAGGCACAAACTTGAGGTGGTCGCCTTTAGCCATGTCCGGCAACTGGATTAAGCGCCCCAGGTTCACCGGGCCATTGACGCGGTAAAGCGCGAGTGGCGGCAGGTTAAATTGCTTGAGTAAAAACTCAGCCAGCGTGTCATCGCACTCCTGTGTGACTTCGAGACGTACAGCTTCACCATATTGGCGATGCGCAAGCTCTTCACGCAACGCGGTGCGCAAGTTGATCACGTCATCCTCGTCGACCTCGAGGTCACTGTTACGCGTGACGCGAAACTGTGAGAAATGCAGGATGCTGGCGCCTTGAAACAACACCTCGAGATTGGCGCGGATAATGCTGGTTAACGACACAAAGCATTGCTCGCCCTTGCTGATAGACGGCGGCAACTGCACTAGCCGTGGCACCACACGCGGGGCCCGCACAATGGTGATTTTCTCTTCGCCATCGACCGCAATACGAACAATAAAATTGAGTGACTTATTGGCGACCTGCGGAAACGGATGTGACGGGTCCAGTGACACCGGCATCAAAAACGGCAGCACTTCGCGCTTGAAATAGTTGGCAACCCAGGTAGTTTGCTCCGGCGTACGCACGCCACCAGACACCAGGTGCACACGCTCTTTAGCCAATGCAGGCATCAGCGCATCATTAAACAGCTGGTATTGTTGCGCCACCAGCGCCTGCGCCATCTCGGCCACTTGCTCACACGTGGTGGCCGACACCGGGCCGCTGGTTACCCCTTGCTGGCAAGCCTCCATCTGCAACGGCATGCGCACCTCAAAAAACTCATCGAGGTTGTTAGACACAATGCATAAGAAGCGCAAACGCTCAAGTAAGGGATAGTCCGCTCGTTGCGCCAAAGACAGTACACGGGCATTAAAGCTGAGAATGCTAAGATCTCTGTCAAGCAGAGCAGGCGTGGTATTTTTCATGGCGATTATTGTATCGACTCAACCAGTATCCAATGTGACAGTTTTGTGAAATTACATCAATAGACATTACAAAGAGGCTAATTGTTGCAGACGTTGTTCGGCAAAATCACTGATCGCCAGCCGCTCGTCTGCGGCCATCTTGGTAATATGTTGAACCATCAACCGCGTGCGCGAATGACTCGCCAGCAAGGCCTCATGTTTGATTAAAAACGCCCAATACAAGGTCGTAAACGGGCAGGCGCGCTCACCGGTTTTTTGCTTGGGATCATACTTGCAACCCGCACAGTAATTGCTCATGCGCTGAATATACGCGCCACTCGCCACATAGGGCTTGCTGGTAAAACGGCCGCCATTGGCATACAGCGCCATGCCAACCACATTGGGCAACTCAACCCACTCGACAGCATCCACATACACGGCCAAAAACCAGTCCGAGACTTGCTGTGGCGACAATTGCGCCAGAGTCGAGAACAGGCCAATCACCATCAGCCGCTGAATATGGTGCGCATAGCCTGTTTGCAGTGTTTGGCCTATACACTGTGACAGGCATTGCATCTGCGTCTCACCAGTCCAAAACCAGCCTGGTAAATCCCGCGTATGCGCAAAATAGTTGGCTGACTTTAACCCTGGCATCTCCAGCCAATACACACCACGCACAAATTCGCGCCAACCCAATATCTGGCGGATAAAACCCTCAACACTGACCAATGGCGCCTGACCACACGCATAGGCCTGCTCGGCGGCAGCAATCACTTCACGCGGATTGAGTAACTTGAGGTTGAGCGCCGAAGCCAGCAATGAATGCCATAAATATGGCGTGTTTTGCCACATAGCGTCTTGATATGGGCCAAACTGCGGTAACTTTTCTGCCACAAAATGCGCAAGCAAGCTGAGTGCTTGCGCGCGTGTCACCGGCCAGCCAAATGCCTCCAGTTGCCCCGGGTGCGCTGCAAACCGCTGCTTAACCAGCGCCATGACCGCTTGCGTGATTACATCTGGCGTAAACACTGGTGGCGGCACTAGCGCTTGCGGGCCTTGCTTGCCTAACGATTGCCGATTGTCATGATCGTAGTTCCAGTCGCCGCCCACCGGCGCATCGCCTGCCATTAAAATATTGTATTTCTTGCGCATGCCGCGATAAAAAAACTCCATGCGCAAAGAAGTATTTTTATCGCTATATTTGGCGGCCCAGCGTTGAAACTGGTCGATACTGCACATAAAGTGCGTGTCTTGTAGCACCTGTAAAGGCGTTGCATGCTCATCAGCCACTGCTTGCAGCGCTTGCCAGACGCGCCAGTCACCTGGCTCGCATACTTTAATTGCCTGCGGCTGATGCTGTTGCAACACCGCCCGCCAAATGGCAGGCAAATCAGGGTAGGCATGCGACTCAAGGCTAAAATAAGTGAGCGGAAATTGTTGCGCGCGCAACTGGTTGGCAAAGTGGCGCATGGCAGATAAAAACAGCGTAATGCGTTGCCGATGCGACCACACATGCTGCGACTCGTGCGCAACTTCTGCCATCACAATATGGTCTTGCGTCGGGTCAAAACCGTGTAATGCAGGGTTATCCAGCGTGAGCTGGTCGCCCAGAATAATCACCAGATGTCTCATATTGCAGGGGTTTTAGCGTTGCGGCGGCAACGTTCAGAGCAGTATTTAACGGCTGCCCAATTGTTGGCCCAGGCCTTGCGCCAAGTCATGGGCTTGCCGCATTGCGGGCAAAGTTTTGTTGCTAAAGTGCTTTTATTGCCCTTGAAGTTGGCGCTCATAGCGCAAAGACTGGCCGTGCCGAGGTAGGCTCCTTAAACACCGATTTCTGTTGATAGCAACGGCTGGCGACTCTGCAGATCTCAACAAAGTCTTCAGCCACCAGGGCTGCACGCCCCAATAAACCGCCGTCGATATCTGGCATGCTCAACAAGCTGTGCGCATTTTTAGGCGCCATACTGCCGCCATACACAATACGAATCTGCTCGGCAAACTCTCGGTCGCGCTCTGCGATCATCATCCGGATAAACGCATGCATGCGTTGCGCCTGCTCAGGCGTGGCATGCTCGCCGGTGCCAATCGCCCACACGGGTTCATAGGCGATCACCATATTGAATTTTTTGGCCAGCGCAAATGCTTCATCGTCCAGGCCATACACTACATTGAGCATCTGGTTACGCACAATCAGCTCGGCCATATTGCCATCGCGCTCATCCTGCGTTTCGCCGACACAAAAAATAGGTGTCAGCCCGGCGTGCAAGGCATTTAACAGGCGCTTGGTCGCCACCTGGTTACTCTCGAGCTTAAGTGCGCGCCGTTCAGAATGGCCGATAATGGTATAGGTGCAACCAAACTCTGCCACCATTTTGGCCGAAATGCAGGAGGTAAACGCACCCTCGGTAAATTGGCTGACGTTTTGCGCACCCCAGGCAATGGCTGAGTCTTGCAGCAGGTCTTGCGCCTGATACAAATACACATAAGGCAAACACACGGCAGTATCAACGCCATCGAGGTCGTGCAACTCTTGCTTGAGCCTATTCAATAAACCTTGATTCTCAAGCAAGCCGCCGTGCAGCTTCCAGTTACCAATGACTAATTTTTCTCGCATGATGGGATTCCTTTGCTCATGCCCCCTCAACTTATAATTGCTTTTGTAGGCCGTTTCTTTAGTGTGTAAATATGCAGCTAATAAATGGCCGCCATTTTTTCCAGTGAAACCACCTTTATCTTACTCGCTTGTCCGGCACTACCAAAGGCCTCAAAGCGCTCTTTACACAAATGCTGTGCTGCCGTGGTGGCCTCTTTAAAGTATTTGCGCGGATCGAACTCTTCAGGATGCTCAACAAAATAACCACGAATAGCGGCGGTCATGGCCAGGCGGATATCGGTATCAATATTGACCTTGCGCACACCGTTTTTAATGCCCTCTACAATTTGTGACACTGGCACGCCATAGGTTTCTTTGATATTGCCGCCATAATGCCGGATTTGCTCCAGTAACGATTGCGGCACGCTCGAGGAACCGTGCATGACCAAATGCGTGTTAGGGATTTTGGCATGAATTTCACGAATACGTTCAATTGATAGCGTATCGTCTGAGGGTGGCCGAGTGAATTTATACGCGCCATGGCTGGTGCCAATCGCAATGGCCAGTGCATCGACTTTAGTGGCTTCAACAAAAGCGGCGGCTTCATCCGGGTCAGTCAGCAATTGTGACTCGTCCAGTTTACCTTCTGCGCCAACGCCATCTTCTTCACCGGCCATGCCGGTTTCAAGCGAGCCCAGTACGCCGAGCTCGCCCTCGACTGACACGCCCACCGCATGCGCAAACTCAACCACGCGCCGTGTCACTTCAACGTTGTATTCATAACTGGCGGGGGTTTTGCCATCTTCCCTTAGCGAGCCGTCCATCATCACACTGGAAAAACCACTGCGAATGGCCATTTGGCAGACTTTGGGCGAAGCACCATGATCCTGATGCATGCAAATTGGAATATGTGGATATTGCTCAATCGCCGCTTCGACCATTTTGCGTAAAAAAGACTCCCCGGCATAACCGCGTGCGCCTGCTGATGCTTGCAGAATCACTGGGCTATCGACTTCGTCGGCCGCCTTCATAATGGAGAGAATCTGCTCCATATTATTAATATTAAATGCAGGCAGGCCATAGCTGTGTTCTGCGGCGTGGTCGAGTAATTGCCTGAGCGAAATCAATGCCATGTCATACTCCTTTATTATTTTGAATCTTGCTGATGATAATCACGCAAACGCTGGATTTCCTGTTTAGCGCCTAACAATACCGGCACACGCTGATGACATGCCGTTGGCTGAATGGCGAGAATATCCTCCAGCCCGTCTATGCTCGCCCCACCGGCCTGCGTCACCAGTAAACTCATGGGATTAGCTTCATACAATAATCTTAAGCGGCCCGCCTTGACTGGCTGCTTGCTATCGCGCGGATATAAAAATACGCCTCCACGCGTCAAAATACGATGTACATCCATCACCATACTGGCACACCAGCGCATATTAAAATCGCGCGTGCGCGGCCCATCCGCCCCTTGCAGGCACTCAGCAATATAGCGTTGCATCGCAGGCTGCCAGTAGCGTTGATTGCTGGCATTAATGGCAAACTCAGCCGTTTCTTCGCCGACCTGCACGGTTTGTTGCGTTAAGATAAATGACTGGCTAGCTGGCTCCAGCGTAAACACATGCGTGCCTTGGCCGATAGTGAGCACCAGCAACGTTGCCGGGCCGTACATCACATAGGCCGCCGCCCGTTGATCGTGGCCAGGCTGTAAAAAGGCTTGTTCGCCCAGTGTGGCCACGCCAATATTGGGCACAATAGAAAAAATACTGCCGACCACACCGTTAATCGCTAAATTAGAAGAGCCATCCAATGGATCCATGCTGACCAAAAACGGTGCGTCCAGTGTTTCAAACAACACCGGCACCTCTTCTTCTTCTGACAACACGCCAGCCACCACTGCCGATGCGCGTAACTGTGCCACGGCCACCTCGTGGCTGCGAATATCCAGTTGCATTTGTGTTTCGCCCTGCACATTGGTGCTGGTCATTTTTTCAGTGACCCCTGCCAGAGCGCCCTGCTTGATCAAGGCAGCAATCTCAATCCCAGCCTCGGCAATATGCCAGATCAGCATATTCAAAGCATGGTTCACAGAAACCTTTTTTAAAAACACGTCCAATTGCATGACAATCACCTTTGATGGGTTAAGCAACCGAGGGCTACATGACACTGTAACTGATACCTGAAAAGCTTTAAGCCATGATGACAGGCTGAAAACCAGTGCATTTAAAACATGTGCAAGCAAGCATGAAGCTCTTCATGCAATGTTTATGCCTGATTTTTAAGGTAGACGCCAGCATCGCCACATTGTTCAACCTGGTTGAGTGGCCGTTACTCAATCGCGTGCGCAATAGCACGCGCGCGTTAAAGCGTCATCAATTGCCCAATGGCTTGCTGTGCTGCCACAAAACCAGCAGTCGCAGTGACACAAATGCTTGAACCATAGCCCGCACAGTTCAAGCCTGTCAGGCCTGCCTGCGGCGTTTCGCAAACCGCTTCAGGGCGCTCGACTGGCTCATCTGAATACACGGCCATAATGCCAAATTTGGCAGATTTTTTATGATCAGACGCTTTAGGAAAGCCATGGTCACGCCGCAGCTGGTTACGCACCTTTGCCAGCATACGATCGCCTTGCACCTGCGCCAAATCAGCCAGGCGGATGCGCGTCGCATCCAGCTTGCCGCCTGCACTGCCCACCATCACCAAAGCGATACCCTGCTGTTTGCAATAGGCCGCCAAGGCGATTTTGGCCTTGGTGTCATCCATGCAATCTACCACCACATCCGGCGCAACGGCCAACAACGGTGTCAGGTTGTCGGCCGTCACAAAGTCCTCAACCTCTATGACGTCACACAGTGGATTAATCGCAGTAATTCGCTCGCGCATGGCGGTCACCTTGGCCTTGCCCAACGTTTCATCCAGCGTATGAATCTGTCGGTTCATGTTCGATTCGGCAATATTATCCAGATCGACCAGCGTTAACTTGCCCACAGCATTGCGCGCCAGCGCCTCTACCGCCCACGAGCCAACACCACCAATGCCAATGACCAGCACGTGTGCATGTTGCAGCCTTGCCAAGCCTTGCTCGCCATACAGACGACGCACGCCACTAAAGCGGCGCTGAATATCCACTAACTGATCTGCAGTCATACGGTTTGGGTCGTTTCCAGCACCACGTAAGCCAATGCCAGATTTTTTTCGTCACTAATGCTGATGTGCGATTGGTAAATATGGTGTTGCTTAAGAAAGGCTTGCAGTGTGGCAGACAACTGCAGCAAAGGACGGCCTAATGCGTCGTGGGTGACAGCAATATTCTGAAAACTGACATCGCCACGAATACCGGTGCCTATCGCTTTGGCAAAGGCTTCTTTAGCCGCAAAACGCTTGGCGAGAAAGCGGGCTTTGAGTTTGCTGGCTTCATAATCTGCCCATTCACCTGGCGCCAGAATGCGCTTGGCAAAGCTGTCACCAAACTGGTCCAATGAGGCCTCTATGCGCTCGACTTCAACAATGTCTGTGCCAATTCCGTAAATCATATGACCACCTCGCAAACAGCCCGTGTTATTTCGGCGAAAACTCTTTCATCAGCGCTTTCATTTCGCGCACAGCGCTATCCCAGCCGACGAATAGCGCATGCGCGACAATGGCATGGCCGATATTGAGCTCTTCAAAGCCAGCCAAGCGCGCAATATGATGCACATTGTGATAATGCAAGCCATGCCCGGCATTAACCACCAGGCCTGCCGCTTTCGCATGCTTGAGTGCGGTCTCAATTTTATCTAACTCTTCAAACTGCTGTTTTTCATTCCCGGCGTCGGCAAAAGTGCCGGTATGTAGCTCAATCACAGGCGCGCCCATTTTCGCTGCGGCGTCAATTTGCGCCAAGTCAGGCGCAATAAACAGCGACACACGAATGCCCTGATCAGACAGTTTTTTAACCGCATGCTCTACCTTGGTGTAATGCGTCAACACATCCAGCCCGCCTTCGGTGGTGCGCTCTTCCCGCCGCTCTGGCACCAGGCAGACATCTTGCGGATTGACCTGAATGGCGATATCAACCATCTCACCGGTTACCGCACATTCCAGGTTCATTTTGGTTTGCAACAAGGGGCGCAAAGCAAAAATATCGGCATCCTGCATATGACGACGGTCTTCACGCAGATGCAAGGTAATGCTGTCTGCACCAGACTGTTCAGCACGCAGTGCGGCTTGCACTACGCTTGGATATTTAGTGCCACGGGCCTGACGGATGGTAGCGACGTGGTCGATATTGACACCTAGTTTTAACATAGCGCTCTTTGTAATGGGGTTAATGACAACATTTTAACTGTTGATGATGGTAAACCAAATTGATCATGCAAAAAATAGAAAGATATTTGTGCTTAGATTTAAAGGTTTATAACCAAGCAGATATTTAAACTCGAAGTCCAAACTTGTCTACCAGTTAATTGCAGGCATCTTTGCGCTTAAGGGCGTTTTTTATTTCGCCTTATTGGCGAGTTACTTTTTTTGCTTGCCCCAAAAAAGTAACCAAAAAGAGGGCACCCAGCCATCACGGCCTGCGGCTCCCTTGCGTTGCTCAACAAAATAAGCCGGTCACGAAACTCATCCTAGCGGGCTGCAAACTACGCAGCCCACCGCGGGATTCGGACAGTCGCTCCCTCTAATCTTATTTTGTTTCCGCTACTCAGCGTGATGAATGGGATTCATCTCATTTAAGTAGCAGCGTGAAAATTTGGATGGTTCAAAAAACAGATTCTTTTTTATTAAATTCGAGAAGGGTTGCAGTCGTATGGTGTTCGGGGTCCCTATCTGACGCGCCGAGTAGCGCAGGCAAAATAAGAGTAGAGGGAGCGACTGTCCGAATCCCGCAGTAGCTCACGTTCTGTGTGAGCTACCAGGTTGAGTTTCGTGACCGCTTATTTTGACGAGCAACGCAGGGAACAAGCGGAAGCTGGGGTGCATTTCTTTTGGTTACTTATTCTTTGGGCAAGCAAAGAAAAGTAACTCGCTGAAAAAGCGAAAAACAATCTCTCAACCAAAGAACAACCTTTTATTGCAATCACACCACGCCTGGATTCCAGCCTACTAAAGAACTGACGGTGCGAACGCAAGACCCGCGACAATTAAAAGAACTAGAACCCCTGCAAATCCACCAACAACTGTCGTGTATGCAGCGGCTTCTCACCCAAATAATGCTGCAACAAATAGCGCATCAGTTGTTTGCTTTGTGACTGCGTGGTGGCATGCGTGTAATTACCACGCGCCATTTCAAGTAGCGTCGCACCTTGAATCAGCAGGCCGTTTCTGGTGGCAGAAGGCGCACAAGCGCCGTAATCCGCTTCAAAGCGATACGTTTCGTCTGCATGGATAATTTCACCATGTTCGTCATGCGTGAGTGGCACAGCATAGCCAAGCTCTTGCAACATTTTCAGTTCAAACCGGCGCAAAATTTCGGCTAACTGGCCGCTGCCTGCGTCTTGTTGCAAGGTGGAAAGTAACTGTATGGTTTGTGCGTAATATTCAAATAATTGCGCGTGGGCATCATCGCGCGGCAGTAAGCGCAACAGTAACTCGTTCATGTAAAAGCCGCACATCAGGGCGTCGCCGCGCAGCAGCGTGAGGCCGGTCATCCACTCTAATTCGTGCAGGGTTTTGAGTTCGTTTTTGCCTGACCAGGTGCCTGCCAGTTGCTGAAAAGATTGCAGCATGCCACGCATGGCCGAGAGTGGCCTGCGCGCACCTTTTGCCACGGCCGCAATCCGGCCCAGATCGCGGCTGAACATTTCAACTACGAGGCTGGTTTCTTTAAAAGGATAAGTGTGCAGGATAAAAACCGGTTGCTGGGATTGCTTGTGGCTACCGGAATCGGGGGACTTTACTGCCATGGCATGCCAGTAGTGAATCTGCTAATTAAAAGCCCAGACTCTTTAATGCGCGTGCATCATCGGCCCAACCACCCTTCACCTTGACCCAGGTTTCTAAGTAGACTTTGGAGCCAAATAGTTTTTCCATGTCCTGGCGCGCTTCGGTTGAGATTTGTTTGAGTTTTTCGCCACCTTTGCCAATGATCATCGGCTTTTGGCTGTCTTTGTCTACAATAATGGCCGCAAAAATACGGCGCAGATTCTTCTCAGTTTCAAACTTTTCAATTTCTACAGTCACTGAGTAAGGCAACTCATCCCCCAGTAGACGGAATATTTTTTCCCGCACCAGCTCAGCGGCCAGAAAGCGTTCATTTTTATCAGTGAGCTCGTCTTCTGCATAAATGGCAGGCTGTTGCGGCAGGTGCTCACGCACAGTGGATAGCAGCTCATCCAGGTATAAGCTCTTTTTGGCGCTGACCGGAATAATGCCGGCGAAATCAAACAGTTGGTCAAAATCTTGAATCAAAGGCAGCAAATTGCCTTTATCGCCCATCAGGTCTGCTTTATTCACAACCAACAACACAGGTTTGTTTTTTGGCAACAGCTTAAGCACGATCTCGTCTGCTTCACCCAGTTTCATCGGCTCAATCACAAACAACACCACATCGACCTCAGTTAACACTTGGGTGACGGTTTTATTGAGGGTTTTATTAAGCGCGTTAATATGTTTTTGCTGAAAACCAGGCGTATCCACAAACAGGAACTGGGTATCATCTGTGGTGTGTATGCCAAGCAAACGATGGCGCGTGGTCTGTGCCTTACGCGAGGTAATGGCCAGCTTCATGCCTAAAATATGATTTAGCAATGTGGATTTACCAACATTGGGGCGACCAACGATGGCAACGGTACCACAACGAAAATCGTCTGCGGCGGGGGTAAGTTGTTCTGTCATGATTGAATCTCGTCCATGGCCAATTTGGCCGCTTGTTGCTCCGCCACACGGCGACTGGTGCCCACACCGGTGGTGGTCAGTTTGAGCTTTTGAATAAAACACTGCACAGTAAAGGTCTGCGCATGCGCTTCACCTTCAATCGACACTACCTGGTAGTCCGGCAGGTCCATTTTTTTGCTTTGCAGATATTCCTGTAATTGCGATTTGGCGTCTTTGTCGATAAATTTCGGGTCTATGGTCTGCAACTTGTCGCGATACAGTAACGCTACTACTTGTTGCGCGGCATCAAAGCCACCATCCAGATACACCGCGCCGACAATGGCTTCCAGTGCATCAGCCAAAATTGAGGGGCGGCGCCAACCGGCACTTTTCAATTCGCCCTCACCCAGTTTGAGCGCATCGCCCAAATGCAAGTCTGCTGCAATTTCAGCCAGGCTGGCTTCTCTCACCAGTTTGGCGCGCAGGCGGCTTAAGTCGCCCTCAGGCAAGTGCGGAAATAAATTAAACAGCTGATGCGCGATGATAAAGTTGAGTACGCTATCACCCAAAAATTCCAGACGCTCATTATTGATGGCAGAAAAACTGCGGTGGGTGAGCGCTTGCTGCAGTAGGGTGGGCTGCTGAAAGCTGTAGCCAATTCTGGTTTGTAATACCGGGAGTGCGTTCATTTAGGGGCAACCATGCCAGCCATCAGGGTTTGCTGGCTGCATCAAAGTCAATCAACAGGGTTATGCTGTCTGTCAGTAGAATTTTTTTCTGATAACGCATGGCGACCACACCGCCGCTGATGTCTAAATCGCGACCAGTCACATCGTGAATGCTATCCACTTGCATCTGACGATCAAAGGCAGTGCGCACATCGCTGTCGCTTTGCAGTAAAGGATCATGCGCAATGCGGTTAACGGTGGCTTGAATGGAGTAGTATTCCATGTAGGCTGGCAACGCTTTTAAGGCCACAGTGCCCAAAATGCCAAATGCGGTTAAAACCAGCAAAAAACCGAGCAAACCGATGCCGTGTTGGTGAGAATGCTTTGAGTATTTAATCATGCTATCCCTCATCAGATGTCGTTGTCCACACGGCACACCGTGTAGTTAACCAATACTTTGCCCGATACGGCGCCATTGGTCAAAGTTAAACCAAATAAAGAAAGCGCGGCCCACCAGGTGTTTTTCGGCAACGAAGCCCCAAACGCGGCTGTCCGAGCTGTTATCGCGGTTGTCGCCCATGGCGAAATACTCACCGGCAGGCACTGTAATCGTTTCTCCCTGCATTAAACGAGCGCCATTACTCCCTGGACTATATTGGTTCATGATGTCATGAATCAGCACCTCATGCTTTACATCGCCCAACTGCTCGCTCAAGCGTGATGCAGTCACATCTACCGCGCGCGCATTGCCACTTTCATCATTCACATTGAGTGCGTATTGATACGGCTGCACAAAGTCGAGGTTAATCACTTTGCCATTGATTGTGAGCTGCTTGTCACGATACTGGATTTTGTCGCCTGGCAAGCCGACCACACGTTTGATATAGTCAATCGAAGTATCAGGCGGATAATGAAACACAAACACATCACCACGCTTAGGCAAGCTCACCGGGTAAAAAACACTATTCAGGATAGGCACACGCAAGCCGTAAGTAAACTTGTTGACCAGAATATAATCGCCCGCCAGCAACGTTGGCATCATGGAGCCTGAAGGGATTTTAAATGGCTCTACCACAAATGAGCGCACCATAAATACCAGCAAAATCACCGGAAAAAAGCTTTTACTGTATTCAACATACCAGGGGTCGGCAACTTCGCCAAAGGCCGCTGACTGGCGTTGTTTGCGCAATACCAGAATATCCAGCAGCCAGATCACGCCTGAGACCAGCAAAATCACCAACATAAAGATTGCAAAATACATGCTTGTTTCCCGAGTAAGCTATTCCACTAAAGTGATTATTTATCTTCTACACGCAAGATAGCGAGGAAGGCTTCTTGTGGAATTTCCACATTACCGACCTGTTTCATACGCTTTTTACCTTCTTTTTGTTTTTCCAGCAACTTGCGTTTACGCGTAATATCGCCACCATAACACTTGGCAATCACGTTTTTACGCATGGCTTTCACCGTTTCACGCGCAATAATGTTGGCGCCAATAGAGGCTTGAATCGCAATATCAAACATCTGGCGTGGAATTAATTCGCGCATTTTTGAGACCAGCTCACGGCCGCGATACAGGCTATTGGCACGGTGGACAATCAGGCTTAATGCATCTACACGCTCGCCGTTGACCATAATATCCAGCTTAACCAAATCTGCGGCACGAAACTCCAGAAACTCGTAATCCATAGAGGCATAACCACGCGAGACCGATTTCAATTTATCAAAGAAATCCAGCACCACTTCATTGAGCGGCATCTCGTAGCTCAGCATGACCTGGCGACCCATGTATTGCATATTGCGCTGCACACCGCGTTTGTTATTACACAATGTCATCACTGGGCCGACATAGTCTTGTGGCATCAGCAAGTTCACCACAATCATCGGCTCACGAATTTCTTCAACCCGTGATGGCTCAGGCAAGCGTGACGGGTTTTCAATTTGCACCACTTCACCGGTTCTAAGCAGCAGCTCATACACAACCGTCGGCGCGGTGGTAATCAGGTCCATATCGTACTCGCGCTCCAGGCGCTCTTGTACGATCTCCATATGCAACAAGCCTAAAAAGCCACAGCGAAAGCCAAAGCCTAACGCGGTTGAGTTTTCTGGCTCAAACTGCAGGCTGGAGTCATTCAAACGCAGCTTTTCCAGTGCCGTGCGCAAAGATTCAAACTGGTTAGACTCAACCGGATACAAGCCCGCAAACACCTGCGGCTTAACCTCTTTAAAGCCGGGCAATGCTGCTGGAGCCTGCCTGCCTGCCAAGGTTACAGTATCGCCCACTTTGGCCGCCGCCAGCTCTTTAATGCCGGCGATAATAAAGCCTACTTCACCCGCACTTAATTGCGTGCGCTGTAATGACTTCGGTGTAAACACACCGACCTGCTCACATAAGTATTCTGCACCCGTTGCCATCAAGCGGATTTTTTCTTTGGCGCGCAACGAGCCATCGACAACGCGCACCAGCATGACCACGCCCACATAATTATCAAACCAGGCGTCAATCACCAGTGCTTTCAACGGGGCATCAATATCGCCAACCGGTGGTGGCACTTTAAGCACAACTTCCTCCAGCACATCGCGCACGCCCTCACCGGTTTTAGCAGAGCAACGCACCGCATCGGTGGCATCGACCCCGATCACGTCTTCAATCTCTTGCATCACGCGCGCCGGATCAGCAGAAGGCAAATCAATCTTGTTAAGAATAGGCGTGACTTCTACACCGAGCTCAATCGCGGTGTAACAGTTGGCCACACTCTGTGCTTCTACCCCTTGCGAAGCGTCGACCACCAGCAAAGCGCCTTCACAGGCAGAAAGCGAGCGGCTGACTTCATAGCTAAAATCGACGTGACCGGGCGTATCAATCAGGTTGAGGTAATAGGTTTCACCATTATTGGCTTTGTATTGCAGGGCAGCGGTTTGCGCTTTGATAGTAATGCCGCGCTCACGCTCGATATCCATGCTATCAAGCACTTGTGCTTCCATCTCGCGTGCTTCGAGGCCACCGCATAATTGAATAATGCGGTCTGCCAGTGTCGATTTGCCGTGGTCAATGTGCGCAATAATCGAAAAATTACGAATATTTTTCATGTGTCGTTTACGTTATTTACAAGCAAGAAAGGCGCTTGAAGCGCCTCTCAAATGGGGTGCATTTTACAGTAAATGCATGAATATCAGTGATTTATTTTCTGCAAGCGCCCATGCAGCAAGCCGCGATCACAAGCCATCATCACTGGCCTATCAAACACAAAAAGACAGGCTAACCTGTCTTTTTGCCTACCTCACCACAAGCAGCCCTTACTTGATCTTAATCGGCACGTATAAGGTATTTTCGCCACGCTGCACCAACACGGCAACGGTTTTGCCCGCGGCCACGGCATTAATCTGCTTGTTAAAAGCATCCACGCTTTGGCTTTCATTGTTATTCAAGCCAAGAATCACATCACCGCGACGAATACCGGCTTGCGCAGCGGCGCCATTACTCTCAATCACCAGCAAACCATTTTTACCATTGAGCTTTTTCTTTTGCAGCGCAGTCAGTTCACGCAAGGTCAGGCCGATTTTATTGGCCTCAGGCTTAACCGGCTCTTTGCTGGTTGTAGCCGCCTCAGTTTGCTCGCTCGGCATTTCACCCACGCCTAATTGCAGGGTTTTATTGGCGCCTTTACGCACGATCTCTACCGGCACCACTTTGCCTGGCTTGGTCGTAGCCACCACACGCGGCAAATCACTCGACGTGGTAATGGGCTTGCCATCAAATTTGAGGATAATATCGCCTGCTTCCAACCCACCTTTGTCAGCCGGGCTATTTTTCTCAATACCGGCAATCAAAGCACCGCTGGTTTGCTTGAGGCCAAACGAGTCGGCCAGGTCTTTAGTAACTTCCTGAATACCAATCCCCAACCAGCCACGGGCAATGCGGCCATTGGTTTTAAGCTGGTTAGAAATATCAATCGCCACATCAATCGGAATACTAAATGACAAGCCCATAGAGCCGCCACTTTTGCTGTAAATTTGCGAGTTGACACCCACCACTTCGCCGCGCAAGTTAAAAAGCGGGCCACCGGAGTTACCTGGGTTGATGGCGACGTCAGTTTGAATAAACGGCACATAGTTTTCTTGTGGCAGCGCGCGGCCTTTGGCACTCACGATGCCGGCCGTCATGGTATTTTCGAGGCCGAACGGTGAACCAATCGCAGCCACCCACTCGCCCACTTTGAGCGCATTCGGATCACCAACCGTCACTTTGGGTAAGCCAGTCGCTTCAATTTTAATCAAGGCCACATCGGTACGCTTATCTGCACCGATAATCTTCGCCTTAAACTCACGCTTGTCATACAACTTGACCAGCACTTCATCGGCCTCGCTCACCACATGCGCATTGGTCAAAATATAACCATCGGCACTGATAATAAAGCCAGAGCCCAATGACTGGGTTTTATAGTCTTGCCCACCCTCCTGGCCTGGGCCACCGGGCATCCCGGGGATACCAAAGCGGCGCAAAAACTCTTGCAGGTTTTCATCATTTGGCATCCCAGGAAAACCAACACTACCAGCACCATGCACCACCGACGTAATACTGATATTCACTACCGCTGGCCCTTGTTTTTCAGCCAACTCGGTAAAATCCGGCAAATCCTTAGCCTCTACGGCTACCACTGGCATAGCGATTGTGACTGCACACGCCAACATCACGCCAGAAACCCATTGCTTCATCATGATTATTCCTACCATTTATTGATTATAAAGTTTTTGCACCATGGCGTTTAAACCGCCTGGACACACTAACGCTTGTAAGCGTCACCAAGATGACATGGTGGCTGTACAGAGAAATTCAAGTGATGGGGAGCGTTGCGTCACTTCATTAAAATCGTAAAACCATCATACTTGCCAGCGTGCTGATTAAACCGAGCACCAGCGATGCAATTACTTTTTAAACGTCACTTGCTGCGCGATTTGCTCAACCGTTTGCGCAGGCACCTCACCAACAACAACCAACTGATAGCCATTTAATACATGCGCGTATACATTGGTCGACCCCATGGTTTTTTTACCTACGCGCGGCTGCATGCCTTTAACCATAGGCTCAACAAACAGCGACACCGAGGCAAGGCCATCGGAAAAAATCAATTGCTGTACTGGCGCGGTGCGACCGGGCACTTTTAACTGAATTTGATCAACTTTTTTGTACCCCGCTGGCAGATTCGCCACCACCAGATTATCAACCGTATGCGTCAAATCCGTGGTGTCATCCATGACATAAGGCTTAGTCGCATCAATTTTGGGCTGAAACCAGTCCAGGTCTTTGGTGTGCAACATGGCCACCTGATTAAAACCAATCTGCTCCAGCGTGTGGCCTTCCATATCCAGCATGCTCATTTTGAGCAACAAGCCATATTCAGCATCAGACCAGATACGATACTGATAACGCAGATTGTCATTCGGAATCATGTCAATGACCTGCGCCAGCCGTCCGGCAATGCGTTCTTGGCCGACAAACTTCAGTTTGTAGTTTTGCTTGAGCGGATATAACTGCGTCGGCAGCATGGCCGGAAACAGATTCTGGCCGCGCCGCTTTTCAATCACTACTTTGTCATTTTTGGCATTGAAGATGACGATGTCATCACCCTCGCTAAACACTTCGCGCGGCCTGCCATCGAGCACCACATTGCGGGTAAACTCACGCCCGCCTTCGTAGATATGGGTAATTTGGACTGAGCGGATCATCGCGCCGTTGTGATAAACAAACAGGCCTTGGTAATTTAGCTCGCGCGCGGCAGAAGCGGTTTTTTGCATGGTTGCCCAAAGATCCTCTTCGGCAACCGCAGCTTGGCTGACGGCAGCCAAAAACAGAACAGGCAGTAAAGCCCGGCGGAAATCATACTTAGGTGACATACGGTGACGACAGTAAACTTATTCGCCAGCGTTATAGGCAACACTGTGCATATAATAAGTTGCACTATTGGGCGCATAGTTGTGGTGCGCAACAACATACTCATCGGTATCATTGTCGGCAATTTGCATGGTTGTCGCCACTTGTGGCTGATTCAAGACAAACATCCCGACAAACAAGGCGGCAGCCACTGAAGCTGCAATGGACCAACTGTATTTACTCAAACGCGGACGGATATGGGTTACTTTTTCTGCAGCCGCCATCGCTTGCGGCGCCAGCATGGTTGGCTCGTCATCAAGCTGCGCCATAATGCGGCTGGTCATCTCAGACTCAACCCAACAATCGTCACGAATCACATCGCGAATCACATGATAGTCACGCCAGGCCTGGGCAACTTCACCCGTAGATTTGGCCGCGAGAAAAATATGTTCGCAGCGTTCAACATCGACCTCACCGTCGACTAAGGCAGATAATTGCTGCTTCATAATAACCCCAAATCAATCAATGTTTTTATGTTAGCATTTAACAAAATATTTGTCATAACACCACACACCCACAACTGTTTTATAACAGATATCGCGCGATTACCAGCGTTTATGCTGAGGCGTATCCAACAATGGCCTCAACTTGGTAGCAATCGTTTCGCGCGCCCGAAAAATACGTGAACGTACGGTACCAATAGGACACTGCATCACGTTTGCAATGTCTTCATAACTCAAGCCTTCTAACTCACGCAAAGTAATTGCGGTACGTAACTCTTCTGGCAATGCGGCAATCGCATCGTTCACCGTTTGTGCAATTTCTTTTGTCATCAGAGAGGTTTCAGGCGTCTCCATGGTGCGCATGTCAGTGCCTTCATCGAAGTTTTCTACATCTTCGATTTCCACATCCTGCATCACCTGTGGTTTGCGCCCCAGAGACACCAGGTAATTTTTGGCCGTGTTGATGCCAATGCGGTACAACCAGGTGTAAAACGCGCTATCACCACGAAAGCTATGCAAAGCACGGTAAGCCTTGATAAAAGACTCCTGCACCACATCTTCTACCTCAGCCTGGTCGCGAATCATGCGTGACAACAGCCGCCCAAGCTTACGGTGGTATTTTTCCACCAACAGTCCAAAGGCGCGTTTATCGCCTTGCTGAGCACGCTCAACCAGCATCTGGTCGAACTCTTTATTCTCTTGCTGTTTGGCGTTCGCCGCCTGAACAGTCATATCGCGATGACTCCCTTGGGTAATTTTATGATTGGGAGTAGTATACGCTTTTGTGTTATTTTCGACGAACCCGGTGCGCGTTAACGCCTCTAAATTTGCTGTGTGTAACATCGCCTCATCCCTTATTTTTGCCTGCCACTGCAACACGCAATACAGACAATTATGTGACCCTGCATTACCTTCAAAGTTCCATTGATCTCAAAACAATATGAATAAAGTGTTTGATGTCCTGATTATTGGCAGCGGGCTGGCGGGTCAATCGCTGGCGTTACGACTAGCCGATCAACACCGGGTATGCATTTTAAGTAAGCGCGAACTCACCTTAAGCGCCAGCAACTGGGCGCAAGGCGGCATTGCCGCGGTACACAACAGCGAAGACTCCATCGAAGCACACATTAAAGATACGCTGGACGCAGGCGCAGGCCTGTGTGACAGCGAAGTGACACGCATGGTGGTGACTAATGGTCGCGCCAGCATTGAGTGGTTATTGCAGCAAGGCGTGAATTTTACCCGCGAAGCCGACGATGACCGCCTGCACCTGACCCGCGAAGGCGGCCATAGCCACAGACGCGTGGTGCATGTGGCCGACGCCACCGGCCAAGCTGTGCAAACCACCCTCACCGATCGCGTGCGTGAGCATCCAAACATCACTATTCTTGAACACCATATTGCGGTCGACCTGATCACCACACACAAACTGTTCAAGCAAACCGCCAGCGACGGCCCCAACCGCTGCCTGGGCGCGTATGTACTTAACAATCAGACCGGCAAAGTGATCACACTGTCTGCGCAATACACGGTGACCGCCACCGGTGGCGCAGGCAAAGTTTACTTATATACAACTAACCCCGACATCAGCACTGGTGACGGCATCGCCATGGCCTGGCGGGCAGGTTGCCGTGTGGCGAATATGGAATTCGTGCAGTTTCACCCGACCTGCCTGTACCATCCACATGCCAAGTCGTTTTTAATCTCAGAAGTATTGCGTGGCGAAGGCGGCTTGCTGTTACTGCCAGACGGCACCCGCTTTATGCCCTGGCACCACGAACGCGCCGAACTGGCACCGCGCGATGTCGTGGCACGCGCCATTGACTTTGAAATGAAAAAACGCGGCCTGGATTGCGTTTACCTCGATATCAGCCATAAACCACTCGAGTTTATTCAATCCCACTTTCCCAACATTTATCAGCGCTGCCTGCAACTGGGTATTGATATCTCCAAGCAAGCGATTCCGGTAGTGCCTGCCGCACATTACACTTGCGGCGGCGTCATGACCGACATGCATGGTCGCACCGATATTGATTGCCTATATGCGATTGGCGAAACCGCCTGCACCGGGCTGCATGGCGCTAACCGGCTGGCCAGCAACTCTCTGCTTGAATGTCTGGCCTTTAGCCAAAGCTGCGCGCTGGACATAGAAGCGCAAGGCTTGCAGCCAACCATTTCACTACCCGATTGGGATGAAAGCCGCGTCACGGATGCCGACGAAGAGGTCCTGATCACCCACACCTGGGATGAGTTGCGCCGCTTTATGTGGAACTATGTTGGCATTGTGCGCACCACCAAGCGCCTGAGCCGCGCCCTGCACCGTATCCATATGCTCAGAAACGAAGTAGGTGAGTTTTACAGCAACTTTAAAGTCAGCCACGATTTGATTGAACTACGTAACCTGCTGCAAGTGGCAGAGCTGATTGTGCGTTGTGCGATTGAGCGCCATGAAAGCCGCGGCCTGCACTTTAGCAAAGATTACCCTGACTTGCTGCCAGAGGCGATTCCTAGCGTATTGGCGCCAGACAACTACACCAGCTTGCTGGATTAGTGTGGCATGATAAAAGTCTGGCTACCGGCCGGCATGCTGCTGCTAGCAAGCGTTTATGCCCATGCAGCGCCCGCGCTGGTCAACGTCATTGATGGTGACACAGTTATTATTCGTGACAACAACCTCACCTACCACTTACGCCTGCTGGATATAGACGCCCCCGAGCGGCAACAGGCCTTCGGCATCCAGTCCAGGCGCAGCCTGAAACAACTCTGCGAACACACCAGCATCAGCGTCCACCTGCAAGGCCGTGACCTTTACGGCAGAACACTGGGCCATTTGTATTGCAACAACACTGACGCAAGCCAATCACAAATTGCGCTGGGCATGGCCTGGTTTAACGCACGCTATTCAAAACGTTTGGAGCTGGATGCACTACAACGCCAGGCACAACAACAAAGATTGGGCTTGTGGCAAGACGCCGATCCGATGCCACCCTGGCAGTGGCGCAAGCAATACGGACAATATTATCGTCGGCAACGATGACACATGCCGACAATATCCTTTAGAATACTGTTTTATCAAAGAACTTTAGGACTTTAGACATGCAAGTAGCGATGAACACCGTGGTCACCATGACCTATAAACTGCAAAATAGCGATGGCGACACCCTGGAAGAAAGTCAGGAACCGGTTGCTTATCTGCATGGCGGTTATGACAATATTTTTCCTAAAGTGGAAGAAGCCATGCATGGTAAAAATGTAGGCGATAAGGTAGAAGTGAGCCTGGAACCGGAAGATGCCTTTGGTGACTACGATGACGCACTGGTACAAATTGAGCCAGCGAGCGCGTTTCCAAGCGAAGACCTAAAAGTCGGCATGCAGTTTGAAGGTGAAGACGAAACCGGCGACGTGATTTTGTACACCGTTACCGACATTGCAGATGGCAAAGTCGTGGTTGATGGCAACCATCCTTGGGCCGGCCAACGCTTGCTGTTTACTGCCACGATTGCCAGCGTACGTTCAGCTAACCAGGAAGAAATTTCTCACCAGCACGTACATGGTGCCGGTGGTCATCACCACTAAGTAGCAAGCTGCTTACCTAATAAGCGGCTTTAATTTGGCTGGCGCAGTTGTCCTTGCGCCAGCGTCAACACCTCATCGGCAACCTCTGCCACCTCATCCGCCACATGGCTGACGTAAAGCGTTGGTAAACCAAACGTTGCAATCACCCGCTTGATATAAGGCAGTACTTGCTGCTTGAGTTGATCATCCAGGCCACTCAATGGCTCATCCATGAGTAGTACAGCTGGCTGGCGCAATAAAGCACGCCCTATCGCTACCCGCTGCTTTTCGCCACCAGACAACTGGCCAGGCTTGCGCTTGAGCAAGGGCTCGATGGCAAGCACATCCAACACTTCTGGCAAGACTATCCGTGCGATGTCTGAGGGCATGCCATAACGCAAATTTTGCTCTACGCTCATATGCGGGAACAAGCGGCCATCCTGAAACACCAAGCCGACCGGGCGTTGCCATGGCGGCAATTGAATCGCCTGTTTATGATCAAACCAGGTGTGATTACCGCTACGGATCACACCTGAAGACGGCACCAATAACCCGGCAATACTATGCAACAAGGTTGTTTTTCCAGAACCCGAAGCCCCCATGATGCCCAGGCAACGCCCGGCAGGTAAATTAAAGCATGCATGCAAATCAAACGGACTGCTTGCCGCATAAGGCTGATGAATCTGAATATCGACCCTAAACATCAGCGCTGACTCCTGAGCAGGCGGCGCTCCAGCCACTGGCTGGCCAGCAAGGCAATCACAGAGACCAGCACACTCAATACCACCAGGCGTAAGGCGGCGGCATCGCCTTCGGGCGATTGGGTCAGGCTGTAAATTGCCAATGGCAAGGTGCGCGTTTCACCTTCCAGGTTGCCAGCAAAAGTAATGGTGGCGCCGAACTCACCCAGACTGCGGCTAAATGCCAGAATACCGCCAGTGAGCACACCGTGATAAGAAAGCGGCAGCGTAATTGAAAAGAATGTCTTGATGGGTGTGGCGCCCAAGGTCTGTGCTGCTTGTTCCAATAAAGGGTCGACCTGCATCAGCGCCTGGCGAATCGCACGCACCATGAGCGGGAACGCCATCACCGCAGAAGCAATCACTGCGCCCCACCAGTGAAAAGTCAGCTGAATATGAAACTGCTCATACAACCAGCCACCGATCCAACCGCGCCGTCCCAGCAACACCAGCAACATATAGCCTAGCACCACTGGCGGTAATACCATGGGCAGATGCACCAGCGCATCCACCAGCGCATGCCCCCAAAATTGCTTTCTGGCCAGCAACCAAGCCGTGCCTATGGAGGGCAACACTAACACCAGCACACAACAGGCCGCCACCTTCAGCGACAGCAGCACAATCGCAAGTTCGGCCGGAGACAAAGTCCACATCACAATACAACAGGTCAGTTAGTCGTTAAACAATGGCTTAAAGCCATAGGATAGCAGCAGTTTCTTCGCTTCTGCAGACTGCAGGTAACGGTAAAATGCAGCCGTTTCGCTCACCGCCTGCGGCAACAAGGCCATCGGGTAAACAATCGGCACATGGCTGCTTTCGGCAAACTCGCCAGCCACTTTGACCTTGCTGGACGATTGCGCATCGCTGGCATAGACAATACCAACGTCACACTCGTCGCGCTCGACCAGGCTTAAGGTCGCCCGCACATCCTGCGTGCTGACCAGTCTGGTTTTGAGTTTGTCCCACCACCCGAGGCTAGTCAGCGACTGTTTGGCATAAATCCCTACCGGCACCGACAAGGTATCGCCCGTGCACCAATAGCCAGGTGCTTGCTGGCCAATATCAGTCGCGGCTTCGGCCTTGATATTGAGCGGCTTGCTTTGCGGGGTAATCATCACCAACCGGTTGCCCAGCCACGGCTTGATCGTCGCAACTTGCACCAACTGCTTGTCTTTCAGATATTGCATCCATTTTTCATCAGCCGAAATAAACAGGTCGCCCGGCGCGCCTTGCTCTAATTGTTTGGCCAGTGTGCCAGAACCGCCATACACCGGCACGACCTGCACGCCGGTTTGCTGGTCGTATTGCTTGACCAGCACATTCATGACATCGGTCAAACTAGCCGCTGCAAATACCTTGATTTTCTTGTCTTCTGCTTGCGCCAATACGCTGATCAGGCACAAAGCCAGGCAAAGCCACTTTTTCATTGCGGTCATCCAGTAAAAGATTGAATACATGCGATGCTACCATCGTTATATTCAAACACACATTACGATAGTGAAAAAAATTATATTTTTTTCAAATGCTGGTGAATTAAATGCAGTTCATCCGCCGCGGCTTGCGCCGTTTTTTGCAAAATCTGCTGATAGGCCAGCATCAGTGCCTGGCCAAACTCGGTCACTTGCGCACCGCCGCCATGAGAGCCGCCAGTGGTACTCACCACCACCGCCTGGTCAAAACTACGATTCATCATGTCTACCAGCTCCCAGGCACGACGATACGACATGCGCATCTGTTTGGCCGCTGCCGAAATCGAGCCATGCTGCTCAATATTTTGCAACAGCTCAATCTTGCCTGGCCCGAGTGCGGTATTGCCTTGGTGGCTGATTCTGATTTTAAGTAATGAGGCTTGCATGATCAATGTTACTCCAGCGGGATTTCTGTTTGCGCAAACGCTTCAAACGGTGGCAACTCGGCTAACGAACGCAAATTCAAATCATCCAAAAAGTGTTTAGTCGTGGCATACAGTGACGGCCTGCCCGGCACTTCACGTTGCCCGACCACGTCTATCCAGTCACGCTCCTGCAATTGCCGAATCACGTTAGGATTCACCGCCACGCCGCGAATCTGCTCAATATCACCACGTGTCACCGGCTGCCGGTAAGCAATAATCGCCAGCGTTTCCATCACTGCGCGCGAGTACTTTGGCTGCCGCTCAGGGTTTAAACGCGATAAATATTCACTGTATTCAACTTTGGCCTGAAAGCGGTAACCGCTAGCCACTTGCACCAGGTCCAGTGTTTTTTCCACCCAGTCGGCTTTCAGTTCATCCAGCAGCATACGCAACGTCGCGCGCTCCATACGCCCGGCAAATAACTTAAGCAAGTCGTCAAGCGCCAGTGGCTGTGGCGATGTCAGCAACGCCGCCTCCAGAATGTGCTTCATCTCTTGAATACTGTCCGGCTCACGCATCAGCTGTCCTCACTCGAACTATTGGCCTGCACATAAATGACGCCAAAGGCTTGTTGTTGCGTGATACGAATCAAGCCTTCTTTGGCTAATTCCAGCATCGCCAGAAAGTTAACCACCAGCTTGGGCACGCCTTCTGCTTCAAGATCGAACAATTCATCAAAACGCAGCACTGGCGTGGCACTCAGCCTACGCAGCAACAAGCTCATATGCTCACGCACAGACAATTCGGCACGGCCCAGTTTATGGTGTTGGTTCAACTTGGCGCGTTTAAGCACATTACGCCAGGCCTCGACCAAGTCGTCCAGGCTTACCTCTGGTGGTTGCACCTGGCTAATCTGCTGATAATAAGCTGCCGCCACATCAATTTGCTCGCCCACTTTTGGCAACGCATCCAACCGCTGCGCCGCCAGTTTGATCGCTTCATACTCCATCAAACGCCTGACCAGCTCCGCACGCGGATCATCTTCCTCCTCAACCTCGGTAGGTTTGGGCAGCAGCATGCGCGACTTGATTTCAATCAGCATGGCCGACATCAGCAAATACTCAGCAGCCAGCTCCAGGTTAACTGTTTTCATTTTGTCGACATAGGCCATGTACTGCACCGTGAGGTCAGCCATGGGAATATCCAGAATATCCAGATTGTGCTTGCGGATCAGGTACAACAATAAATCCAGCGGGCCCTCAAACGTCTCCAGATAGACTTCCAACGCATCCGGTGGGATATACAAATCTTGCGGCAACGCCGACAGCGGCTCGCCTTTGATTTTAACCGGGCTGTTGGTTGTGAACTCCATGCAATGATTGTAGCGATTTGCCGCCCGGGGTTAAAGGTTATTCTGCATAAGGATTAGCAAAGCCCAGCTTTTGCATGACCGCGATTTCCATCGCCTCCATCAGCTCGGCTTGCGCATCTACCTCGTGGTCATAGCCATGCAGATGCAACACGCCATGCACGGTCATGTGCGCATAATGGGCAAGTAACGGCTTGCCTTGCTCAATAGCCTCTTTGGCCACCACAGGCGCACAAATCACAATATCCCCTATCAGCACCGGCTCTTCAGTTAACGGAAAAGTCAGCACATTGGTGGCGTAATTTTTACCGCGATAGGCCGCATTTAACTGCTGGCCCTCTGCTGCATCCACAATACGGATGGTCAAGCTGGTATCTACCCGGAGTGCCGCGCGCACCCAGCGCTTGAATTGTGCTAACTCAGGAATATCAGTCGCGTCTGAGGCCAGTTGCAGGGAAAAATCTAATGCGGGCATAACGTCAAGTTTTCTGTAGAATATCCGTCATTATAGAAAGAAAACCCTTAAAGGAAACGGTGTGATGACAAATCGCCCCAAGTTGGTGGTTGCCAATCGCAAAATGCATGGCAATTTGCCAGACAACCAGCAGTTCATGCAAAGCCTGTTGCAACAAACACGCCATCACCGCGCCCGCTATGCGGTGTGCCCGCCGCACCCTTATTTGTACCAAGCCCAGCAAGTGCTGCAAAACAGCCATATTAGCTGGGGTGGACAAAACATGAGTCGTTATGAAAAAGGCGCCTACACAGGCTCAGTGTCACCACTCATGCTCAAAGAGTTTGGCTGCACCTATGTGATTATTGGTCATTCTGAGCGGCGGCAGCGTGGCCATGACAGCGATGAAACCTGTGGTGAACGTTTTGAGGCAGCCTTAAAAGCCGGCCTGACGCCTATTTTGTGCATTGGTGAAACACTGGATGAATATGAACAGGGTGAAACCGACCTGGTGGTCGTGCGACAACTGAACCCGGTCATCGCACATGTCGGCATTCAGGCTTTATCACAAGGCGTGATTGCCTATGAGCCAGTGTGGGCCATCGGCACTGGCAAAGCGGCTACACCGCAACATGCACAAGCCATATTGTCTTTTATCCGCGGCCATATTGAGTTACTCGATGCACAAGCAGCTGAAGAAACCACCTTGTTATATGGTGGCAGCATGAACCCTGGCAATGCTGCGCAGCTACTGAGCATGCCAGATATAGATGGCGGCCTGATTGGCGGCGCAGCACTGGTTGCAGAAGACTTTATCCGTATTTGCCAGATTGCCAACGAATTAACGCCACTCAAAAGCGCAGCCTGACAGGCAAGCCGCTTTCACCAGGGTGGCAGCACAAATAAAAAAGCCGACTTGCGTCGGCTTTTCTACATCTAAGCAAGCTTGGATTTTAAGTAAGTCCTAGATTTTAAGTAAACCAGGTTTAATTAAAACCAGATTACTAAAGTCTGAATTACTTAGCTTCTTCAGCTGGAGCTTCAGCAGGTGCAGCTTCTGGAGCAGCTTCAGCAGGAGCAGCTTCAGCAGCAGGTGCCTCAGCTGGAGCTTCAGCAGCTGGAGCTTCAGCAGCAGGTGCCTCAGCAGCAGGCGCTTCTTCAGCTGGTTTTTCACCACAAGCAGTCAAAGCCAGAGCCAACAATGCAGCCAACAATGCAGAACGTGTCATCTTTATTTCCTTAGTATGTATGAGCAAAAAATTATGTACGGACAATCCCCTTGATGCAGAACCAGCCGAGTAAAAAAATTGTATCAGTAATTCATTAAAAAAAGAACGCACATTGTCTTAAAAAACATGGATTTTTTTGCGTAACAACCACATCCAGCTGTTTTTTTGACAAAAACACCGGCAAATCATTTGCCATCAATGCAATTAAGCCGCATTTTCAGCCAGATGCACATAGCCCGACAAATACATCTGGTGCAACCAGGGCAACACGCTCACGACGGCAAACGCTTGGCATAACGCAGGCTCCAGCTGTCGACGATTGGCCAATAGATTCAATAATGGCGCGCCCTCAATCGCGACAGGCACGCTCTCACCATTGATAAAATACTGCCCTTGCCAATGCAGCATCTGCGTCTGCAAGTCCATCACCACACCGTGCTGTGCCAGTCGCTGAGAAAATTTTTCCTGGCTGAGCTTACGATTAGGGGAAAAAACAACATAAGCCTTGGGCTCAGAAAAATACTTAGCCAGAAAAGGCCCTAATTGCGCAGGCTGCCAGGGCAGTCGACCCAGCATGTCTGCCACATTATTCACCATATTGGCATCCACCGCCGCCGCATCGACCACTGGCTGCAAGTCGGGGTCGCGATACAACTCATCCGGCAAACCATCTTGACGGCAAGCATCCAGAAACTCTATCGCCAGCTCTCTGGCCGCAGGGGCGCGAAAACCAATCGAGTACGTCATGCAGTCGTCATCTTCAGCGATGCCCCAGTGCGCTACATTGGGCGGCAGGTAAAGCATATCACCAGGCTCCAGCACCCACTCCTGCTCGCTGACAAAGTGCGACAGAATACGCAAAGGCGCGTCAGGGATCAGCCGTAAATCGGTTTGCTGGCTGATACGCCAGCGACGCTTGCCTGCGCCTTGCAGCAAAAAAACATCATAGCTATCAATATGCGGCCCGACACCGCCGCCAGTCGGGGCATAACTCACCATGACGTCATCCAGCCTGGCCGTTGGGATAAAGTCAAAGTGGGTCAGCAAGTCCTGTGCTTCAGGCAAAACATGGTTCATACCCTGCACCAGTAAGGTCCAATGTTGCGCAGGCAAGGCGGTAAAGTCGTCATCCTCAAAAGGGCCTTGCGTCACTTGCCAGCCATCTCCAGCCTCTGCGCGCGCTGGGTCAAACTGTATCAATCTGGCAGGTACCTCGGCATCACACGCCAATCCGGCCAGTTCTTCAGGATTGAGCAAGCCTTGAAAACCTGGCATGGCGCCGCGAATCAACAAAGGTTTTTTTTGCCAGTATTCCGCCATGAACTGGGTGGGCGTCAAGCCATTGAGTAGGGTGAGTGCTTGTTGCATGATTAAATTTATCTAAAAGGGAGAAAAGGCGCTGCTGTGATACTTTGTGTCAGGCGCGAAATAAAGCGTTGTGATTTTTCTGCCAGCGTCAGTGCCAGTAAATCGCTGCGGGCAATCAGCTTGCTGAACTCCCGCTCAAAGCTCAGATTTTGTACCTCGCCAGGCAGGCTATTGGTTAATAGCAATAACTCGCCTTGGGCATTTTTGGCATTGGTTAGCTTCCATACTGCAATTTCAATATTTCTGGCCGCATTATATAAGTTTTGTGGCTCTATGCTGTCAGTGAGGAAAAAGGCCGATTTATTGCCATGCGCCCTAAACAACATCGACTGTATGCCAACCACCAGCGCCAATACGCGGTCTCCGCTATATTGCGCGTTGAGTGCGAGTTTAATCGCGGCAGTATCTTGCGCGCCAGCCAGAGCCTCAAACTGCCAGTGATGCACACTGCCCTGTTCAAACACATAGCTGGCAATTTGCTCAGGCGACCCCAAGCCTGACTTTTGTGCCTCGGCCGGGTTACGTTTGTACATCTTGAGCATGAGCAAGCGCAAGGTGCTGACATTCTCGCTATACTCAATATCCGCCAGGCGATCGAGGTCAGTTTTGGCCAATTGATGCAAGGTATTACGGTCTTGTCGCACAGGCACCGGGCGCCCGTTGGGTGAGTCCACATAGCCGCCATCCGGTGTGGTGCTGCATCCGGCCAGCAGTAAGATCATCATACGCCAGCCGCAACACCTCATGCAGGCAATACCCGCTGGGCTGGGAACACAATCTGGAAACGGCTACCTTGCCCAGGCTCACTCTCAACCTGCAAGCTGGCCTGATGATGATGCAAAATATGCTTGACGATGGACAGGCCTAGCCCGGTGCCACCGGTATCCCGGCTACGGCCACTGTCTACCCGGTAAAAGCGTTCTGTCAGTCGTGGCAAATGCTGCGACTCGATACCGATACCGGTATCCTGCACACTAAACACGACATCTTCGCCGCGCATCTGCCAGTAAATATCAATCTTGCCTTGCGACGGGGTATAGCGCACCGCATTGCTGGTCAGGTTGCTCAAGGCACTCAATAACTCATTGTAACTACCGCGCAGATTGACTTCTGTCTCCATGTGCAAGGTCACCGTATGTTGCCCCTGGCTCAGCGCTTGTGCATCCTTTTGCAACTGCTTGAGCAAGGCCGGCATGGCGATATCGGTTTCATCTTTAAGCACGACATTATTTTCCAGGCGCGACAAGGTCAGCAAGTCTTCAATAATGCGGCGCATGCGCGTCGTTTGCGATTGCATCATGTCAAAATAAGGCTGGATATCGGGTGAGACTTCGCCTTGCATGTCACTGATGGTTTCGAGAAAGCCGCCGATAACCGTGAGTGGTGTGCGCAACTCATGCGAGACATTGGCAATAAAGTCACGGCGCATGACCTCGGTTTTTTCAATCGCAGACACATCGCGGCAAATGAGCAGGCGTTGCTTGCTGGCAAATGGAATAATCTGTAATTCGAGTGTCACATCCGGGCTGCGCCAGGACTTAAGCTTGAGCGGCTCGCTGTAGTTTTCAGCCTGTAAATACTCGACAAACTCAGCTTGTCGCAGCAAGTAATAAATGGGCTGATTTTCATCATGATGCCGCTTTAACCCCAGCCGCTGAATCGCCGGTTCGTTAAACCATTCAATTTCGTTGCGGTTATTAAGTACCACCACGCCGTCCGGTAACGCGCTGGTGGCGTGCCGCAATCGCTCTAGCGTACTACTAAGCTGGCTTTGGCTGCGCGAGTGACGGCGCATCTCATGATAAAGGTTAGCAAAGATGTCTTCCCAGATGCCTTTGCCATTTGGCATAAAGTTAAGGCTGGGTTTGAGCGCCCACTGATACAAGCGGTGAATCCAGTAGAGATGCGTGGCAAGATAGGCCAACACACCAGCCATCAACAATAACCAGGCAGTCTCTGCACTGGTGAACCAGCCAACCATCAGGCAGAAAAATGCCCAAAACAGCAGACTCCAGAACGCTTTCCAACGAATATCTTGCACAAGCTATTCTCAACACATCAATGTCGGCGATTATACGACACATCTGTGCGCAGGCAATGACAGCATGATGACAGCTGCCTAGGCGCGCATAGTCAGGCTACTCAGCCATGACCGGCGCACTTCTGGCATAAGGTTTGGCCAGTGGTTCACCCACAAACACACCTTGCATAGGCCATTTCACACTTTTCCAATAGGCCTCAATCAAAGTTTCACCTGAGAGGTAATGCGCCATGATAATTTGCGGATGAGGAAACTTTTGCCAGTAGTTGCATGGCTCTGAAACGGTGCCATAACTACCGGTGACACCAGCATCCAGCCAGCGCGATGCTGGCATCTGGGCATTGTAACTCGCCAGCACGCCACCGCTTGAGGTCAGGTGATCTGCAATTGCACCTGGCAAATAGGTATTCGTTAACATAAAGTCGACCTGCTTTTGCCCGGTAAAATAAAACATGACCGAGCCCTGATTTTCAATCGACTCCTGACTCAGGGTATGCAAGGTGAGCTTTTTGGATTTGATGGTCATGCCATCTTGCGGAAAAAACGGCTCACGCGGCTTGGAGCGCGCCACATCGCGCGTTTTAAGAAAATAACCATCGGCGTCATTTAAACTAAATTCGCTCAACACACCGCGGTCAATCAACGCCTTGGCGGCGTCTACACTGTTAATCGGCAATAACATGGATAACCGAACATGATGGTCTGCCCATGGTCGTAATGACGGGCTGTTAAAGTAAGGGCTATCACGGCCGGGGTCGCAGGTTTTGCGGCACTGGTTCAAGTCCAGTCCCAGGGTCAGCGCGCTGGTAATACTGTTGCACTGCACGGCAAACGGCGTGCGCCACACGAGTAACAACACTTGCTGATTGCCAAGCCTGGCGTCCAATTGTGCTTTTAAAGCCTCAAACTCAGGCACAGTCAGCGCATCCTTGGCATGCCTCGGTAACTCCACCCCAATCAGGTTTTCTGCAGGCACTTGTCTCGCCTGCAAGTAATAGCGGGCGACTTCTTCACTCTGCGCATCATTGACGTTGTAAATCACCGCCACATCTTCGGGCTTTAATAACGAAGGCCGCAGCGGAATTTTTTTACTGACATCGACAGCGCCAGCCATCGCGTTTGTCGCCAAGAATATCAAGCACAACACACCCAAAAAAATCATTTGTCCCAAACGCTGACCAACACCCATGCACTCAACACTCCATAGCGATTGCAAACATACTACTCTGGCAAACAAACCAGCGTAAAATTCAATCATATCTCAGATTCAATTTTTTGAAGAAAACGAGGCAAATAATGACGACACAAACGATATTAATCACCGGCGCTAACCGTGGCATTGGGCTGGAATACGTTAAACAATATGCTGAAAGCGGCCAGCAGGTTTACGCCACCGTGCGCGACCTAGCCAAGGCAACAGCATTGCAGCAATTGGCTGCCAAACACACGAACATCCAGGTATTGGCGTTGGATGTAGGCGATGTGAGCGCGATTCGCGATCTGGCGGGGCAGTTATCGGCACTGACGATAGATATTTTAATCAGCAATGCGGGCACTTATCCTGACAGCGCCTTCGGTAAAACCGACCCGCAAGTCTGGCTGCAGGCATTTCAGGTCAACACACTCACCACGTACTACTTGGCCGAAGCCTTTTTACCGCAACTACGGCGCGCCAGTCAGGCGAAATTAATCGCCATGACCAGCAAAATGGGTAGCATAGAAGACAATGGCAGCGGGGGAGAATATATTTACCGCAGCAGCAAAACTGCCTTGAATATGGTGGTCAAGAGCTTGGCGCTGGATCTGCGTGAGTTTAATATTGCCGTCGCAGCCCTGCACCCGGGCTGGGTGCGTACAGACATGGGTGGGCCGAACGGATTGATTGATGCGGAAACCAGTGTGCGTGGGTTACGGCAGGTGATTGAGGGGTTAAGCAGTGCGCAATCGGGGGAGTTTATAGCCTATGACGGGAAGAGGATTCCTTGGTGATGGGTTGTGAGTGGCAACTCGTAGCATTGCCTTTCGCCTATAGGCGAGTTACTTTTCTTTGCTTGTAGCAGTCTTGGTTTGTGGAGATATCTATTTCGCCTTTACGGCGACCATTCTTTCTTATGCTTGTCCATAAGAAAGAAGGCAAAGAACAAGACACCCCAGCTTCCGCTTGATTCCTGTGCTACTCGACTTGTCGGGCGTCAATCAAAAACTCGTCCTGACAAGCCACACACAACGTGGCTTGTTGCGGGACTCAAACAGTTGATTGCCGACTGCCCCCGCCAATCCTGCGTTGCTCGGCGCGGCAGATGGGGACCCCAAAGCAGCGCCAACCGACAGAGCGCTAAAACAATCCTATAAAACTCAAATTCCCTTTATCAGCGGCCAATTAAGCCTTGTAAGGACTACGCTCCTCCAGCTCATCCACATAGTCTTGCATGGTGCTGGCTTCGCGAACCAAAAAGCGTGCCACGCTCTGGTGAAAATCCGGGTGGCTTAGCCAGTGATAGGAGCAGGTCGTGTAAGGGGTGAAACCGCGTGCCAGTTTGTGTACGCCTTGCGCGCCACCTTCAAAATAGCGGATACCCTGGCTGATACAAAACTGTTGCGGCTGGTAGTAACACAACTCGAAATGCAGGCACGAAATATCGCGCAGGCTGCCCCAATAACGGCCATACAAGGTGTCATTACCCCAAATACAGACACTGGCGGCGACATCTTCACCATCTTGTGCAGCAATAAACAGCCTAAATTGTTCAGGCATGTCACGGCTGATTTGTTCAAAAAATGCCAATGACAAATAAGGGCTACTGCCGTGCCGGTGATAGGTATTGCAATAGCATTGATAAAACAAAGCGAGTTCGGCCGGGCTGATGTCATGCCCGCTCAGTACGCGGCAATGCACCCCTTGCTGGGCGACCTTGTTGCGCTCCTGACGTATCTTTTTACGCTTGTCGCGGCTGAGCGCGGCTAAAAAAGCCTCCCAATCGGCGTAACCAGGGTTTTCCCAGCGAAACTGCACGCCGTGTCGGCGCAAGCCGTCTGCTTCGGCGCATGCATCTGCCGAAATGGTATCCGGGAACAGCACATGCAGCCCGGACCATGCCTGTTCCCGACAGACCTCACGCATCTGCAACAACATCGCCTTTGCCAGCGCCTGTGGTTCAGGGCAATCAGGGTGAATTAACAGCCGCGGCCCGGTGACCGGCGAAAAAGGAATGGCGGCAATCAGCTTGGGATAATATTGGCCGCCTGCCTGCTCGTACGCCTCTGCCCATGACCAATCAAACACATATTCGCCATAAGAGTGTGTTTTTACATAACAAGGCGCGGCAGCTACTAATTGCTCGCCCTCAAACACCGTTAAGTGATAGGGAATCCAGCCAGTGTGGTGATCGACCGCGACGGATAATTCAAATGCGCGCAAAAACCGGTAATCCAGCATAGGATGAGCGCCAGCCAAGGCTTGCCAGTCGGCAGCGGCAATCTCTTGCAAGCCGCGATGCCACACAAACGATAATTGACTGATGCCCATGCGGACTTAACTAGCAATCAGGGATTAAATTAGGGAGCAAACATGCCGGAGCTAAAGGTTGGCATGCATGAGGCATAGAACAGCAGCTTAGCTGGGACGTTTGCGTAGTGCCGAAACGTCTTTACCGGTAGAGTTCACAGTACTATTGGCTGGAATCACCGCAGACGCCGGTTTTGATTTATTTCTGGATTTATCAGTCTCAGAATCGGTGACGATGGCTTGTTGTGCCTGGCTTTTTGCTTCTGCTGCTCGCTGCCGGTCTACCATCTGCGCATAAGCATTTTCCAGCTCATCCAGGGTGATCACGCCATTGCCATCGAGGTCTACATAAGAAAAGTGTCGTGCCACCTGCGGCAAACACAAGGTCGCCTCTTCGCGATCCAGTGAATCATCATTGTCGCGGTTACACTCATTAAAGCGCTGCGAAATACTGTCATGCATGATTTTGCGCTTTTGTAGCATGAGTTGGTGGTCGGGGTCAGTGTTGCGCGCATAATCAGACAGCGCCTTGCGCAAGCGTGCACGATCTTCAGGGCTGAAGTTATGCTCAAGGGTTTTAGAGAGGCCGGCGTCATCGTTATCGACCATGCGGCTATCCGTCAGCCGAATAGGTAACTTGAGGTCGGCAGACACAGGCAATGCCAGCAACATGGTCGTTGTCAGCAAAAAAACCTCTTTCAAATGTTTGTTCGCTCTACCCATCCACATCCAAATGTAATACCTTCATTCTTGTTTTACCAAGTCTTGTTTCACTCAGAAAGGTCTTGTTTGACTCAAAAAGTCTTGTTTTACTCAAAGCTTTTTGAAAACAATCTTTTAAAGTAAAACCAAGCACGCTTAACATGACAGATATTGCCTGACTTTAAAATCAGGCTGACTAACATAACGCAACTATGGTTGCAGCATCAACTGATTTAACAAAAAATAGCCATTCTTTCATCACGATGCACACCATTTTCAGGCGGTTATCTTGCCTCAGGATTGTAAATGCAATATTTCACTCCCATCGCTATTTGTAACCAAGTTGTAACCACGCCCACTTCATGCGGGATACGGCTTGGAGTATAATAATAAAGATAAGTTTTACGGCTAAGCCGTTTTAGCCCCTTATGTCGGGTCATCCTGATGGCGGCCAACCGCGTTAACGAAAACGCCCGCTTCTGTGTTAAAAGGTACGTATGGCAGAACAGTTAAAAAAAATATTGATGGTTGATGATGATTTGCGTATGCGCGAACTTTTACAGCGCTACCTCACCGAGCAAGGATTCAATATCAAATCCGTTTCCGATGGCAAAGAGCTGGACAAGGCCATGTCTGCCGAAAGCTTTGACCTGCTGATTCTTGACTTGATGCTGCCCGGCGAAGATGGCCTCGCCATTTGCCGCCGGCTGCGTGGCGCCAACCATATGACACCCATCATTATGCTAACCGCGCGCGGTGATGAAGTAGACCGTATTGTTGGCCTGGAGATGGGCGCCGACGACTACCTGCCCAAACCGTTTAATCCACGAGAATTGCTCGCGAGAATCAACGCCGTATTGCGTCGCCATGAGATTACGCCCAAGCCAGTGGTTGAAGAAAAAAGTGCGGCGTTTCAGTTTGGTGATTTTGTGTTTGATACCAACACGCGCAGCCTGACCAAAAACGGTGTGGCGATCACCATTACCAGCGGCGAATTCACCTTATTAAAGGTGTTTACCGAGCACCCGCGCCAGCCCTTGTCACGTGATCGCCTGATGCAATTGGCGCGCGGCCGTGAGCTCGATGTATTTGACCGCAGCATTGATGTGCAAGTCTCACGTTTGCGCCGCATTATCGAGCCAGATCCCGCGCATCCACGCTACCTGCAAACCATGTGGGGCTTTGGCTATGTGTTTATTCCAGATGGCGAAGCGCCGCAATAAGCCGCTCGCTTAAGCCTCACTCACGTGCGTTTACTGCCCCGCAGACTGCTGTCCCGCATCATGTTACTGATTGCCATTTTGCTGGCAGTCAGTATCTATGCGTCGCTCAAAATCTTTGATTATTTTGACCGCGAACCACGCGCAACCGCGGCGGCCCTGCAGGCGGTCACCATCGTTAACTACACCCGCGCCTCACTCATCGCCTCACATGAAAACCGCCGTCTGGCCTTGCTGTCAGAGCTATCTGGCCGCGAGGGCGTGCGTGTGTATGCAGCAGACTTTTTGGAAGACATTGAGCCGCTACCGCTAGACCCGTTTATTAACCTGGTGGCCCAAAAAATCAGGGAACGCATGGGCGAAGAGACCATCATCACGGTCAATCACTACGATATTCCCGGGCTCTGGATTAGTTTTAATGTCGGCCAGGATGACTTCTGGGTGGTCATTCCCAAAATTCAGGTTGACCGCCCTTTCCCTTGGCACTGGCTGGGCTGGGCCGCGGTGGTCGGCCTGTTATCGCTAGTTGGCGCCTACCTGCTCGCAGCGCGCATTAACCGCCCGCTCACCATGTTGGTACATGCGGCAGAACGCTTACGCAACGGCGAACCGGCGCCAAAACTGCCAGAAGACAGCGTGGAAGAACTGCGCGAAGTGACGCACACCTTTAACGAAATGGCAGAGTCACTGGCGCGGCTGGATGCAGAACGCACTTTATTATTAGCCGGTGTTTCACATGATATCCGCACGCCACTGGCGCGATTACGGCTAGCCGTAGAAATGTTGCCATCAGAAGCCGATTACATGAAGCACGGCATGATTGAAGATATTTCAGACATGGACAATATCATTCACCAGTTTTTGGATTTTGTACGCGGGGTAGAAGGCGAGCCCACCCGCATGATGGACATCAACGACCTGCTGCACGCGCTGGCAGAGCGCCAACGCCGCGCCGGGCGCGAGTTAAAAGTGTCACTGGGGCCTAAATACTTTATTCCAATCCGCCCGCTTGCCATGCAGCGCTTGCTCGATAACCTGGTCGGCAATGCCTACAACTACGGCAAAGGTAAAGTAGAAGTGCGCAGTCAGGTGATGGCCGATAAAATTGTCATTAGCGTGCTCGATAACGGCCCCGGCATCCCCCCCGAGCATGCCGAACGTTTGCTGCGCCCGTTTGAGCGCATGGATAGCGCGCGCAACAAATATGAAGGTGGCAGCGGCTTAGGGCTGGCCATTTGCAACCGCATTGCCACTTTGCATGGCGGCCAGCTGGCCTTACTCAACCGCCCAGAAGGTGGGCTAGAAGCCAGGCTTTCTTTACCTATTCTGCCTAACGCCTGATTACGCGTCGCTGGGCGTAAACCAGTTTAAACGCGACCGCAGCTTCACCACTTCGCCAATAATAGTCAGGCTGGGTGGCTTCAACCCGGCCGCAGCGACATCAGCCGCCAGATCTTTCAAGGTAGACTCCACCACCCGTTGCTTTTGCGTGGTGCCCTGTTGAATCACCGCCGCTGGCATATCAGGTGAAACGCCTTCTGCAATCAGTTTGGCGCAAATTTGCTCCAGCCCAACCAGACCCATATAAATCACCACGGTCTGCCGGGGCCTTGCCATCGCCTGCCAATCCAGGTCTATGCTGCCCTCTTTTAAATGCCCGGTAATAAACAAACAAGCCTGCGCATAATCGCGATGGGTGAGTGGAATGCCCGCATAACTCGACACCCCGTTGGCGGCAGTAATGCCTGGCACCACCTGAAACGGCACGCCATGCTGCATCAGGGTTTCAATTTCTTCGCCGCCACGGCCAAAAATAAACGGGTCACCGCCTTTGAGGCGCAATACGCGCTTGCCTTCCAATGCCAGCCGCGCCAGCAAAGAATTAATTTCCTCTTGCGGCAGCGTATGCTGGTCACGCGATTTACCCACATAAATCAGCTCGGCATCACGGCGCACCAGCTCCATCACCTCTTTGCTGACCAACTTGTCATACACACACACATCGCACTGCTGCATCAGGCGCAAAGCCCTAAACGTTAACAAGTCTGGGTCACCGGGGCCACCGCCCACCAGATACACTTCGCCGCGCGCAGGGGCGTCTTCGCTTTGGCTTAACAGCTCGCCCAACAACTCGCGCGCCGCTTGCTCCTGGCCAGACAAAACACGTTCGACCAACGGCCCATTGAGCACGTCCTCCCAAAAGCGGCGGCGTGCAGGCATATTGGTAAACTTGGTTTTGACCTGCTCGCGAAATTCACCTGCAATCGTTGCGATTCGGCCATAGGCCGCAGGCAACATGGTTTCAATTTTGCTGCGGATATGCCGCGCCAACACCGGCGCATTGCCTTCACTAGACACCGCAATCACCACCGGGCTGCGATCAATAATTGAGCCCATGGTAAACGTGCATAAAGCAGGCGCATCCACCACATTCACCGGGATATTGAGGCGTTTGGCAGCAATAGAGACTGCTTCATTGACGGCTTCATCATCGGTCGCTGCAATCACCAGGCAGGCGCTGGTCAATTGCTCAGGCTGAAACGCAGCCTGCACATAGTCAATCTCGCCCTGCTCAAATAACACGCGTAATTCATCACACAAATCTGGCGAGATCACCGTCACACGGCCTTGCGCCTTGCGCAGCATCAATACTTTGCGCGTCGCGACATCACCTCCGCCAATGACGACACACAGTCGTTGCGCAATATTAAAAAAAATCGGTAAGGCTTGCATGCAACCAACGCTCAAATGAAAGAAAGCTATTTTACCGCAGTCACCAAGCGCGCTGGGGTTTCACCTGCAAATACGCTAAAATACTGTTTTTGTGAGAAATTTAGCGTGCAATGAAGCAGGACAGCGGTAAAAAAATATTCATCAAGTCGTTTGGTTGCCAGATGAACGAATACGATGCGTCACGCATGGTGGACTTGATGCGTGAGCACGACGGCATGACCCAGACCAACAATATGGAAGAAGCCGATGTCATCCTGCTCAACACTTGTTCGGTGCGCGAAAAAGCCGAAGAAAAAGTGTTTAGCCATTTGGGCCGCATGATTCCGCTCAAAGAGAAAAACCCAAACCTAGTGATTGGGGTCGGCGGTTGTGTCGCCAGCCAGGAAGGTGAGGCCATTATCAAGCGCGCACCTTATGTTGATGTGGTGTTCGGCCCGCAAACCCTGCATCGTTTGCCAGAGCTGATTAAGGCCAAGCAAACCGAAAACAAGCCGCAGGTTGATATTACCTTCCCCGAAATTGAAAAGTTTGACCACTTGCCTCCGCCACGCATCGAAGGTGCGACTGCTTTTTTGAGCATTATGGAAGGCTGTAGCAAATATTGCAGCTTTTGCGTGGTGCCTTATACACGTGGTGAAGAATTTTCGCGCCCATTTGAAGATGTGTTGACTGAAGCCATTCAACTGGCCGAGCAAGGCGTGAAAGAAATCACACTGCTTGGGCAAAACGTCAACGCTTACCGCGTGCAATATCAGGGCATAGAGGCTGACTTAGCCATGCTGATTGAAACCGTGGCCGAGATTCCGCAAATCGAGCGCATTCGTTACACCACCAGCCACCCCAACGAAATGAACGAGCGGCTGATTGCCTGCCATGCCAATGTGCCCAAACTAGCCAACCAATTGCACCTGCCGGTGCAAGCTGGCAGTGACCGCATTTTAATGGCAATGAAACGTAACTACACCGCGTTGCAATACAAAGGCCTGATCCGCAAACTCAAAGCAGCCAACCCGCAATTGACGATTACCAGCGACATCATTGTCGGCTTCCCGGGCGAAACAGAAAAAGACTTTCAGGCCACACTCAAACTCATGCGCGACGTCGGCTTTGATTACAGCTTTAGCTTTTTATATAGCCCGCGCCCGGGTACACCCGCCAGTTATTTGCCGGACGAAACGCCACAAGTGGATAAAGCGGCTTGGCTCAAACAACTGCAAACTGAAAACGAAACCAACGGTGACGCCATCAGCCGTGCCATGTTAGGCACCGTGCAACGTGTGCTGATTGACGGCCCATCATGGAAAGACCCTACCCTGCTGGCAGGTAAAACTGATAATGGCCGCGTGGTGGATATTGCTGCTGATACCAGCTACATCCACCAAATGGTGCAGGTTAAAATCACCGATGTTTACAACCCACATCGTCTCGTTGGCGAAATAGTGAATTAACCATGGAAATTACCCTCTCCCCCGAAGACAACCTGCTGCTGGCAAACCTGTGCGGCCCGCTCGATGAAAATATCCGCCAGTTAGCGAACGGCCTGGACATTGACATCAACCGCCGCGGCAGCACGTTTTACCTAAGCGGCACGCAAACCAATATGCGCCTGGGCGTACAAATGCTGGAAAACTTTTACGCCCGCGCCAAAAAGCCAATTGAGCTGGAAGATATTCAGCTAGGCCTGGTAGAAATCGACAAGCTGAAACCAGAAGAAGTCGCCTCCAGCGCCATGCCCACACTCATGACGCGCCGCGGTGACTTGCATGGCCGCACCCCGCGCCAGGTCAGTTACCTGCAACAGATTCAAGACCACGACATTACGTTTGGCATTGGCCCCGCAGGTACAGGTAAAACCTACCTGGCAGTCGCCAGCGCGGTTGACGCCATGACGCGCGACCGTGTGAAACGCATTGTATTAGTACGCCCGGCGGTAGAAGCCGGTGAGCGCCTGGGCTTTTTACCCGGCGACTTAAACCAAAAAGTCGACCCCTACCTGCGCCCGCTATACGACGCGCTATATGACCTGGCAGGCTATGACACGGTAAACAAAATGTTTGAACGCGGTGCGATTGAAGTTGCGCCATTGGCTTATATGCGTGGCCGCACCTTGAACCAAAGTTTTATTATTCTGGATGAAGCGCAGAACACCACGCCAGAGCAGATGAAGATGTTCTTGACCCGCATCGGTTTCGGCACCAAAGCTGTGATTACAGGGGATGTGACGCAGATTGACCTGCAGCGTCATCAGAAAAGCGGCTTGGTAGAAGCGCAAAAAATTCTCAAAGACGTGAAAGGCATCGCCTTTACCCAGTTTATGTCGCAGGACGTGGTTAGGCATCCGTTAGTGCAGAAGATTATTAATGCGTATGAGAAGTTTGAGCAAACGGCTCAGAAGAGTGACTGATCATTTTTAATGTTGGTGTGCTCTAGCCAACTCAATGCAATTTTGGCGATGTTGAAAAAAATAATTCTTCTGACTTTCAAGTGTTGTGCTTTTAAGCATTAGCTTATTTCGCCTCTAGGCGAGTCACTTTCTGATGCTTGCCCCTCAGAAAGTAACCAAAGAGGAGGGCACCCAGCCATCACGGCCTGCGGCTCCCTTGCGTTGCTCAACAAAATAAGCGGTCACGAAACTCGTCCTAGCAGCTTGCACACTACGCAAGCTGCCGCGGATCTCAGACAGTCGCTCCCTTCTCCCTTATTTTGTCTCCGCTACTCAGCGTGATGGGATGGGATTATTCTCTCCTAAGTAACCTCGTCGCAGTTTGGACGGTTCAAAAACCAAATTCATTTCTTAAAATCACTAACCGTTGCACTCAGTAGGTGTTCGGGGTCCCCATCTGCCGCGCCGAGTAGCGCAGGCAAAATAAGGAGGAAGGGAGCGACTGTCCGAATCCCGCAGTAGCTCACGTTCTGTGTGAGCTACCAGGTTGAGTTTCGTGACCGCTTATTTTGACGAGCAACGCAGGAATCAAGCGGAAGCTGGGGTGTCTTGTTCTTTGCCTTCTTTCTTATGGACAAGCATAAGAAAGAATGGTCGCCGAAAGGGCGAAATAGATCTTTCCACAAACCAAGACTGCTACAAGCAAAGAAAAGTAACTCGCTGAAAAAGCGAAAAGAAACCTTCCAACCAACCACAAAGCCAGGGTGGGCATCCATGCCCACCCTGCGACTAAGGCTGATAGATAAGCATAAGAAAGAAGGTCGCCGTAGAGGCAAAAAGAAACATCACAGAGAAGAACAACCTTTTATCACAATCACACCACGCCTAGAGCTCAGCTTACAAAACAAGCTCAGTATAAGTAGGAAACTTCTGCATAATCTCTGCACACAAAGAGCTTTCCAACCACCCCTCTAACCAAGTCCGCAATCGTGGATAAGCACTCCCCGCAAACCACTCTCCATCCACCGCCGCAAACTGACGGATAAACGGAAAAATCGCCACATCGGCCACACTGGCAGAATCCCCCAACAAAAAACGATGTTGCTGCAAGGCAGTTTCCAGCATCTGCAAAAACTGCTCACCTTGCTGGCGGTAAACCAATTGTGATTGTTCAGGGTAACGCTCTGGATATTTATAACGGTCCAGTGCTTTTTTAAACTCACCATCGTTAATAGCAATCAGGCGATTCACCGCGTCATGGTCAGCATCGAGCCAGCCTTGAGGATCACTCTGAGCCAGTGCCCATTGCATAATATCCAGACTCTGCTCCAATATAGAGCCCTCCTCCAGCTGCAAGACTGGCACCGTGCCTTTGGGGGAAATCTGCAATAAATGTGCAGGTTTGTCGCGCAATGAAACTTCACGCACCTCAAGCTGGATTTTTGCCGACCACAACGCCATCCGCGCACGCATGGCATACGGACAACGGCGGTAGGAGTAAAGAATAGGCAACACCATTAGCGCAGGGCTTTGCGACAATCCTTGATTAACTGCGGCCCTTTGTAAATCAGGCCGCTATAAAGCTGCACCAGGCTGGCACCCGCGGCTATTTTTTCTTTGGCATCGTCACCGTTCAAAATACCGCCCACGCCAATAATCGGCAAACTGCCTTGCAGTGACGCCGCCAGGGTTTGAATCACACGCGTAGCACCTGCTTTAACTGGTGCGCCAGACAAGCCGCCGGCTTCTTCTGCGTGTGGCAACCCGGCTACAGCGTCGCGCGCCAGCGTAGTGTTGGTGGCAATGACGCCATCCATACGATGTTGCATAAGCAGGCCTGCAATTTCCTCGACTTGCTCGGTGGTCAGGTCAGGTGCAATTTTCAAGACCACGGGCACATATTTACCATGTACTTGTGACAGGATTTTTTGCTCAGATTTAAGGGTTGCCAGCAATTGGCCTAGTGCGTCTTTTTCTTGCAAAGCGCGCAGGTTTTTGGTGTTGGGTGAGGAGATATTCACCGTGATATAGCTGGCATGGCTATACACTTTGCGCATGCAGGTCAGGTAGTCTTCTGCGGCTCTATCGTTGGGTGTATCAAAATTTTTGCCGATATTAATGCCCAAAATGCCTTTAAATCTGGTGGCTTTCACATTCTGCACCAGTTGATCGACGCCCAGATTATTAAAGCCAAAGCGGTTAATAATCGCCTCCGCCGCTGGCAAACGGAACAACCGTGGCTTGGGGTTGCCCGGCTGTGGGCGCGGGGTGACGGTGCCCACTTCAATAAAGCCAAAACCAAGCGCGGCCATGCCATCAATCACGGCTGCATTCTTATCCAGGCCTGCCGCCAAACCAACCGGATTAGGAAAAGTCAGCCCCATCACCTGAGTGGGTTGCTCGGGTAATCGCGTGGTGGCCAATTTTAGCAGGCCGAGTTTTTCGGCGCGCTTGAGCGATTGCAAGGTGAGGTCATGTGCCTGTTCTGCATCGAGTTGAAACAGTAGCGGCTTAAGCAGCGGGTAAATATTCATAGGTCACTTTTCCTGAATAGTTTATTGGGTGCCGGGCAATACACGCTTATTTCAGCGGTTGCCGTTTGCATCACTTTTGCGTTACATCAAAAAACATGTTGGTCATAGGGTTCAAAATCATTCTTAAGCGTTGTTGCGCACCAGATGACTAGCTTACAGGAGGAAACGCTATGAAAATTTTGATTGATTTGTTATCTACTGACTATGGTTTGATGAGTTTTATTGTGATTGCGATTATGTGTGTGGTCATGACATGGGCAGGCATTTACGTCTACCTCAAAGCGCGCAAGCAATAAGTTGCTTTATGCGCCGAAAGTAGCACAAACCCCGCTTGCGCGGGGTTTGTTTTTTTACAGCAGCACTTTCTCGATGCCGCCGTTATTGGCCTTCTGAATATAGTTTTCCATCCAGTTTTCACCCAATATATGCTTGGCCATTTCCACCACAATGTAATCGGCTTCAATACCCGTGTCGTCACCATAACGTGACAAGCCTTGCAGGCAGCTTGGGCAAGAAGTCAGTATTTTGACTGACTGCTCGGGCGCACCCACGGTCAAGCCCATTTTTTCCATGCCCTTTTCCAGCTCTTCTTGCTTGCGGAATTTAACCTGGGTGGCAATGTCAGGGCGTGCTGCAGCAAACGTACCAGACTCGCCGCAGCAACGGTCATTCAACGCCACATCGGTGCCCATGAGCTTGTTGGTGACTTCCAACGGCTTATAGGTCTTCATTGGTGAGTGACACGGGTCGTGGTACATATACCGTGTACCGGTCACGCCTTGCAGACGCATGTCTTTTTCCATCAGGTATTCATGGATATCGAGCAGTCGGCAGCCCGGGAAAATCTTCTCAAACTCGTATTTCTGCAACTGATCCATACACGTACCGCAAGACACAATCACCGTTTTAATATCCAGGTAATTGAGTGTATTGGCCACGCGGTGGAATAACACACGGTTATCGGCGGTGATTTCCTGGCCTTTGTCGTGATTGCCTGAGGCTGTTTGCGGGTAGCCGCAGCACAGGTAGCCTGGTGGCAGCACGGTGATCGCGCCCACCTCGTACAGCATGGCTTGCGTGGCCAGGCCTACGTTGGAGAACAAGCGCTCGGAGCCGCAACCAGGGAAATAAAACACCGCTTCGGAGTCTTCAGTCACCTTTTGCGGATTACGGATGACCGGAATCATGGTGTCATCTTCTACACCCAGCATGGCACGTGACGTTTTGGACTGCATTTTTTTCGGCATCGGGCGATTAATAAAATGAATCACCTGCGCCTTGATTTCTGCCTTGCCCACCGTCGCTGGCGGCGCTTTTTTATCCTTGAGCAGACCAAATTTTTTGGCCAGGCTATTGGCGATATTAATCGCCTTATAGCCCATGCCTATCATGGTGCCGCGCAGCAATTTAATCGTTGCCGGATCTTTGGCGTTTAAGTACAACATACCGGCGGCGGTGCCTGGGTTGAATTTCTTTTTGCCTTGTTCACGCAAAAAGTTACGCATTTTGACTGACACATCACCAAAGTCGATATTCACCGGGCATGGCTTTTCGCAACGGTGGCAGACCGTACAATGGTCGGCCACATCGTTAAACTCGTCAAAATGCTTGAGCGAAATACCGCGACGCGTCTGCTCTTCGTATAAAAAAGCTTCAATCAGCAGCGAGGTGCCCAAAATCTTGTTACGTGGTGAATACAACAAGTTAGCGCGTGGCACATGCGTAGAGCACACTGGCTTACATTTGCCGCAACGCAGGCAGTCAGAAATATCATCGGCAATCTCGCCAATGGCAGACTGTTCCATGATGATGGACTCTTGCTCCAGCAGGCCAAAGCTAGGCGTGTAGGCGTTTTCCAGCCCTGAGCCCATCAACAGCTTGCCTTTGTTAAAGTGGCCTTGAGGGTCTACCTTGTTTTTGTAGGCGGCAAACGTATCAATGGTGTGCTGGTCCAAAAACGCCATTTTGGTGATGCCAATACCATGCTCACCAGAAATCACCCCATTGAGGCCACGTGCCAAATCCATCACGCGCGCCACTGCAGCATGCGCATCTTGCATCATGCCGTAGTCATCGGAGTTAACCGGGATATTGGTATGCACGTTACCGTCACCAGCGTGCATGTGCAGCGCAATAAACACGCGGCTCTTCAAGATGGTTTTCTGAATCTCGTCCAGTTTATCCAATATTTTCTGGTATTCGCGCCCGGCAAAAATATCCGCCATTGGGCGCTTGAGCTCACGCTTCCAGGACACGCGCAAATCGTAAGATTGCACGGCACGGAACACATTGTTATATTGCGTGAACGCTTTGCCCATTTCACCCAGCACGGCCACAGGCTCATCGAGTGTGTTCAACAGCAAGCGCCATCTGGCGCGCACATCACGCAACAGTTGCAGCGCAATATTCTGTTTTGACTTCACACCTTCAGGGTCGGCATTGCCGTCTTCATCCGGCTGCAATGGCAAGTCGCCTGCCACAAATGCTTCCAGCGCATCGACCAGGCGCAGCTTGTTCTGAATCGACAACTCAATATTGATACGCTCAATGCCGTCAGAATACTCACCGAGGCGCGGCAATGGGATCACCACGTCTTCGTTGATTTTAAAAGCATTGGTATGGCGCGCAATCGCGGCTGTGCGTGAGCGGTCTAGCCAGAATTTTTTACGTGCTTCAGCCGAAACGGCAATAAAGCCCTCACCGTTACGGGCGTTACACATCCGCACCACGGCAGACGCCACTTCGCCAACGGCATTTTCATCGTCAGAGGCAATGTCACACAACAACACCATTTTCGGGCGTTGCTGGCGCGCGGCTTTAGTGGCGTAACCCACCGCCTTCACATAGCGCTCGTCCATGTGCTCCAGGCCCGCCATAATCACGGCCGGGTCTTGTTTGGCAGTTGCATCCAGATAGTCTTTAATTTCAACAATCGCAGGCACTGCGTGTGACACATTACCAAAGAACTCGAGTGCAATCGTGCGCACATGCTTGGGCATGCGATGCAGAATAAAGGTGGCAGAGGTAATCAATCCATCGCAACCCTCTTTTTGCACGCCAGGCAAGCCAGACAAAAACTTGTCGGTTACGTCTTTACCCAAGCCCACTTTACGGAAGCTAGGGCCTGGAATCTCCAGGATTTCTGGCTCGGACAACAGGTTTTTAAAGTCAACGTCGTAGCGGCTGATTTTAAAGCGCGCCATCTCAATATCGTGAATCTTGCCCAGGTTATGGTCCAGACGCTCAACTTCCAGCCAGGTTGCATCTGGCGTCACCATGCGCCATGAGGCGAGGTTATCCAGCGCAGTGCCCCACAGCACCGCTTTTTTACCACCGGCATTCATGGCCACGTTACCGCCAATGCAGCAAGCGTCCGCAGAGGTTGGGTCGCAGGCAAATTCAAGCCCGGCAGAGGTTGCTGCGTCCATGGCACGGCGTGTCACCACCCCGGCGCCACACTCAATAGTGGCGACCTGGCGTGAAACGCCAGGCAAAGTGCGCATTTGCACGCCAGTGTGCTGGTCCAGTTTTTCGGTATTAATCACGGCTGACAATGGCGTCAACGGCACCGCACCGCCGGTATAACCAGTACCACCGCCACGCGGAATAATGGTCAAACCTAATTCGATACACGCGCGGACCAGGTAAGAAATCTCGGCTTCGGTGTCAGGGTTAATCACCACAAACGGATATTCCACGCGCCAGTCGGTCGCGTCAGTCACGTGCGACACACGCGCCAAGCCGTCAAACTGTACGTTATCTTTGCGGGTAAACTTGGTCAGTTTAGCCAGTGCTTTTTTACGCAAGTCAGCCGTTTGCTTAAAGTCATCGGCAAACTTTTCGACCGCCTTAGTCGCCGCAGAAACAAGTTTTTGTACTTTATCGTTACCGCTACTGCGTTCATTAATCGCAGCGATGCGGTGGTACAAAGCTTCAATCAGGGCTTTGCGACGCTTGGGATTTTCCAGCAAGTCATCCTGCAGATAGGGGTTGCGTGTCACCACCCACAAGTCTCCCAACACCTCAAACAACATGCGTGCGCTACGGCCAGTTTTGCGCTCGGCACGCAAGGCATTCAAAATGCCCCAAATTTCTTCGCCGAGAAACCGAATCACAATTTCGCGGTCAGAGAAGGAGGTATAGTTGTACGGTATTTCGCGTAAACGCGTGAGAGGAGTAGAATTGTGCTTTAACAAATCTGCGTTGACAGGTGCGTTCATTGATAATTTATCAAAAACAAAAGCTAATTATACCACGCCGTTTTCGGCACAAACACGGTACAGCCGCCAGGGTTTTTGACTAATCAGGTTTTCAGATGTCTACATTCAAATCTAAGTTTAAAAAATGGGTGGTGCCACTGGTTGCACTGGCCCTGTTTGCCGGGTTAGCGCTGGCGGTGATGCAAAAACCACAGGCGCCCGATGTCACATTCACTACATTAAATGGCGAAAAAATCAGCATGCAATCACTGCGCGGCAAAACCGTGCTGGTTAACTTCTGGGCCACAGACTGCCCGGGCTGCATTAAAGAAATGCCAGACCTGATCAACACCTACCAGCAATATAAAGACAAAAACCTGATAGTGATTGCAGTGGCCATGCCTTATGACCCACCCGCGCAAGTCGCCAATTACACCCAGGAAAAAGCATTGCCATTTACCGTTATGCACGACGGCTACGGTGAAATGGTCAAAGCCTTTGGTGACGTTAACCTGACGCCGACCACCTTTATTTTTGACGCACAGGGCAATCGCCTGCAAAAAACCATAGGCGAACTCAACTTTACCCAGCTCCGCAAGTTACTAGACAAAGGCGCCAGCTAAAATGTTGTGGGTTAAAGCGTTTCACCTTATTTTTGTCACCAGCTGGTTTGCCGGTTTGTTTTACCTGCCGCGCATTTATGTCAACCTGGCGATGGAGCAAGACCCACAAGCCCAGGCCAGATTATTGCTGATGGCGCATAAACTGTACCGTTTTATGCAGCCATTAATGTTGCTGGCACTGGCATTTGGCATTTGGCTATGGCTGGGCTACGGCTTCAAGGGCGGCTGGCTGCATGCGAAGTTGACACTGGTGGCGCTTTTGATAGGCTATCAGCACGCCTGCGGCAGCCTGTTGAAAAAATTTAGTGCGCAGCAAAACCGCCGCAGCCACGTCTGGTTTCGCTGGTTTAACGAGGTGCCAGTCCTGATCTTGTTTGCTATTGTGATTCTGGTTGTGACCAAACCGTTCTAAACGCATGCTCAACGCACTGCTGCAATCCGACTGGCTGATAGGCATGCTGGATAAGTCCGGCAAGCAAGCCTCATACAAGCTATTGGCGCTATTTAATATTCTGGACGACCTGCTCTCCAGCCCGATAGCGCAGCAGCCACTCACCCCGCCAGCAGACACCACCTCAGCCAACCGACTGCAACACTACCTGACTACCCAGGCACAACTCGCTGGTGCCAGATTGCCTGATATGCTGGCCAATCAGCTGTATTTTATGGCGCTAAGCGCTTGCCAGGAAAAACTGCTACACCCGCAATCTAGTGCCTTGCAACATGCCAAACAAGCCGCGCAAGCCTTAATTGACGTACAAACCAAACGTGAAATCAACTGGCTGGCAATCCGTAACTATGGCGTGGTGGCGGGCGCGGTCATGATCGCATTACTCAGCGGCGCCGCGGGCTATTACTGGCGCATGCAATTTGCGCAACCGCCCGCAATACAAGCGGCAGAAGCACCACAACCACCGCCCAATCCGTTGTCACACGAGGCCAGCCCGACCGAAACCGCTGCCATTTACAGCCGCCTTGAAACCATGAAACATGGCGATTGCCGTCTGATCGAGGCGATTCAATTACCTGAGCGCCTCAAAAGTGTCTATATAGAAAATATTATCAATGGCCATGTGACCACTAACCGTGATGAGCAAGTACTGGTGAACCAGTTACTGGATCAGGTCAAATGCAATTACACGCCTAAACTGATGGTCAACTCCAAATAAAAAAGCCGTCGCAATCACGACGGCTTAATTAGCCCAATTAAATTACTGGAACAAGGTTTTCAATTGATTTAAGCCACCATCGTAAACACCTTTAATTGCCTCAGAAGACGCTTTTTCGTCCGCAGGCGCTTTAGGCAAAAAGTGGCTCTCCCACACCACCACCGACTTACCATCCCCATTGCTGTGCACGCTTACGGTGGAGGCATAATCAGTCACCGGCAGCACGCCATCGGTGATTTTGTAAGAATAGCTTTTAGATTTAGCATTAAAGGCTGTCAGCGTTTCGTTCACTTTACCGCCATCTTGCAACGTTAAAACGCGCTTGGCACCCGCATGGCTGCTTTTGCCTGCCACGATTTCGGTTTTGGCGACGGCCGGATGCCAGGCACCCAAATCACCAAAGTCGGACACTTTTTTCCAGACCACATCGGCGGGCTGATTAAGCTCAACCGATTTGACCACGAACAACGGCTCTGCGGCAAACACGCTCGCTGTCGTTGCCAATAATGTTGCTAAGACCAATGATTGCAGTAAACGCATACGTTTCTCCTTGTGTGATTGATTAACCATAAAACTATACTATACGGTATAGTATATTTAACACGACAATCAAAATTAAATCAATAGGATTTATTCCTCAAGACAAAGGCGATGAGTATACAAAGTTGTATAGAGTGCTATAATTAATTTATGAATACTTTAAAGCAAAAGATTCTGCAGGTGTCTACCGACCTGTTTCAGACACGCGGCATTAACTCCACAGGCGTGGATACGATTGTGGCCGTGGCTGGCACCACCAAAATGACGCTTTATAAGTATTTTGAAACCAAGGAAGAGCTGATTCTGGCGGTGCTGCAGCAGAGCCACCAGGACTTTCAACACTGGATGAATGAAAAGTTGGGCGGCCTGGGTGGCAGCCCAAACGAAAAAATTCAAAAGTTGTTTGAATTTATTGAAGAATGGGTCACCTCACCCTCGTTCACCGGCATCGCTTTTATCAAAGCTTCGGCGGAGTTTCCCAATGAAGAAAACCGTATTCACCAGTTATCTTCACAGCAATCGCGTGAGTTTCGCCAGTTCATTACCAAGCTAGCACAAGAGGCTAATATTAAAGATGCCGAAGGGTTGGCGCTGCAACTCTCCATTCTGTTTGAAGGTGCGGTACAGGCCGAACAAATCAAGCGCGGCTCAGGCGCCATCAAGTCAGCCAAAAAAGCAGCCAAAACCTTAATCGACATGGCCATTAAACAATCCTAAGCGGATTACACCATCTGGCACTTGCCAGCAGCCTGACTGGCGGCAATAATAGCCTCACTTTAGTTAAAGACTTTACCTGATTCATGAAAATCCTTATTTGCGGCTCACTGGCCTACGACACCATCATGGTGTTTCCTGACCAATTTAAAAACCATATTCTGGCAGACAAAATTCACAAACTCAGCGTGGCCTTTTTAGTGCCTGAAATGCGACGTGAGTTTGGCGGCACCGCGGGCAATATCGCTTACAACCTGCAATTGCTTGAAGGCCAGCCGCTCATTATGGCAACAGTCGGCGACGATTTTGCGCCCTACCAAGCCTGGCTAGAGCAAAACAATATAGATGCCCAACACATTAAGGCGATTGCCGGCAGCTATACGGCACAAGCATTTATCACCACCGATATGGACGACAACCAGATCACGGCATTTCACCCTGGCGCCATGCAGCATGCGCACGCCAACAGCGTGAATGATGCGCGTGACATCAAGCTGGCGATTATTGCCCCTGATGGGCGTGATGCCATGTTCCAGCACGCAAAAGAATGCCACGACGCGGGCATTCCATTTATGTTTGACCCGGGTCAGGGCTTGCCGATGTTTAATGGTGAAGAGCTGCTGCACTTTATTGAAATGGCAGACTACCTGGCAGTGAACGATTACGAGTCACAAGTCATCCAAGACAAAACAGGGTTATCATTGGAACAACTGGCGGCTAAAGTAAAAGCGCTGATTGTGACATTGGGTAGCGAAGGCTCACATATTTATGCCGATGGTCAACGCCATGACATTCCATGCGTTAAAGCGAGTGCACTGGTAGACCCAACCGGCTGTGGCGATGCTTACCGTGCTGGCTTACTCTACGGCATTGTACGTGGCTGGGACTGGAAAGCCTGTGGCCGCTTGGCTTCAACCATGGGGGCGATCAAAATTGCCAGCCGCGGCGGCCAAAACCACCAGCCGAGCAGAGCAGAAATTGAAAACATTTATAGCCATGCACTGGTGCAGGATGCGTTGAAAGATGACCCATCCATGCGCCAGACCGTCAGCTAAACAATGCGACTTAAACACCAGGAGAGAAAAATGACAACACGCGTATTGCAATGGATTGCTGTGGCGATGATCACAGGGGTATTGGGCGCTTGTGCCAGCTCAAACTCTGGCAACGTTTATTCACGTGACGAAGCGCGCAAAGCGCAGACGGTTAAAACCGGCGTGGTAGAGAGTGTCCGCTCAGTCAAACTGGAAGGCACTAAATCCCCTGTCGGCACCATTGCCGGTGGCGCCATTGGCGGCATTGCGGGCAGCTCAGTCGGCGGTGGCAAAGGCAGCGCGATTGCAGCGGTTATTGGCGCGGTCGCAGGCGGCTTGGCGGGCTCTGCGGCAGAAGAGGTTGCTACACGTAAAAATGCTTACGAAATCACCGTTAAACTCGATGGCGGCGGCTTGGTCGCCATTGTGCAAGAAGCGGACGAGCAATTTAACGCGGGTGAGCGGGTACGTATTGTTGAAAGTGGTGGCACATCACGCGTTTCTCACTAAACGCATGGATGTCATGGCTTAAAACAAGCGGCTAACCAGCCACAAAAAGAGCGACGCAAGGCGTCGCTCTTTTTATTTGGCTGCGGCTAATGTGCACGCTTCAAGCACAGTCACACAACTGTCACAGCAATGTCACCAATCATTCATGTGGCCCTCCTAATATCACGCTAAACCTCAACCAAGGAGTTGCGTGATGTTAGAACGCCATCTGCAAGAACACGGCACATACCAGGCAGAGATTCAATCGCCAGCCGATGCTACCCGAAAACCAAGCGCTACTTTAAGCGTGGCACTCGCCACCAGCGCAGAAGAAATCATGGAAGCACAGCGACTGCGCTACCAGGTGTTTGCCGAAGAAATGGGCGCACAAATTAAAGGCCAGCAAGGGCTGGATGTTGATGGTTTTGATGCGTTTTGCGACCACTTGCTGGTGCGTGACGATGCCACCCAGCAAGTCGTTGGCACCTACCGCATTTTAAACCCGATGCAGGCCATGTTGGCCGGTGGGTATTACTCAGCCGGTGAGTTTGATTTAAGCCGCCTGGCCCCATTGACTGACCGCACGGTAGAAGTCGGCCGTGCCTGTGTGCATGCTGACTACCGCACTGGCGGCACCATTACCTTGCTCTGGGCAGGCCTCGCTAAATATATGATGGCACGTCAATATGAATACATGATCGGGTGCGCCAGCATCTCTATGCATGACGGTGGCCACACCGCAGCCTCACTGTTTAACAACCTGCGTGAAGACTATTTGTCTCCAGCCGAATATCGCGTGTTTCCGCATAACCCGCTGCCAATTGACGCGCTGGATCAATCGCTGACGGTCACTTGCCCGCCACTGCTAAAAGGCTATTTACGACTCGGGGCCTACATTTGCGGCGAACCGGCCTGGGACCCTGCTTTTAATACGGCAGATATGCTGGTATTGTTACCCCTGTCCAGAATGAACCCCAGATATGCTACGCATTTCTTGAAATAACTTGTCACAAACCTCAATGATCGTTCGCGGGTGGCGCATCACCCGCATCATACTTCATGTATTAACAGGCGTCACCTTAGCGGCACTTGTATTGCCGGTGTGCAATCGCTGGATGCGGCTAGGGCTGATTCAATGGTGGTGCAAGCGCCTGTTAGTGTGCTTTAACCTGCGCATTACCACCAGCGGCGAGCTACCCGATGTGCGCACCCACGGTGTGCTGTTTGTGGCAAACCATATCTCATGGTCAGATATCCATGCCATCAACAGCGTGATCCCCGTGCGTTTTGTGGCCAAAATGGAGATTAAAGACTGGCCCGTGTTTGGTTACCTGGTGAGAAAGTCAGGCACCATTTTCATTAACCGCACGCGCAACCGCGATGCAGCACGCGTGGTCAATATCTGCAGCCACGCCCTAAAACGCAACGATAATTTATGTGTGTTTCCGGAAGGCACCACCACCGAAGGCTTGAGTGTGTTGCCATTTAAAAGCAGCCTGATTCAGGCTGCAGTGGAGGCCAACAGCCAGGTGATCCCGGTGGCGATTCACTATCCGCTGCCAGATGGCCAGCCTAACCTGGACGTGGCCTATGCGGGCGACACCACGCTGATCGGCTCCATGAGTACTTACCTCAACATGCAGCAACCGACGGTGCACCTGCACTTTTGTGCGCCGATTGCAGCAAATGCGCACACCCGACAACAGCTGGCGCAACAAGCCCACGCCGAGATTACGGCTAGTTTATTTGGCCAATCACCTGCCGCAATGGTTGCCCGCCCCTAGCGCAACCATTGCACCAACACGCCAATCACCGCGTAGCCCGCGATCAGCGCAATCACATTCAGTTTAAAACGTGCCAAGGCCAGCCAGGCGGCAACGGCCAGCCCAACCGCCAACCAGTCCACACCGGGGAACCATGGACTTTGCAAAAACACGTGGTAAGCAAAGAACAGGGCCAGGTTTAAAATAACACCGACCACCGCTGCAGTAATCGCGCTCAGTGGTGCAGTCAGCCGCACATTGTCACGCGTGCGCTCAATCAGCGGTGCGCCACTAAAAATAAACACAAAGCTGGGCAAAAAAGTAACAAAGGTGACCACTGCGGCCGCCAGGCAACCTGCCAGCAAAGGGGCCTCTGCGATAAGCCCCTGGTTGAGCCCGTGATTAAGCCAGCCGCCAACAAAGCCGACAAAAGTCACCACCATAATCAGCGGGCCTGGGGTGGTTTCCCCCAAGGCGAGGCCGTCCATCATTTGTGCCGGGCTTAACCAGTGATAATGGTCCACCGCGCCTTGATACACATAAGGCAACACGGCATAGGCACCGCCAAAGGTGAGCAAAGCGGCCTTGCTAAAAAACCAGCCCATTTGCGTTAACGCGCCCTGCCAGCCAAACTGCCAGCATAAGCCCGCCATCACCAACAGCCACAATGCGCCGCCGGTCACCGCGATGCGCACCATACCCTGCCAGCTAAAGCGGGCATGCGCAGGCGGCGGCGTATCATCATCTATCAAAGCGCGGCCAAAATGCTGGCTGGCACTACCATGCCCGCCCACCGTAAACAGCTTTGGGGCAAGATGTCCGCCCACATAGCCAAGGCCAGCAGCCGTGAGTACGATCAAAGGGAACGGCAGTTTGAACAGAAAAATGGCCACGAATGCCAAGGCAGAAATCGCCCACATCATGCGGTTTTTAAGCGCGCGCGTGCCTATGCGGTAAGCCGCAAACAGCACAATGGCCACCACCGCCGGTTTAATGCCGTATAGCGCACCCGCTACAGTAGGCACATGTCCATAGGCCATATAAACCCAGGCCAGCAATACCAGCATAAAAAACGAGGGCAACACAAATAGCACGCCCGCAATCAACCCGCCCCAGGTACGGTGCATAAGCCAACCGATGTAGGTAGCCAGTTGCTGCGCCTCTGGCCCTGGCAACACCATGCAATAATTCAGTGCATGTAAAAAACGTTTTTCTGAAATCCAGCGTTTTTGCTCAACCAGGTCATGATGCATGATGGCAATTTGCCCGGCCGGGCCACCAAAGCTAATCAAGCCGAGTTTAAGCCAATACCAGAAAGCTTGCCTGAGCGACACAGGCGCTGGCGGTGTATGAAGATCTGTGGGGGATGTCATATTAGAAGTGTGATGTGCGTGCATAAGGCCTCATTTCATAGGGGGATGCTCATGGCTGAGCACGACCCAAGATTTGAGCAGTCCTTGGACGCAACGCGTCTTGAAGCGGGGAGGCTGCCGGATCCCCAGCCCGCATCATAACATGCTGCGACTGGCTCACTGCTAAAACTGGCACTAGCCTCAGCCCAAAGAGCCTGCATAGGCATCTACCCCGGTTTTTAAAATAAGCAACGCAACCACCAGCATAAACACCCGGCGCACCAGCCCTGCCCCATGTTTGAGCGCTAGCGAAGTGCCCAGCACATTACCGGCGATATTGGCGACGGCCATGACTAAGCCAACCTGCCACCACACATGACCAGTCGCGGCCAACATAAGTAATGCAGCAAGATTAGTGGTCGCATTGAGTACCTTTGCGGCTGCGGAGGCATGCAAAAAATCTTGCCCCAGCCAGCGCACCAGCAAAAAGATAAAAAAGCTGCCGGTGCCTGGCCCGAAAAAACCATCATACCAGCCGATTGATGTGCCTACGGCCAGTGCCAGCCATACACGCACTCTGGCACTGTGTTGTGTGTTGGTATGCTGCAAGCCAAATTGCGGATTGTTGATCGTATACAGCAGCACTAGCAACAACACCCAGGGCAGCAACTTGCGTAACAAGGCGGGATCGGCCCAGGTCAGGGTCCAGGCGCCCAGGCCAGATCCCGCAAAAGCCATTAATGCAGCAGGCGCAAGCCAGCGCCAATCGAGGCGGACACGACCACTATAGCGCCAGGCGGCAACAGCAGTGCCAAATACACTTGAGCACTTATTGGTGCCTAGCAACAATGCGGGGGGCAAGGCCGGATAGGTCGACAATAAAGATGGCACGGTGACCAGGCCACCCCCGCCCACCATGGCATCCATCACCCCGGCCAAAAATGCCGCCGCAACGACCAGCCACAGTTCCATACTACTTAGCCCTTACTCGCCAACCGCATTGGCTGGCTGGTCGCGTGGGTCTAACGGCACCTGGGTAAACTCCCCTGTTTCCAGTGTATACGCCGTCAGTTGCCGCCCCCATAAACATCCTGTGTCCAACGCAATCACGCCATGACCTTGATACAAGCCGAGCGCAGACCAATGCCCAAACAAAATGGTTTGTGCCGCTTGAGCAGATTGCCGGCCAGCAACCTCAAACCAGGGCTGGTAGCCACTTGGAATATCCTGCACTTCACCTTTAAACGCAAACTCCATGGTGCCTGCATCATCGAGCAAACGCATGCGCGTCAGGGCATTGGTAATCGCGCGCAGGCGGTCAATGCCAGTCAAACGATCATTCCAGGCGGCGGGCTGGTTGCCGTACATTTGCTGCAGAAAACTAACATAATCGGGTGACTGCAACACGGCTTCTACTTCGGCTGCCAGCGCTCTCGCCTGCGGCAAGTTCCATTGCGGATAGAGCCCGGCATGCAACATGGCAAAATCGTCCTCCAGCACCATGAGTGGCTGCTGGCGTAACCAGGCCAGCAACTGGGTGCCATCTTCAGCCGCAAACAGCTCAGCCAGGGTGTCAAAACGATGCAGCGGCCTGATGTGGTGCGCCACCGCAATGGCATGCAGGTCATGATTGCCGAGCACCAGCCGCACATGCTCACGCTGCGCATATACCCAGCGCAACACTTCCAGCGAACCAGTGCCGCGATTAATCAAATCCCCTACCAGCCACAGGCTGTCACGCCCAGGCTTAAAATCCAGCCGTTCCAGTAAATGCATCAGGGAGTGGTAGCAACCCTGAATATCACCAATCGCATATCTCGCCATGGCATCAACTTTGCAAAAAAATCAATTAAGCAATAAAAAAGCCGCTTGAATCAAGCGGCTTTGGTCAGGCACAACACATTATTTCTTCAAGCTGGCTGCATCAAATTTTGCACCCGCCTGATTTGCCATGTAGGCCACGGCATCGGCCACTTCATGGTCGCTCAAGTCAGCTGAACCACCACGCGGTGGCATGCTGCGCAGACCCTCTGTGGCATGTTTGACCAGTGTTTCATAGCCTTGTGCGATACGCGGGCCCCAATCACTGGCGTTACCAATTTTTGGTGCACCCAGTGCGCCTACGCCATGACAGGCCACACAAGTGCCTTTCACAATCTCTTCACCACTTTTTTCAACGTGGGCGCCTGCGGCTTCAGCCACTTCAATAGTTGCCACCGGTTTGATATTGGCGACCACTTTTTGCTCGACGGCGTCGGTTTCTTCTTTTGACGGCGCGGCTTTTTCACTACCAAACACGCCAAACAGGTAAGCCAGTAACGAGACCAGCAAAGTGAAACCGATAATGGCACCTGGAATCGCAATAATTAACTCTTTAATGCTTGAACCTTGTTTGTAATCCGACATATCCGTATCCCGTTTTGCGTTAGAAAAAATATCCCCGCGATTATAACGCAGAACGACTACGCAGCAAACGCGCGCGCAGGCATTTAAAGGCGCCAGAAAGCAAACAGCCAGACATGTTGCCATGCCCGGCTGTTTGTTGGCAGAATGACTTTTTATTTCTGACGACGACGCATCGCTGCCATTGCCACCAGACCTAAGCCCAGCATCGCAGCAGAGCCTGGCTCAGGCACTGAGCTGATACGGAACAATGACGTGGTGTTAGAACCTTCGTTGGCAAATGCCAAGAAGATAGACCCATCTTTTTCAAAGGCTACCAGGCCTTCTGGCGCCAAATCGCCATCAGACACAATCATGTCGATAAAGCTGACTTTGGTTGGGTCGGTGATATCAAACAGGGCAATCGCACCTTTCAGCGTTCTTTCCAGACCGACGGCAGCAATCGTGCGGCCACCCAGCGTGAACAGATCCACGCCTTCTGGTTCTACGCCTTTATCGCGGCTGCGGCCGTCATCGTAAATACCACGTGCAAACGCTTCTTTATCGAGAATGTCGCCACTGTCATACACCAAGTTACCATCCGCATCACGGATGCTGAAAGAGCGAGCACCAGCGGCGTACAAATCGCCTGGGGATGAATCGGTATTTGAGATACGGATATTGGCCAAATCACCGGTCGCGCCCAATGAGCTGGCAGCAGAACGATCACCGTCATCTTCACGGAAATCACCTTCGTTCGCAGTCACCAGGTAGGTTTTACCAGCCACGTCATAAGCCGCGATACCGTCAGGCATGTAGAAGCTCTTCAGGTTGGTATTGATAAAGTTAACGCTGCCATTATTGAGTGGGTCAATCGTGTTGCCTGGCTGGCTAAAGTCTTTTACGCCCAAGCCCACCACTTTTGTAAAAGACTGTGTATTCAGGTCCAAAATACCAATCGCATTCGCTTCTTGCAGCGTGACATAAGCTTTGCTGCCATCGGCGCTCACCGCAATATATTCAGGCTCAAAGTCCATACCGGTGTTGGTGCGGATATGGCTGCCGGATGTTGGCACACCTGCCAACGTGGCGGTTGCGGCCACGCTACGGCTGGTCACGTCGATAATGGTGACGCTACCGACCGGGTCATTAGCTGCCGGGTTGTACACGCGTGGCACAGTGCTGCCTTTGCGGGTGCCATAGACATCTGGCGAACCTTCGTTAGCCACCAGCAGCTTGCTGCCGTCCGGGGTAAATGTCAGCATGTCTGGCAATGCACCCACAGTAAAGGTGTTAGTGCCTGCGGCCAAGCTTCTGCTAGAAGTATCATACAACTGCACGATACCAGCGTTGGTGCGTGCGGTGTTTTCAATGGCAAATGCAGCCAGGCCATTGCTGATGCTCACACTGTTGATATTGCCGTAAGCACTGGTATCAATGCGTTGCAGCAAGCTGCCGGTAGACGCATCCAGTACGTCCACACCTTTTACGCCAGCCACCCACAAGGTGTTGGTTGTTGCATCAAAAGCCGGAATTTCTGACAAATAGCCACCACCGGTGTGAGCAAATGTCCACTCCTTGCTAATTTGGTAGGTAGTTGCCGCTTGTGCCATGCTCATGCTGCCGAGCAATAGGCCGATCATTAAAGTCATTTTTTTCATGTGTTTATCCTCTCCTCAAAACAGCAAAGAGCATAGCCACCGAACATGACAAATCCTTGACATCCGCGTGTCAAAAAGATGGCAGCGGACTACGTTTAAGGTTGTTTAAAGCCGTGCATACGCATAGTTTTGCGGATAGACCACCTTCTCGCGCGCATCAGTCCAGATAATGTCGCAATTATCATCGTCCATATGCACCATGCGGCCATTGCGGTCCACACAGTACTCGCCGCACACAATGCGCTCCTCAATCTCATAGCCCTGGGCAATGCGCGTGTAATCAAACAAAATCGAGCGAGTCACCGTGCTGTCGCGCTGGATATGACAACCAGCGTTAATCCAGGTCGGGCCGATAATGCGCGTATTTTTATCAATGCGCGAACCGGAGCCGATATACACCGGCCCCTCAATCTGCGTGTGCTCCCAGTCAATATGCACATTAAGCCCCACCCACACCCCGGGTTTGACCTGTTTGCCGGGGATAGGCATAGACGGGAAAAAACCCTGCATCATCTGCTGCATTACCAGCCAGTAATCCGTCACCACGCCAATATCAATCCAATTAAACGGATGCTGAATAGCGTAAAACGGCAAGCCGCGCTGTACTAACAACGGGAACAAATCCGAGCCAATATCAAACTCGCTGCCAGACGGGATCAAGCCCAGCACCTCGGGTTCAAAAATATAAATGCCCGTGCTCGCCCAATTAGAACGCGCCTCCACCTGGCTGGGCTTTTCCTGAAAAGAAATAATGCGGCCATCGTTATTGGTCACCACCACGCCATAGCCAGACACTTTATCCATAGGCACCTGCATGGTCACCAGACTCGCCAGCGCGCCCTTCTCTTTGTGCTCTTTTACTGCACGCGTAATGTCGAGGTCAATAATCGCATCACCGCACAATACAATCGTGGTCTCGTCAAAAAAGCCGCTAAAGTCCTGTATTTTGCGCATGCCACCGGCTGAACCCACCGCATGCGGCACAATCTTGCCATCCACAATATCGCCCTCAAACGAATAGCCAATATTCACCCCAAAACGATGGCCATCCTCAAAGTAGTCTTGAATCTTCTGATGCAGATAACTCACATTCACCATGATATCGGCCACACCATGCAGTGCCAGATGCTCAATCAAATACGCCATCACCGGCTTACCCAATACAGGAATCATCGGCTTAGGCAATTCATACGTCAGCGGACGAACACGCGTGCCCTTACCCGCGGCCAGAATCATGGCTTTCATAGTGCAATACCCTTAAATAACTTAACGTTTACCGGCTAAGCATAGCCACGCACTATGACAACATTATTTCAGCAGCACTGCCGTCGTAAGCATAAAGAGAAATTTGGCTGCACGCGCGCCAAGCCAGCGCGACTTATTTGCTATAATGGCAGGATTGCGCCCGTAGCTCAGCTGGATAGAGTATTGGTTTCCGAAGCCAAGGGTCGTGAGTTCGAATCTCGCCGGGCGCACCAGTCAAAACTTAAGTGTTTGTTACAGAACAACTTATAGTCAAATCAATAGCTTAATTTCTCAAACTGTTACACAAAGCGGCTTTAAGCCTGCTTATGCGACAGCCAAAATGGGCTTGAGAATAAGTAAAAACGCAACTTCATGTAGAGTCTGTGACCTTAAGGCTGCATGTGTCATGCCAGTTATGAAACAATTCTAAACTTACACTTTGCGAGCATAATTGAGATGTCAGCTTAAGGTACACCCTATTTGGACATGGTGTGATGAGGTTATTGCAGCAACCATGCGAAGCGTCTCAGAGTTGCAAGATTTGTAGAACTGTAATTATCCCAATCGACGCAAAGGTGACCTTGCCTGTCATGAAAGTCTTTAACTCCTATAGTCGCCTCGTGAATAATATCCACTTCAGAGGTGGTTTTATTCAGAGTTGAAGCTATAACCTTGTAGGGAAGAGAGTTGTAATGCCCAGAAGAAATTATCTCCCTGAATCCTAGACGTTGCACGTTTAAAGGGTCGAATCCAAAACCTAAGAAACATACGTTATAAGCCCAGCGAAAGGCATCTTTAGCTTGGTTGAATATAGTGTCATCTGCCCGCGCTTCTGGAATCACTCTTAAGGTCGAAGCTGCGGCGTGTATACAATGTAGATTCCAGTGATTCTTATAAGACCTTGTATTTGTAGAGTAGTCATCTTGAGTTCCATATAGACCTAGTGAACCATATACATGATGAATATTAAAATGGCTTAATGCCTCAAAGGCTTCTTCAGCGCTTACATTGAAAGTCCCGACAATCGCAGAATGTAAATACATTTCCAAAGAGCGGTCATAGTTAAAGGTATAAATTTGTACATTATTCTCTTTAAGCTGTTTGATTGTATTAACATTTGCTACCAAACTATTCCAAAGAGAAAAGTACCAGTCATCTTCTACATCAAGGTTAAATACATTTCTATCTTCTTTGGGAACCAGCAATGATGCAATGAATAGTTTTCCTATTCTTGAAAACTCTGGTCTTCTACTCAAAAATGAGTCAATTGAAGCGAGTCTAGATATTTGAAATGACTCTACAAAGTCGATGAACTCTGCGTAACTAACATTGAAATATTTCTCTAAAGCAACAGCTAGGGGTGGTTCGGAACCAACAGCAGCCTCACATATTTGCCTCCTCAACGCTGCACCGGAAGGGAAGCCATAAGGGATGCTTGCACCAGCCCCAAGGATGAACAAAGTCGGTTTAGTTATCATGTCCTGTCTTCTTATCAGCATAAGGTTATGTTAATGATATAGGCTGGCTTGCGTCGATAATATGGCGCTGTAGAATAGCTATAAAATAATTCAAAACGAGGTGTCAGGGTGAATAGTGACCATAGTAGCTACATTCAACTACATAACCGCTCAAGGGTTGATAAAGCACTTAATACGTTATTGGGCTTGGTAATTGGGATCGGCCTTGATGGCAGAATCAACTCTTCAGAAAGAGTGTTATTCAATGCTTGGCTTAATGAGAATAGAGCGCTGTGTGACAGGCATCCTTATACTGAGCTAATCCCGTTTGTTAATCGTTGCCTAGAAGATGACATATTGGACGCAGAGGAGCGTGAAGACATTAAATGGCTATGCCATAAGCTAACCTCTCATGAGTACTATGACACTGTTACAGCTGACATGCAGGTGCTTCATGGCATACTTGGTGGAGCAGCGGCTGATGGTAAGGTAACTAAGGAGGAGTTGCTGGCATTGCAGCAATGGCTGGATGACCATGAACACTTAAGATTGAGTTATCCCTATGATGAAGTCGATAGCTTGATTATGTCTGTACTTAAAGACGGTGTTGTTGATGAGGTTGAAAGTAAGTTCTTGCAGTCCTTCTTCTCAGAATTCCTATCTATCAAAGATGATAAGACAATCACTTCACCAATAATCAGTGTTGAACAAAGTTTAGTAGGAGTCTGTGCAGTCTGCCCTGAGATAGTATTTGAAGGGTCACTATTCTGTTTCACTGGTGCATCCTCCAAGTTCACCCGCTCTCAATTCTCAGAACTTGTACTTAATCTCGGCGGTAAAGCTTCAGCAGGTGTCACTAAGCATGTTAATTATCTAGTGATAGGTGCGGATGGCAATCCTTGCTGGGCATATTCTTGTTACGGTCGAAAAGTTGAAAAGGCTGTTGATATGCGCAAGGCTGGCTCAAAGCTTTTATTAGTACACGAATATGATTTTCATGATGCAATTGCCGATGCAGGCGGTTAAAAATTGGTTGCTTTATTCTAAGTCGATGAATTAAACCGTATCACCTAACTGTAACACGCAGTTAATTGATGAGGTCTGTAACCCATTGATTTAATTGGGTGTGATTCCTGAAGTCCAGACTCTCGCCGGGCGCACCATCAGCAACTTAAGTTGTTGTTATTTATGACGCAAAAACCACCTATTGCCTGTCCAGTGCAATTTAGATGCTCTGTCAGGAAAACTTCTATCAACCAACTCATCCCAACCTAATACGCGCGTGCCGTATGGGCAGAAAATCTGCTTGGCGCTTCCATATATCGAGGCGTGATTGATTTCGGTTTTAAAAATGTATCAATCGCAACAGCTAAACGTTCAGGTTCATCGTATGGCAGTCCATGCCCAACATCAGGGATTAACTTGTATTGCAGGTCCGGGTTGAGGGCATGCAACTCACGGGCGGTTTCGGCAGAGACGATGCCTTCTCTGCCAAGTACTAATAAAGTAGGGACGTAAATATTGCGCACCAGCTCATCAAACTCCGGGTGCGGCGGGATGAGCACATCGAAAGCGCGCGGATTGGTGCGGAACCTGGCTTGAACAATATGTTCCAGCATCTCAGATGAGCGATACCGATATTTGGCTTTGGCTTCTTTAAACAACTCGGATTTGCTGGAGCGCAATATCTGGCGATGCTGTTTAACCGCCTCACGCTCATCCAATTGGCCTTGCCACTCAGGGCTAATGAATGTCGGGTCAGCCAGCACGATGCCTTCAATGGCAAAGCCTAATCGGCTGGCAACCATCGCGGCGGTCATGCCGCCCATCGAGTGTCCAAGCAGGTAAGGCGATTGAATGTCTAGCGTTCTGATCAGTTCAATCACGTCATTGGCATGGTCTTGATAGGTGTATCCATGCAGCGGTGCGCTCGACTGACCATGGCCGCGTGCATCTGGCATGATGATGTCGTAGTCGTCTTCAAGCTCACGTGCCAGTTGCGACCAACAGGCGCCACTGCCAGTGAGGCCGTGCAGTGCGATCAGGGTGGGCTTGTTGCCACCTGTTCTTAAATAATGAATATTGATGCCGTTTGCGCGGCACACCGTATCAGTCCAGTTGGCAGAAATAATGTTTTTACGTGTCATGATTAAAACTTTCTGAAAGATCCAGTAACGACACCCCAGATAGCAAACTGCATTTGCCCTTGAATGAGGATGGGGGAATATTTGCCTGAAGAGTTGGCTGGCAATAGTTTGGGTTTACCGTCTTTTTGTTTGGCCAGGGTTTTGACAGTAAACTCGCCATCAATCATGGCCAGTACAATATCGCCAACCGCGGCAATCTTATCTTTTTCTACAATGGCTTTGTCTCCCGGCATCAGGCCCACTTCAATCATGGACTCGCCCTGGATGGTGACAAAAAAGGTTTTGTCAGCCTTGTTGATCAGGTATTCGTTGGGATCCATCGCCGAGCCAACATGGTCATCGGCGGGCGATGGCAAGCCAGCAGGGACTTTAGATTCAAACAGCGGAAAACTCAGGTTGATGAGGTCACCTGATAGCTGTATAAACTCTTCTACGCTATCCAGGCTATCTTTTAACTCACTCAGCCTTTGCTTTCTGGCATAGGCCTCTAAAAAGCTGGCGATCACTGGTTTTTGACTGTCTGGCACGCGGATGACACTGGTATTTTCTTTATAGTTACCTGTGCCAAGCTTTCGGCCAGAGCCGGGTTTTCTAGCGGATTTGATTGGGTCGTCGTTTTGCATGGTTTTTATTGTAACATTAAAATTATTTTATTGTTACAATAAAAACTACTCATTTTACTACGGTGTTTTTAGTGCGGGATTTTCTTCATCTTGCACACACTTTTTGTTGTGCTGCACCATTTTCCCATCCATTAACTGCGTTGTTTCTTTGCCCACGCGGCAGTTCTTCTCGGCATCCAAAACCCACACATTTGAGTAGATTTCTGTATAGCTGCTGCGATCCCAGGCATAAATAGATTCATGACCATGCGCCACTGCACCACCAGACTCTTTAAGCTTTGGTAAACCATTCAACTTTTTGTCCATGATCTCCAGCATGTTGGCCCCATCCGTATGCCAGATCGGCTTTGCCGTCTTGCTTTTCACTTTAAATAGCCACATAGGGCAATCATCCGTGCCACATAAACACATACGCGCAGGTTTGACTAAATAGGCTTTTGTCGCGGCATTCAGGCTTACGATGTGCGCCTCAAAAATGTCATGAGGTTGCGAGCCTTGGCAAGCAGCGAGCTGATTCCCGCCAAGCTCGTTCGTCAGGTAAGCGATGATGGGCGCAGGGATATTGGCGGTTGCCTTGAATCTTTCTTCAATTTTAAACTCTTCGCCACTCTGCGCGCTGATGGAGATAAACAACAACGCCGATAGCGTTGCGATTGCATGTAGTAATTTCATCGTTTGAATTCTCTTTGGTTTTTATGGCGTTTCGCCCGCAGAGATAATAGCAGTATCGCCACCGCAGCATTAAAGTTTAGTGAAAAGCAGACGTTAATGCTATGATGCGCCCCCCTTTGCGGGATTAAGCATGCATAAAAACAGAAGGGATAATATATATGCTAAAAAGAATGATGCCACTTGCTGGCTTGCTGGCCTCGTTTGGCGCCAATGCTGCATCAACCATCGTCTCTGTGCCAGAACCTGAAAGCGTTAGTTTAGTGTTAGTGGGTTTAGGGCTGATCGGCTGGATTGTGATTCGCAGAAAATAAACGTGTGCCAAGCGCACCAAGTACCCCCAAAAGCCCCACTTAATGTGGGGCTTTTGCATGTTCAGGCTGGACACTTAACACTGAGTATCCGCCCATGCCAATTTAAATTTGCAGCGACATAAATCACGTCAATTTAAGCGATTAATTACCAGCAGATTGGTTATTATCATGTCTTAACGTTTAAAAGAAGAAAAATAACATGAACAAAGTCATCGGGTTAGCGCTGTTAGTCATCGGCATTGCCATCGGATGGCAACTCGACATGCATCTCAGTGTTGTCGAAAAAGTGAATATTGCTTTTCCACCCAGGCCTGAAGTCAGGATTCAGCTTGAAACCATGACATCGTTGATTCCGTCTGACGATCCATCGCTGGTATCATTCAAGAGTGCTTATGAATCAAAGCTGACGCTCAGGGCACTGACCTGCACTCAAGCAACGCCTATCAGCCGCTTTGACTCTGTCAACAATATCAAAACACAAGCCATCGACCGTGATTGCCTGAAAGAACAAGATGACCAGCTATTGGCGCTAATCGGCATTAAAATCGTCGGTCTTCGGCTGGCACAGCCGCCATTACGCCCCTTGGTCAAACTCGGTCCACCAACAGTGATCCATGGCGCGGAGAATGCTGAAACCTATACAGGAAAATCGGCCTCACAGGCAGGCGTGGTCGTGCTGAGAGGCACTCGTAGTGAGTTTACTGCGGTAGAGATTCCCAGTGGCAAAAAGATTGCGAGTTTGCCGACCATCCCCGAAGCCTCTCATACCAATTACGCGGTTTCGCCCAACGGCAGAGTACTTGCTATTACCGTTAACAATAGAGACCTGCGGTTTATCGACAACGAAACCGGACAGGATCTATGGTTAGCGAGAGACGTCGGGCAACTGTATGCCTGGCTACCAGAAATGCAAGCGGTCCTGGTGCAAGACAATAAAAGTGGCCCTGGCAATGGGGGCGTCGTGCTGATCGACTTTAAAACAGGGACCAGCAAACCCTATGAGGTGCCACTAAAAAACCAGTCCTGGGCATTACACTTAAGTGCATCGCCCTCTCGCCTGCTGATTGGCTCTTATAAGGAGTTTTCACTCATTGAAAACACACGCACCGCTGAAGGGGTCAATGCCTCTGTTGTCAGAGAGTTTAGAATCAAGTCGCCATTCGCCAGTGTCAGCTCACTCACGCCGACGGCGATGCTGAATGGCCAGGCGATTGTCTTTGTGACAGGCCGCGATTTCATGTTGTTTAACCTGGAAACCCGGGAAGAAAGACTATGGGAGTCTCATGAAGTCATTGGAAACAACTATGCCAAATGGAGTGAGGAGTCTATTTTAGTGGATGGTTTTGGCCAGCCCAATACTGGTACCACCCAACCGTTTATTTTTAATGTCAAAGACGCCACCTTGTCACCCGTTGAAACGGCAGAGGGTAATCAGGGGATTATCTATGAGTTAAACGGGCGGACGGGGTTTATGCGCAGGTCTCACCAGAAGGTATGGGTGGGTGACGAGCTGCAAACTGGCAAGCCTGAGTCACTGGACGACATGATTACCGGGCGCAAACTGGAAAGACAATTACAGGCACTGGAACAAGAGGAACGGTTATCCAAAGCCAGGCTAGAGGCGCTGAAGGCGGGGCAAGACATTAACCGCGCACCCCGGCCAATGTACCCGTATGGCACCTCCACCATGCCTCAAGACATGTTAATCAGAAGACAGCTTGAACGAGGCTATTATCCCAATACCGTGCGCATGTCACCTGCGGCAGAAGCACCGGCAGCAGAGGCGCCTGCCATGCCGCCGCCGCCCATGCCTAGCCCTCTCATACAAAGCTCCCCAATACAAAGCTATAGCGCGGCGTCAAATGAGCTGCGCAGGCAAGCAATCACCACTACCACATCCCGCATGTTAGGGGCTATTCCGAGTAACGCGAGAGTAGAAGCTGTCGGCGTCTATGAAGCAAAAGATCGTTCTTCAAGCGGGGTCAATGTCATGATCAAAAAATCGGATCAGCCGATTGTATTGATGCTAAGTGCTTATGAACCAGTGCGCTGGAACTTGACAAAAGAACCGGGGGCTAACTTGGTGGCGGTCATTGCCAGCGGCTATCACCTGCCAGAGGTCACTGGCGCGGGAGCAGCCAAGACGGTTATTAAACGCGGGGAGTATGCTTACCAGCAGAATGGTGCTGGCTACGCGGCCCTCAATAACGAAGCCATGCTGTGGACAGGAAAACCCATTAGCAAATTTCAAGGTATTTACGGCGGCACCGTGTTTATTGTGGGCAACTAAATAACACCTCACACCCATTGAAAGCGCCTTTACACGGGGCTTACAGCAGCTGATTAACTTTTCTAACAGCTTCTTCAACGTTGTGGCTAGCAACACTAACGTAGCTGCTAGCCACAATGAAGTACCAGATCAAAAACTGAATACGGTATACCCGTCAGTAGACAACTGGGCAATACTTGGCAGGCCCGAGGTGCCTGGCACACTGTTATCCGTAACCAGGTGAAAGCCATTTAGCTCCGCATCCTCTCGCGCACCGAATACATCTGCACATCCGCATGAAACGCCGACCACAACATCTGAGACTGCAGAGTAAAGTTGATATAAAGGATGGCCGACTTTAGTCAGATGGCTGACCCAGCGCGTGCCTGTACCTTGAAAGTAAATCGCAACGGCTATGTTTTTCTGCTTGAAATCGTAGGCGGCGGCTAAGCCATTAAATGCGCGGCCAAGCGCCTCTTCGCCGCCGTGTGTTGGGTCTGAAAAAATAATGATGGCTGCTTTCATGTTGCTCTCCTTTGATGATGGCATGTCGTTGATTGATAGCCGCATGTTAGGCGCTGAAGGCAGCAGGAAAAACTACTTAAAGAGAAATGGATTATTTCGCTACGCGCAATATCGTTAGAGCATTAATGTCGGGTGACCGCGTAAGTGTTCAACCATCTCATCTATAAAGCTGCGGACTTTGGAAGAGCCTAATTTGTCCTCTCTATGCACGATATGCACCGGCCATGGCGCCTCTTCATAATCTTCAAGCACCAAGCGCAATGCGCCACTTTTCACTTCGCCAGACACTTGATATGAAAGCAGTCGCGCAATGCCTAAACCACCAATTGCAGCGGCTAAGGCAGCATCATTGCTGGTGACAGTGAGGCGCGGATTGACCTTGAGCAATAAAGGCTCGTGATTGGACTGAAAGCGCCACTCGATGTGCGGTGAAACGGCACTGGATGAAATGATTGAGTGCTGTGTGAGGTTAGCAGGCGATTGCGGCGCACCAAATTTTTCGAGATAGGCTGGCGATGCGCATAGCACGCGCCTGACTTGCCCGACTTTGATGGCGCGCAGCCCTGAGTCAGGCAAGTGACCAATGCGGATCGCCACATCCATACCTTCATCGACCAGGTTGGTGACGCGGTCAACCAAATGGGCGACCATGTTCACCTGCGGGTAACGTTGCATGTAGTCGATAATGCAAGGCATGACAAACATGCGCCCGAACATCACTGGCGCAGTGATTGAAAGCGTACCGCGTGGCGTAGCATTCACCTCGGCAACAGCGTCATTCGCCTCTGCAATGCTGACCAAAATGGCCCGCACATTGTCGTAATACTGGCGACCAGCATCGGTAAAGCGCACATGGCGCGTGGTTCTTTGTAATAGCCTGGCGCCAAGCTGCTCTTCCAGCGCCACAATTGCGCGCGTTACCGCGGCGGGTGAAAGATCAAGCTTGCGCGAGGCTGCAGCAAATCCGCCCTCTTCGGCAACGCTGGCAAACACACGCATTAAGTGAAACTGGTCAATAATATTTCTCCTATAGTATTTCTGCCATATTTCTCTGGGCGAAATAATGTATTGCGGCTAGCCACGTTTTTCTCACGCCTATTATTGACTAACATTTGGCCATGAGTAAACAAACCAGGGAGAAAATCATGACTGCGCATTTAGCCTCAACATTAGCATCACCCAGCGATATCGTGTTCACTCCAGCGGTCAAAGCCAGACAAGCGCAAAATGGGTCAAGAGCTGGCTATGCGAAGTTTGAACAAACACGCGGCTGGGAGTCTCGTGTGACGCCGATACTGGCCGAGTTTATCGCAGCACAAACCAGTATGTACATCGCCACCGCCAATGCACAGGGGCAGCCTTATATGCAGCATCGTGGCGGCCCACGTGGTTTTTTGCGTGTGCTCGACGAGCAAACGCTGGCCTTTGCCGATTATGCCGGCAACAAGCAATACATCACGGCGGGCAATTTGGATGAGAATCCTAAAGCGCAGCTATTTTTGATGGATTATGCCAATGCACAGCGCGTAAAAATCTGGGGCGAGGCAAAAATCGTCACTGGCGACAATGCTTTAATCGCACGCGTCTCATCACCAGATGACGCGGCAAAGGTTGAGCGTGTGGTTGTGTTTACGATCACAGCCTGGGATGCCAATTGCCATAAGCATATCCCCAAGCTTTTGAACGCAGAAGAGGTCATACCAGTGATCCAGGAGCGGGATAAGAAAATTGCCGCCTTGGAAGCACGCTTAAAAGCGTTGGAGCAGAAACTTGCGGGCTAAAAAGTGTGGCGTCTGATGTCAATCTGGACTGTATCGTTGAATGGCTGCTGAAGCAGCAGCCATTCAATCAGTTTAAGTCATGCCAGGTTGCGTCTATTCAACCTAGCCAGCCCCACATTAAGGCTATTGTTTGCCTCGCCCAAACGATGGGCACTTGCCATCTGCTCCTGCCAATCCACCGTCAGGATGGCATATTAACCCTCCTGACTCATCGTATAACTCACTTGAAATATCGCAGCACCTAGGCGGGATATACCATGCAACTTTCCCTTGATATTGGGTTAACTGTGCCTTGATATAAGGCTGTGATTTTTGATAGACATCCATCTTATTGATAAGCCACTGAGGGGGCTCTATACGCTCCTGAGCCTGACTATTTAAAGACACAATAAGCGGCGGCAAAAGAAATAATATGTTCATCACTTTAAAATGTCATATGTAACGCTGTGAGCTTAGTAAAAACAGATGATTGAAACGCTATTAACACAAAACTACGCATCAGCGCCATAGCCCACATCCCCCCGTAAAGCGATTGCAACATTCAAGGCGGTGAGCACATTTTCTGCGTCCAAACTGTTTTCACTGATTAAGGCCTGATGCTCGCCTGCAGGGGTGTGGATGACGATGGAGTATCTGGGCGTGGCTAAAAACCACAGCACGCCGCCATAAATAATCGAAAAAATACCTACTAACGGTAAACTGCCGCTACCGAACAACAGTGGCAAGCCACCCAATATGCAGATGCGAGCAAAGCCAAGTTGCGGCTTGAGTATTCTGCGCTCTATGGTGGTGACACTTTTGATGGCGATAGCTTTACCATTAACAATAAAGCGACTATTGCTAACGCTGACGCCTTGATGGCTGAAATAGATTGCTTCTTCCATAGCGCATCTCCATTGTGATCAATGAATAAAATATTAACACAACCATTTCAATAATTAACCATAAATAACAATTAATTGAGGCATGACCGGTTACCACAACCGCTATACTCATTTTAAATAACATCTGCGTTCGTACCGGCGCTCTTCAGGGGATACCCATATGCATCAACAAGAATTTCTAGCCAAAGATGGCCAGACGTACAGCCTCAGACTCAATGAGACGGGTGAAGAAATTATGGTGTTACAAGGCAGCGAGCAGCTAGGCGTGATTGACTTACAGTTTAGCAAGGGCTTTCAAGGCGCCGAGAGTTACCTGGTCACCGTGCTGGACTTGGAAAAATGCAAGCACAAAGGCCTGGGCGAAGCCTCACTCAGGTTTCATCAACAGATATTTCGCCGCCCGTTAAGGGCCAATGGCGACATTCGCGAAGGCAGGCAATCGCAGACTAGCCAGCTCACCAAAGAAGGCAGTGGCTTTATCGGCCACATGCGGGCAAAAGGCGTCATTGAGCTGATAGACTTTCACGGTGCCTTTAGCGAAGATGAGTAACGCGTGATGGCATTACTCAATCAACGTGGGTGCCATGTGTGCAAACTCTGTATTAAGCACGCTACCCGGTGCTTTAGCCGACTCACGCATTACTGACTCAAGCGATGCGTCACCTCGATTAACCAGTGCGGCATCCAGCGCCTGAATCACCTGCGCCACATAGCCACTGTTTCTGTCGCGCAACACGGCATGCTCACCGGTGGCGGTTTTTAACATCACGGCATAAGTCGTTCTGGTAAATATCCAGGTCATCACCCCAAGCGCAATCGCGCAACCGCCCACCACAAATAACCTGCCTTCGTTGAGCAAAAAAAGCAATCCGATGGAGATGCTGAACAAGGCTAGCGCTCTTGGCGGCTTAATCACCGCTTGTCTGGCGGAAATAATGTCCCGTATGTTGTATATATAACCGCTTGCAATAAAACGGCTATCGCTGATGATAATACCGCCATCACTAAAAAAGACTTTTCTATCCATGACGTGCTCCTTTATGTCTTTAAGACGGGACGAGTCAGGGATGAATAAAGCAGCCACAAAGACGCCCACGCGTACTGCGTGTTACGTTGTAAATCTAGACGACTACAAACGCATGCCGCTGAAGTAAAGAATACTAGGGAAGCACGAGAGAGAAGCTTAAAGCGACAACAAAAGACAATTGCTTAAGATGTAAGCGGCCTCGTAAAACGACACCGAGGAGAACATTAAGGCGGGGTTTTGAGAGGGTTTTAAACCAATATACGCGCATGCAACGCACAATGTGGTTTATTTGCACATGTAAACATACTGAACCGCCAAAAACGAGTACTGGCCCAGCTTAAGGGCAAATGGCAGCTTAGCCTGTCTCAACCATAAACACACCATTTTTCCCGTTGCGTTTTGCGGTATACATGGCTTTATCCGCTTGCCGGATCAACTCGGCGGGCTGTGTCTCTTTTGAACTATCGCTGTCATAGCAGGCAATGCCAATGCTGACGGTCATATTTAAGGTAATCTGGTTAAAGTGGAACGGCTCAGAGATCGCATGCAAGATTTTTTCAGCAATTCTGCTGGTATCAGCCACCTGGCTAACCCCTTCCAGCACAATGATGAATTCATCCCCCGCATAACGGGCCACCGTGTCTGACTGCCGCGTCGACTTGTCGATTCTGTTCGCAACTTCACGCAGCAACATATCGCCAACATTGTGGCCATAAGTATCATTGATTAACTTAAAACCATCGAGGTCAACAAACAAAATAGACAGCATGGTTTGATTCGCCCGGGCGCGCTGCACCGCCACTGGCAAAATCTCCTCCAGCTTGCGGCGGTTGGGCAGGCCGGTTAAGGGGTCGTTACGCGCTTCGTTTTTCAACAGGCTTTCAAGCTGTTTTCTATCCGTAATATCGCGCAAAAACGAAGTAAACAGCATCTGCTCATTGATCTCGAGCACATTCACCTGTAACTCAATCGGAATACGCACACCATCTTTACGTATAGCTTCGAGCTCAATGCGCTTACCCATCATGTCTGATTGCTTTTCCAGCGCAAACCGCCGCATGCCAGCCTGATGTGCCTGCTGCAACTCATTGGGGATAATCAGCTTATCCAGTTTGCGGCCAATCGCCTCTTCATCGGCCCAGCCAAAAATGTGCTCGGCCTGTTTGTTCCAGGCCTTCACAATGCCATCAGCGTCCATGCACACATAAGCGTCATTGGCATTATCTAAAATGGTGCGCAACTCCAGCTCGGCATTTTGCAACAATTGCTCCGAAGCAATTTTCTCCTGATACGCCACCAGCATGGATTTATTTGCCTGCTTAAGCTCTTCGGTACGCTGGCTGACTTTTTCTTCCAGTGTTTTGCGCAGCAGTGCCAGGGCAGCTTCTGTTTCTTTTGCACTTTGTATATCTTTGACAATCGCCACAAAATAATCAAGGTCGCCATTGGCGGTTAATTGCTTGGTGACTGTTAACTCAACCCACACTGGCTCACCACTCTGCTTCACATATCTTTTTTCCAGCTGATAGCGATCTAACTTACCGGCAACCAGTTGGTCGAGCAAATTCAAGTCTGTGTTTAAATCTACCGGAAAAGTAATATCCTGGAACGTCAACGCTGACAACGCCTGTTTTGAATAACCGACAATGCGGCACAACTCTTCATTCACCTCCAGCCAGCTACCGTTGGGTTTAACCATGGAAATGCCAATCGCCGCATTTTCAAACAGGGTTTTAAACTTGCTTTCTGAAGATTGAATAGAGCGTTTGGCTTCCAGCATGCGCTCCCGAAACTGCAATTCTCGCGTCGCCAGATGTGCCAGGTCATTCAGCGCAGCCAGCTCCTTTTGCGTCGGTTTTTTAGGCTCATTATCAATCACACAAAGCGTGCCTAATGCATATCCATCCAGGCTCCTGATGGGGATACCGGCATAAAATCGAATATTGGGCGAATTGACCACCAGTGGATTCTGAGAAAAACGCGCGTCGTCCAGCGCATTCTCAACAATCAGCTGCTCATCACTCTCAACCGCATGCGTACAAAAAGAAATATCACGCGCGGTCTCTGTGGCATCAATCCCATGTTTAGACTTAAACCACTGCCTGTGCTCATCCACCAGTGAAATCAGAGAGATAGGGCTATCAAGAATGATAGAAGCCACGCGCGTGATCGTGTCAAAAAAATCTTCCGGCTCAGAGTCTAGCAGACCTAGCGAGTGAAGTTTTTGTATTCTTAATTGTTCACGACTAATCATGCTGCCCTCCAAAAAAATAATCGGCGATACAATGACTAAATTAACGTCACAAAAAATAATAAAGTTAATTCTTTCGAATACAAATGGTTACGTCAAGTATATAGCGCCCATTTGAGCGCCATCGGCCCATCATCGATTGACTTGCATGGCTGAACCAGCAACTAACAACGCATAGTTCAACACAAGCCCGGTGCTGCCAACCAAACAGCCGGCAGACATCTCCTGTTTGATTAGCAACACAGCGATTGATTGCAGCGCCGCAGCCTGTTGTTTTCATTATAAAAAATCATGGCACGAAGTTTGATTAGCTTTTAAGTTGGATCAGGGACAACTCTGATTTTTGCGAAAGAATAGAGAGTGAATTATGCAAAACGTATGGCGTGCCATTCAGTTTATTCCCGAATACAAAGGGAAAGTGATTGGGGTGATGTTAGTCGGCACCGCATTGGGATTGATTAATACCGCCACCCCGTATTTATACAAAATGATCGTTGATGTGATTTCGCATTTGTTGTCAGGCGCCATTACCCGGCAGCAAGCCACCTGGAGCGTGACTGTATTGCTAGCTATCTTTTTCGCTTTGCGCTTGGGCGTGGTGATTTTTGGTGCGATTCAGAACAAGCAGGCCGATGACTTGTGGCTGGATACGGTGAGCACTTTTCGCCAGCGCGTGTTCGATAACATGACGCAAAAATCTATCGACTACTTTGAAAAAACCCGTGTCGGCGAAATCATGGATCGCTTCGGCACCATCACCAGCATCACCATGTGGCTGTCTTCGCTGACCGAAGGTACGCTGTCAGGCATTTTGCAAATGCTGTTTATCATCACCGTGTTGTTGATCAAGGCACCCGTGGTCGGGGTGATCATGTTGGTGGTGCTGGCGATTAATTTTTGGGTGTCTTACCGCACGGTGGGCTGGACGCACCAGTATCGCCGCGGCTGGCAGGCCCTGGCTGGCCGCATGACCGGGCTACTGGCCGAAATGGTGGGCAACATTGCCACGGTGCGCAGCTTTGGCGGCGAGCCTGCGGTGAAACAACGCTATGACACTACCCAGGCCGAATGGCGCGTGGTGCGTGACAACCTGCACAAAACACAATGGCGCTCAGAGCAAGGCCTGAATGTGGTAAATACGTTTGGCGTGTTTGCAGCGGTGGCGCTCACGGTGAACGGCGCACTCAACGGCGCGTATACCACTGGCGATATTCTGCTGGTGCTTACTTTAAGCCAAAGCCTGATCAGTACCATAGGCCCGATTGCCAGACAAGTGAACCAGGCCAGCGAAATCGAGAGTAGTGCCGAGCGGTTGGTAGAACTGCTGGACGTAGAAGCAGAACACCGCGACAAACCAGATGCTATCGTGCTGGAGCAATTGCAAACCATCACTTTTGACCAGGTGACTTTTCGCTACCCGGGCAAAGAAATCAGCGCGCTGGAGCAAGTATCATTTCACCTCAATGCAGGCCAGACGCTGGCACTGGTTGGCACCAGCGGCAGTGGCAAAACCACCATCGTCAAACTGCTGATGCGCTTTTATGACCCGACTGCAGGCCGTATCCTGATTAACGGCATAGACCTGCGTGATTACCAGCAACGCAGCATACGCGCCGTGATGGGCGTGGTGTTGCAAGATGTCGCCCTGTTTAACGACAGCATAGGCGAAAACATTGCCTTTGCCCGCCCCGGCGCCACTAATCAGGACGTGATTGCCGCAGCATTAGCAGCGCATGCAGATGAGTTTATCCAACACCTGGATGACCAATATGAAACCCGCGTTGGCGAGCGTGGCATCAAACTCTCAGGTGGTGAAAAGCAGCGGGTGGCCATCGCACGCGCGATTTTAAAAGACCCGCAACTGATTATTCTCGATGAAGCTACCAGCGCACTGGATTCGGAATCCGAGCACCTGGTGCAACAAGGCCTGCAGCAATTGGTGTCTGGCCGCAGCTCCATCATCATCGCGCATCGTTTAAGCACCGTGATGAGCGCAGACATTATTCTGGTATTACAACATGGCCATATTATTGAACGTGGCCGCCATGCTGAGTTACTCGCCCTTCACGGCTTATATGCGCGACTATTTTCACTGCAATCCAAAGGGCACCTGGCCGTTGCCTGAGCCTAAACCGAATATCAACCCAACCCAACTATATGGTGATTTAAAATGAGCACATCCCTGTATCAATTATCCGTTCCCACTTTTATTAAATTCCTTGGCAATCTATCTCACATTCTGGATAAAGCCGCAGCATTTGCCGCAGACAAAAAGATAGAACAAAGCGTATTGCTAGAAACACGTTTATACCCAAACATGTTTACCTTTGGCCGCCAACTACAACGTGTGGCAGACCATGCCACCAGCTACTCTGCCAGGCTGGCTGGTTTGCCACCGCCAAAGTTTGACCTACCGCTCACCACCATCGCCGACTATCAAGCCTTAATCAACGCCTCTATCGACTTTTTGACAGGCCTGGAAGCAAGCCAGATTGATGGTCAGGAACTCAAAGAGATTTCTATCCCTCGCGGCACTGAAGTGCGCGTGGTGCAGGGCTTGTCGCATCTGCTGAATAACATTTTGCCCAATTTTTACTTTCACCTCACCACCGCCTATGCCGTTTTGAGGCATATTGGTGTGGATGTAGGCAAACAGGACTTTTTAGGCAGAAGCTAATCACACAAACAAAAAAGTGGGCAAATGCCCACTTTTTCATTATTCCACCAGCCCCGTATGGGGGCCGCTTTTATTTATGCAGGCTGCCTCAAGTACTGGTTAAAAAAATCTATGCTACGTTGCCAGGCCAGGCTCGCGGCGGCGGCATCATAACGCGGCGTTGTATCATTATTAAAGCCATGCTGGGTGCCCGCATATTGATAAGCCTGATACGCTTTACCCGCAGATTTAAGTGCCTGCTCATAAGGTGGCCAACTGGCATTGACGCGTTCATCCTGCTCGGCAAAATGAATCAACAACGGTGATTTGATCGCAGGCACAGCTTCCAGCGGCGGTGCGCTGCCGTAAAAAGGCACCGCCGCAGCCAACCCTGGCAAGCGCGTAGCCAGGAGATTGGCAATACCGCCGCCATAGCAAAAACCAATCACGCCCACCTTGCCATTACTCTCTGGTAGTTGTTTCAGCCAATCAAAAGCAGCCATAAAATCCTCATGCACCTTGGGCTGCTCTAATTGCTTGAACAACTCACGCGCCGCGTCTTCATTACCTGGATAACCACCCAACGGAAACAAGGCGTCCGGCGCGAACACAATAAAATTTTCCAGCGCCAAACGGCGTGCGATGTCTTCAATGTGTGGATTCAAGCCCCGGTTCTCATGAATGACCAACACCGCTGGCAACGGCCCGCTGACTTTAGCTGACTTGACCAGATAGCCCTTGGCTTTGCCATAGCCTTTGGCCGAAGGAAGTTCGATGGTTTGTGTTTGCAAGCGCGGATCATTACCTGCAACTTTCTCGGCATATGCAAACTGAGGGCTCAAGGCTTCGAGCAAGCCCACTGCCGTAAACGCACCAGCAAAGCGGGTCGCGCTGGATAGAAATTCACGCCGGTCTATATCCCCATGCACCAGCTTATCAAACAGGCGTAGCGCTTCCGGGTGAAAGTCGTTTGCGGTGTATTGTGGACGATTGGACATTTGATAAATCTCCTGGAAACTTAAACACTTTTAGATAACCAAAAATTGGCGACAAGAACAGAACTATAGATGCGAGCGTTAGAACAGCACATACTCGAACGCCCAAAAATGTTGCCAAGTATGAAATTCAAACTGTATAGCTGAAAAGCTGACGGCGCTACGTAGCTCCTGCTCTGTGAAAAAGTTTTTCAAAATGCGATGGGCGGTGCCATCTTCCAAACGGCGGATTTGATAAGTATTTCCCCATGCATCTTGCTCGCTGATTGGCGTGCTACTACCTTCAACATATCGATTATCCAAAAAGACAACACGTGCGCCTGGCAGCAATGCCTGATGGAGTGTATTTAGGAATAGGCCAAGATTTTCACGCGGCACGTGAGAAAGCCAAAACCCGGCAAAAGCAGCAGAAAAATGGCCTGGACTAACGGCTGGTCGATACGCATCACCAATCATAAATTGCACATGTGAAGCCGAGATACGTGTACTCGCAATCGCGAGTGTCTCAGGCGAAGTATCAATCGCGACCAACTCGCAAACAACGGGCTCTAAAAATTGCGTCCAATAGCCAGTGCCGCAAGCAATTTCAATCATGCTCGAGCCCTTAAACACAGTTGGTAACCAGCGCTCAATTTCTCTTAAATCTGACTGACGCTCCGGTTTTAAATAAACACGATCATATTCTGTTGCCCTCGCTGAGTAATACGACTCTATCGTGGCAATGTTCATCTGCGTCCTCACATTCAACTAGGTCGATAACTCCAACGTGGAATCCATAACAAAGCGACTAAAGCGATCAAGGCAGCGATCACAGTCAGCCAAACAATCGCCGGATGCTCTGCGATGCGATCAGGATAGATTTTAATCACAGCACCCAAACCCATGGCGTGATTGCCCGCAACCAAAGCGACGGCGGCAAATGCCTGAAAGCGTCTTGCTTTATTCGCCTCCAGCGCCCACCTAGGGTCGGTGTTATAACTTGGCAAACTTTCATTGGCATTTTCAAGCTGCTCAAGCTCTGAAAGAAACTGGCGCAAGTTAGTAATGGCGCGCTCGGCTTTGTAGCTCAGAAAAGCCAGGCAGATAGAGGCCAATGGAAAACCAAGTACCAGCCATTCGATTGGTAACGGGCTAGCCCCTGCACCTGGCTTCAAAGCCACTAACGCCGCCAACAAGCTGACAGTCAGCGTTACGAATAGTGCGAGCGCTTGCTGGCGCTGCGCAATTCTGACGTTAATTTCCTGATAAGCGGCGATAAACCGGTAATTGGCATCTACAATTTGTTTGGCGCTCATGACTTTGTGATGGTAATTCTGTCCGCACTGCTAGGCTAAAGCCCGCATGTAGCCAGTACATGAGGGTTTTGCGAACAAACAGAGTTAAGCGACAGCGCGCAAGTTACTTGCACCTGATTTGCCACGCACCAGCGGCAACACTTCTTCGCCTACACGGTAAGCTTCTTCGAGGTGCGGAGTACTGGCCAAAATAAAGGCATCCGTGCCGAGCTGCACCAGCTCATCCAGCCTGGCCGCCACATTCTCATAACTACCAACAATACCCAACGTCTGGCCACCACGGAGCAGGCTGAAACCCGTCCAGATATTGGGTGAGAGGATAAAGTCCTTATAGCTGTTAATGGTCTGTGGACGCAGGCCACGTTGGCGGTTGGCGCCGACAGAATCGCCAGCATTTTGTGCTTTGTAGCGGTCCAGCACTTCTTTGGGGATATTCTCAAAGCCACGGCTGACTTCACGCCAGGCTTCTTCCTCGGTTGGGCGCGCGACAATATCCACACGAATGGAGCACTTGATCTTGCGACCCAGGTGATCAGTACGTTCCTTCACTCGGGCGAATTTCTCTTTGATTAAATCCAAAGGTTCCAGCCATGACAAATAGTAATCGGCATGTTTGGAGGCCGACGCCAGCGCCGCATCAGAAGAGCCGGAGAAATAAATTTCCGGATATTCTTCTTTAGACAGCGGGTCAGGCAAGCCGGCATCCTCCACCTGGTAAAACTGGCCATTGTAAGAGAACGGGCCACCCGCCCAGATGCCTTTAAGTACGTCTAAAAACTCGGTGGTACGGCCATAACGGTCGTCGTGCTTGACCGGGTCTCCCCACCACAACTGTGACGGGCCACCGCCACCGGTAATGACGTTATACAGCGCACGGCCGCCGGTGGCTCGTTGCAAGCTGGCAGTCATGCGTGCAGCCACCACCGGGTTAAGAAAGCCTGGTTGGAAAGGGATCATAAAGCGGAAGTTCTTAGTCTCACGCGCCAAAAATGCAGCAATCACCCATGGCTCATCGGTGTTAGGGAAAGAAGGAATCAAGCCCCCCTGAAAGCCAGAAATTTCAGCGGCACGCGCGATCTCTGCCAGATAGTCGATGTAGGTAAAACCATCGTCACCACCACCGCCCAGCCCACTCAGCGTTTTGTTATCGTTGCCGGGAAACCAGTCGCCGCGAAACGGATCACGTGCGCGATGTGAACCGGGTTCACCATGGGTTGGAATCCTCCAAAAAACATCTATGCTCATTCTTTTCTCCTTATGAATACTTATGCGGCTTGCTTGTGCGCAGGGTTAGTTAACTGGCGCACCAGCGGCAACACATGCGTGCCTACACGATAAGCCTCTTCAAAATGCGGCACTGCCGCCAGCACAAATTGCGTCACGCCCAGCTGCGCGTAGTCTGCCAATGCAGCGGCCACTTCGTCATAACTACCAATTAATGAAGCCTGCGCACCGGTGTGCTGCTCAGAAAAGCCTGGCCACAACAATGGCGTATCATCTGCAGGAATGTCCGCGCCGGTTTGGGCAAGAAAACGCTTGGCATCTTCCAACGCTTCGTCACGGCTTTCACGGGCAAGCACATCAATGCGTAAAGCAAACCCGACTGCACGCCCTGCTGCCGCTTTGCGGTAATCGGCGATTTGTTGCGCAAGGGCATCATGGCTCACGGCATCCAGCACATGCACATCGGCATGCTTGGCGGATAACGCAACTTGCGCAGCGCTATTGCCCCCTAAATAAATGCCAGGCACCTCGCGGTCAGACAACGGCCCCTGAAAACCGCCATCTTGTACCTCAAAAAAGCGGCCAACAAAATTAAACGGGAAGGTCGTTAACACGCCTTTGGCCACTGTAATAAACTCATCAATACGCGCCAAAATATCTTGTTTAGGCACAAAATCGCCCAATTGCTTGCGGGTATGCTCGTCGCTGCTGCCTTCAGTGATATGCCAGGCAAAGCGGCCGCCGGTATATCGCTGAAAACTCACGGCATTTTTGGCGGCGTAAACAGCAGAGCCGCGCGAAGCATCAAACTGGGTGAGTAATTTTAGGCGTTGTGTACTGCGTGCCACATAACCGGCTACAATCCAGGGCTCTTCGCCCTGCGGATGATCAGGAATAAAAATGCCATTAAAGCCTGAGAGATCAGCCGCTTTGGTGACCTGGTGAATGTAGTCAAAATAGCTGAACGCATTACGGCGCGGGTCAGTCACACCGTTGCCAAAGACGGGATAGTTTGGATCCGAGGCTTCACCACGGCGCTGTTTGGTGGCATTGCCATAGCGCGCATCGCCAGCCGTGGGTAATTGCCAATAAAATTGATTAGCCATTATGTTTCTCCTTCGTTGTGCAAGCAGCCTGTGCTTGCCCGTTGCAAATATCTACAAAGCATTATTTGCATGTTCCATGCCAACTGTTGGCGCAGAACAAAAAAGGAGAATAAAATCCTATCCTACTGAATATTAAGCACAATTAAACATACAAAGAATGCCACTCATCAGCAGACAGCCTCAAAAAAGCAACAGTATTGTTGATTAATCAACATTTACCATGTTGCAAGTGTTGTTATTACAACTACAGTAGGCAGCCAGACGTCTGCACGCATGCTTCATTAAGAATTGGGCATCAGTATCCAAACCGATATTTTTCTATTAACTGACGGTTGGCGCTATATGGCACAAGCAGATAGCCGCCTATCTCTTTAAGCACCTGCTGCTCAAGTACGCCGACAATCACCTCAACACCTGCGGCCTTGAGGATTTCAACACCAGCACCCGCATTGCGAGGGTCAGGATCCAGCGTGGCGATGACCACACGTTTAATACCACTGGCCGCCAGCGCTTGTGCACACGATGGCGTTCTGCCATGAAATGCACACGGCTCCAGCGTCACATAGGCCGTCACCTCAGACAAATCACCTGCAACTCTGGCAAGCGCCATGGCTTCTGCATGATGCTTGCCAGGCGGCTGGGTATAGCCGCTAGCAACCACTCTGCCCTCTTTCACCAATACGCAACCCACGGGCGGATTGGGGCGGCACGCAGGCCATGCCTGGCGGCCTACGCGCAGGGCATGGTGCATAAAGTATTCGCAGAATGAAGACACAATGATGATGCTCCCGTGAAATGATTATTCAGCGAAGCTAAACTTCCCTTCGGCAATAAACTTTTCGACAGGTTGTCTAGGCGTAGGTTGCTCGCGTTCATGAAAGTCTTCGGGCAACACCGACTTATCCGCCTGCTTGCCCACCGCGATCAAAATTTCTACCTGATAGCCCTCTGGCACGCCTAATACGTCTGGCGCGGCATCGCGGTTAAAACCACCAATAGCACGCGTATGCCAACCAAGCTGATAGGCTTGAAAAGCCAGGCTGGCCCATGCCGCACCGGCATCTAAAGAATGGTTTTTTAATGGCGATGGCGTTGTTTCACCTGGACGCACATGCGTTTTTTTAGACACCAGAGCAATCAGCACCGCTGCACGATTGACCCAGCGCTGGTTGTTTTCGTTGAGTAAAGCAAACAAATCGCCCCAGTGCGCAGAGCCATTCTTGGTATAGATAAAGCGCCAGGGCTGGGAGTTATTGGCCGAAGGTGCCCAACGCGCGGCCTCAAACAGGCTGAGCAAGGTGGTGTCATCAATGGTGTCGCCGGTATAGGCACGCGGCGACCAGCGGTCGGTAAAAATAGGCGCAATATCATGTTGCGCCTGTCTAGTGCTAGTTTGTGTCATATCATGCTCCTGATGTTGGGGTGCGCGGGCAAACGGCCTGCGCAGTCACGGGTTGTATGTGGGTGAGCCGCACGGCATCACCATACTTTTATTTTTGCGGCGTTTACTTTTTGGCTGCATCGCTATCCCACCAATAGGCCAGTGCCCACTCTTGCGCGCCGTAATATTTGGGCAGCACTTCAGGCCGCTGCAACCGGTGGTGATAGATAAGATAATGCTTGGTGAGATAGCGCCACGGAATCACGTAATGGCTGTGTATTAACACGCGATCAAGTGCATGCGCGGCCACCTCCAGTGCGTGCTGGCTGTCTGCATTCAGTAGTTTCTGGATCAGCGCATCCACCACGGCTGACTTCACGCCAATCAGATTCTCAGCACCTGGTTTATCTGCATCCTGGCTATTAAAATTGCGCCAAAGCTCGGCGCCAGGCATCCTGCCCTCGCGTAACGCAATCGTCGTATAGTCATAATCAAACTTATTCATCTGGCTACGTGCCGTAGCGGCATCAGAAACGCGCTTGACGACAATCATCCCCAGCTTTGTCATGTTCAGGCATACCGGATCCATATAAGGTGTCTGGCCGCGGTTAGCAAACGTAACCTCGATGACAAAAGGCTCACCTTTAGCGTTACGCAACACACCATCGCGATTATGCCAACCTGCTTGCCCAAGCAGCGCCAATGCCTTGGTCAGACTTTGGCGCACGCTGCCAGGCGGGGTGGTATTCGGTTGTTGCAGCATAGGGCCAAATACCTCGGCCGGTAACTGCTGTCGATAAGGTTCCAGAATCGCCAGTTCTTCGGCACTTGGTACACCTGTTGCCGCCAACGGGCTGTAGGCAAAGTAGCTATTCACACGTTTGAACTCGTTATCAAAGATTTTCTGGTTCATAAACTCAAAATCCATGGCGTAATTCAAGGCCTGACGCACGCGAGCATCCTTAAATTTTTCGCGACGCAAATTCACAATCCAACCGTTCATGGCCACCGGGTTTTGGTGCGGCACGAGCGCTTTCACCAGCTCGCCTTGGTCAAAACGCTTGCCGATATACTGGCAGCACCAATAGCGCATTTTGTTTTCACTCAAAAAATCAAAGTCTCCGGCGCGCAAGGCTGCCACCATAGTGTCGGTATCTTTATAAATGCGGTACACCACACGCTCAAAGTTATAGGTGCCGCGCCGGGCCGGGATATTGGCACCCCAGTAGTTTGGGTTTCTACGATAAGTCACCGCCTGGCCGCTGACGGCGCGCTCAATCACATAAGGGCCGGAGGTAATAGGCGCCTCAAGCCCGATTTTATTAAAAGGCACGCGGCTGCCATCCGGCTGCAAGCCCCACTTGGGTGAAAACACTGGCAGGCTGCCCGCCACAAACGACAAATCGCGGCCCTTGCGTTTAAACTCAAAAAGCACGGTGTGTGCATCAATCATGGTGACCGCTTTAATCTCTGCAAAATAAGCCTTAAAACGCGGGTTCCCGCTTGGACTTGTCAGCGTCTCAAACGAATACTTAACCTCTTTGGCTGTGAGCGGATCACCATTGGAAAATTTCGCCAGCGGATTAATGTGAAACGTCACCGCGCTAAAGTCAGGCGCCAGCTTGATATCATCGGCCAGCAAACCATACTGGGTATTGATTTCATCCAGGCTATACACGGTGAGCGTTTCAAACATCTGCTCAATCAGGCCAGGCGCCGGTTTGCCTTTGAGGCTAAACGGGTTCAATTTATCAAAGCCGCTGTTTTGGCTAATGACCGCAAACCGAATCTGCCCGCGCTTGGGTGCATTCGGGTTGGCATAGTCAAAATGTTTAAAATCAGCCGGATATTTGGGCTCGCCAAACTGGGCCACGGCATGCGCCGACAAAGCACTATCCATAGGCAGCAAGACACCCGTCACGAAAGACAGCACCATGAGCAAGGCCCAAGGCAAGAGGGGAAGATTGAATCGAATAGACATAAGGTTGTAATCTTGATTAGAGCGAGGCTTGCACCAGTGATTGCGTATAAGGATGTTGTGGCGCTTGTATGATCTGCTCAGTCTCGCCAGACTCGATAATTTCGCCATCTTTGAGTACGTACACACGGTGTGCCAATGCCTGAATCACGGTCAGGTCATGGCTAATCAGCAGATAACTCAGGCCAAACTTTTTCTGCAAACTGACCAGCAGTTCGAGCACCTGTTTCTGGATAGACACATCCAGCGCAGAGGTAGGCTCATCGAGAATAACCACCTTGGGTGACAGCACAAACGCCCGCGCAATGGCAATACGTTGCCGCTGGCCGCCAGAAAATTCATGTGGGTAAGAATCCAGCACTTGTGCACTCAAGCCGACCTCAGACAACACCTGCACAATACGTGTATAGCGCTCTTCAGCGGTCAACGCAGGGAAATGCAACGCCAAGCCTTCGCCGACAATCTGGCGTATGGTTTGCCGCGGCGATAACGATCCAAACGGGTCCTGAAAAACCACTTGTAACCTGGCCCGCATTTCACGCTGCAAGCGCTTGCTTAGTTGATACAGCGGTGCGCCATCGACTTCTATACTGCCCGACTTAACTTTGATCAAATTAAGCACGGCCTGCGCCAAAGTAGATTTACCCGACCCTGACTCGCCAACAATGCCCACGGTTTCGCCTTCACGCAAGGTGACATCTGCGCCATGCAAGGCGGTAAAGCTGTGAGACTGAAACAGGCCACGCCAACCTTTGCGTGGCAATGGATACTCCACGCGCAGCTTGCGCGCCTCAAGCAACGTTTTGGCCTCGGCAGCCACTGGCAGTACATTGCGCTCGGGAATACTGTTAATGAGCTTGATGGTATAAGGGTGCCGGGGTTGCGCAAACAGGGTTTGCGTATCGGCGGTTTCTACTAGGCGGCCACGTTCCATCACCGCCACTCTATGGGCAAATTTGCGTACCAGATTGAGGTCGTGCGTAATGAGCAAAATCGCCATGCCCTGCTCGCCATTATCACGTACATCTGCCTCCTGAATCTCAATCAACAGCTTGACGATGCGGGCACGGATCGTCATATCCAGCGCGGTGGTTGGTTCGTCGGCAATGAGCAGCTTGGGTTTGCACGACAATGCCATGGCAATCATGGCGCGTTGCCGCTGCCCCCCTGACAGTTGGTGCGGATAACTATTGATGTTTTTTTCTGGCTGGCGGATGCCTGTGCGCGTGAGCAAGGCCAGCGTTTTTTGAGTCGCCTCAGCACGTGACAACGCCTGGTGGGTGATGATGGTTTCCACAATCTGCTCACCAATGGTGAATAAGGGGTTGAGCGCTGTCATCGGCTCCTGAAAAATCATGGCAATGTCGGCACCGCGCACACGCTGAATATCGCGGGCAGATTTTTGCAGTAAATCATCGCCGTTAAACACGATTTTGCCACTGAGCTGCGCCGCCTCTACCAGTTTTAAAATGGACAGCGCCGTCACTGTTTTGCCAGAACCAGACTCCCCTACCAGCGCTAGCCGCTCACCGCTATGTATGGCCAGGTTAAGTTGTTCAACCACGGTCTTTTGGTCAAAACGCGCGCTAAAATTTTCAATGGATAATAAGGCTTGTGTCATGACAGTGTGCCGCCTTGTCTGGCGTCAGAAATACGGGTATCCAGCGCATTACGCAAGGCCTCGCCGGTAAAAGTCAGTAGTAGCAATGTGAGCACTAACACACTAAAAGAAGAGAGCGCGATCCACCAGGCGTCGAGATTTTCTTTGCCTTGCAGCAGCAACTGCCCCAGGCTGGGTGCAGGTGCAGTCACGCCTAAGCCGAGAAAGTCGAGACTGGCCAACGCCATAATGGCCGCACTCATGCGAAATGGTAAAAAGGTAATCACCGGCGTCAGGCTGTTAGGCAAAATATGGCGCCAGATAATTTGCGTATTGGATAAACCCAGCGCCCTGGCAGATTTCACATACTCCAACTGCCGATTGCGTAAAAACTCTGCACGCACATAGTCTGACAGGTTGATCCAGCCAAACAGAGACAACAGGCCAAACAGCAGCAACAGGCTGTGATCAAAAATCGAGGCAAAAATAATCAGCAGATACAGTTCTGGCATGGAGCCCCAGATATCAATCAGCCGCTGCATCACCAAATCGGTCTTGCCCGCAAAATACCCCTGCACCGCCCCGAAAAAG